>NZ_CP147874.1:312878-625756 GCF_045690335.1 Haloplanus litoreus | reverse complement strand
CGCCGCGGGCGACCGACGGGCCGTCTTCCTGACCATCTACACCCGCATGACCGGCGCCGTCCGGGCGGCCATCGCCGACGGTCGGTTCGTCGACCCCCCGTGGATGCGTCGGTACACGGTGACGTTCGCGGACTACTACCGGCGGGCCTTTCTGGCGTTCGAACGCGGCGCGCACGACGCCGTCCCGGTTCCGTGGCGCGTCGCCTTCGGCACCGCCGTGGCGGGCGACGCCCTCGTCGCCCAGGATGCGTTTCTCGGCATCAACGCCCACATCAACTACGACCTCGCGCTGACGCTCCGTGACCTCGGCATCGACCCGCACCGCGCCCGGAAGCGCGCGGACCACCGACGGATCGACGCCGTCCTCGCCGGCCTCGTCGACGCCCAACAGGAGGCGCTGGTCGACCTCTACGCCCCGGGGCTGTCGACCGTCGACGCCACGCTCGGCCGGTTCGACGAGGCGCTCTCCCTCGTCTCGATGACCGAGGGCCGGTCCTGGGCGTGGCGGACGGCCGTCGCGCTGACCGACGTCGGCTGGACGCCGGCCCGCGCGGCCGTCCGGTGGCTACACCGAACGACGGCCACCGGCGGCGCCCACGTCGTCCGCTCGCCGCCGATCGATCCGACGGTGATGGCGGCGCTTCGCCGCGCCGAACGCGAGCGGCCCTCGCTGGACGACGCCCTCGACATCCTCGCGGACCGACTCGACGCGCGGTGAGCGCCGTCCATCGTCGCGTTGTAAGTCAGTGCACGCCCGATCGCACGCCGTCTGGCCATCGGGCGTGCAAACCGTTCCAAACGATCCTATAGGATTAACTCGCTGGGCCGTGACGGCCCCCGTGTGACCGACCCATACATCGCGGCCGTCGGCACCTCCCCGTTCGGCCGCACCGACCTCACGGGCCGGGACCTGTTCGGCGCCGCTCTCACGGAGGCGTTCGAGGGGCTGCCCGACCCCGCCGACGTCGTCGACGCCGTGTACGTCGGCAACCAGTCCGAGTCCTACGAGGGCCAGATCATGTACGGGACGCTCCTCGCGGAGTGGGCCGGCCTGCGCCACGTCCCCGCCGAGCGGGTCGAGGGCTGTGCCGCCGCCGGCGCGATGGCCCTCCGCCACGCCGTCGAGGACGTGCGGAGCGGGCGCCGCGACGCCGTCCTCGCCTGCGGCGTCGAGAAGATGACGGCGGGGGGAACCGCCGGTGCGACGACCGCGCTCTCGGCCGCCTTCGACCGTGCGCTCGAAGTCCGGTCGGGTGTCACGGCGCCGAGCCAGTACGCCCTCCTCGCCCAGCGATACCTGCACGAGACGGACGCGACGGAGCGGGACCTGGCCCGAATCGCCGTGAAGAACCACGCCAACGCCGTCGCCAACCCGCGCGCGCAGTTCCGACGCGAGGTGGACGTCGAGACGGTCCTCGACTCCGACTACGTCGCGCCGCCGCTGAAACTGTACGACTGCGCGCCGGTCACCGACGGCGCCGCCGTCGTCCTCGTCGCGAGCGACGACGTGGCCGCGACGCTCCCGGGCGACACCGTCCGCGTCGCGGGCGTCGCCGCCGGGGCGAACAACATCGCCGTCGCGGAACGAAACCTCACGTTCGTCGAGGGCGCCCACGAGGTGTCGACGCAGGCCTACGACGAGGCCGGCGTCTCGCCCGCCGACGTCGACGTGGCGGAGGTTCACGACGCCTTCACCGTCTCCGAGGCGCTCCTCGCGGAGGCGGCGGGGCTGGCGCCGCGCGGCCGGGGCTACGAGAGCGCGCTCCCGCCCGCCGAGCGGTCGGACGGCTGGACTAGAACACGCCTGAGCACGAGCGGCGGCCTCAAGGCCCGCGGCCACCCCATCGGTGCGACGGGCCTCGCCCAGGCGGTCGAAGTGTACGAACAGCTCACGGGCGCCGCGACGCCCGAGCGACAGGTCGACGGCGCGACGACCGGCCTGCTGATCAACGAGGGTGGCGTCGCCGACGCCGTCACCGTCGCCCACGTCCTCACCCATGTCTGACGACACCACTCCCACGCCGGTGCCGCACAGTCCCGACGAGTACACCGCCGACAGTCCCTTCACCCTCCCCGGGTTCTTCGCGGCGCTCGCCGACGGCGACCTACTGGCCGCGGTCTGTGGGGACTGTGGCGTCCACCTGATCCCGCCGCGACCGGCGTGTTACGCCTGCGGGGGCCGAAACCTGCGTGCCGAGCCACAGCCGCGGACCGGCGACGTCGTCACCTACACCGAGGTCCGCACGCCGCCGCCGGCGCTCGCGGATCGCGCACCCTACACGATCGCAGTCGTCGAACTCGACACCGGCGCGCGCCTGACCGGCCGCCTGACCGTCCCCTACGCCGACGCGACCATCGACATGCGCGTGCGACTCACCACCCGGCCGCCGGCCGACGACGAACTGGCGATGGCTCGGCAGCACGAACGCGACTGGCCGATCCACGAGTTCGAACCGGCCTGACCGGGTCTCGTACGGACGGTTGGACGTCAGTCCGGCGAGTCGCCGACCCGGCCCGCCGAACCATCGGTAACCAGTTACGGCGATCCGTATCAGCCGTCGTCGGTGGGGGGCGCTCCCGAGTCGGCGGTCCCGAGATCACCCGCGGCCTCGCTCGTCTCGACGGCCGCCTCGTCCGCACCCGTCGGATCGATCCCCCGACGCCGGGCGTCGAGGGTCGACAGGCCGTAGACGAGTCCGACGAGTGCGAGGACGCCGACCGGGAGGAGCAGCCAGGGGTTCACCCGGGTGTACCCCCATACGAGCAACAGGAGGGACGCGACGACGACGACGGTGACGGCGTAGTACAGTTGGGTGCGGACGTGATCGATCAGGTCCGCGCCGGTGAACGTCGCCGAGAGGACGGTCGTATCCGAGATGGGCGAGGCGTGATCGCCGAAGATGGCGCCGGAGAAGACGCTCCCGACGATGGCCGCCACCATGGCGTGGCTCCCGGCCAGGTCCCAGGCGACGGGGACGGCGATGGGCGTCACGATCCCCATCGTCCCCCAGGAACTCCCGGTCGAGAAGGCGATGAAGGCGGCGGTGAACAACACCACCACGGGCAACAGCGCGGGGTCGAGCACCTGGCCCGCGATGCCCCCGACGTACTCCCCGGTGCCCAGCGCCTCGACGACGTTGCCGATGGACCACGCGAGGACGAGGATGGTCACCGCGGTCAGCATGATGCCGAAGCCGTCGATGGTCGTGTCGACGCTCTCGCCGAGCGAGAGACGTCCCGTGCCGACGCCGATGGCGTACGTCGAAGCGACCATCGCGAAGGAGCCGAAGATGAGCGCCACCGCGTAGTCGGCGCCGATGATCGTCTCGTAGAGCGACGAGCCGGGGCTGTAGCCGGTCCAGAGCGCCGACCCCAGCGTGACGACGATCAACACCCCGATGGGCAGGAAGAACGCGAGCAGTTCCGGATCCTCGACGTCGGGGTCGCCGAGTTCGGCCGAGACGTCCTGCATGGGTCGTGCGTCGTCGCGGGTCACCTTCCCCGTCGTCGCGGCCCGGTGTTCGGCCGCGAGCATCTCGCCGTAGTCGCGCCCGCTCAACACGACGATACCGACCATGGCGATGGAGAGGATGGCGTAGGTGTTGTACGGAATCGATTGTAGGAAGATGGCGAACGCGTTGGGTATCTCGCTCGCGGCGAGGTCGGTCGCTCCGTACCCCGACTCGATCATGGAGAGTTGGAACGCGACCCACGAGGAGATGGCGAGGGTCGCCACCGGCGCCGCCGTCGAGTCGACGAGGTAGGAGAGCTTCTCCCGGGAGAGACGCAGGTGATCGGAGACGTCGCGCATCGTGCTCCCGACGACCGCCGTGTTGGCGTAGTCGTCGAAAAAGAGGAGGAGCCCCAGGAGCCACGCCGCCACCCCCACCTTCCGGCGGCTGTCGAGGTGGGCGATGGCCCAGTTTCGCACCGCGTGGGAGCCGCCGAGTTGCCAGATCATCGCCACCGCCGATCCGAGCAACAGCGTGAAGATGATGATCTGGGCGTGGAAGGTACTCTCACCGATAGCGGCGACGATCCAGTCGAACGTCTGACTCAGGCCCACCCCGCCCGTGTAGATGACCCCACCGGACCACACGCCGAGAAAGAGCGATAGCACCGCCTTTCGCGTGACGACCGCCAGTCCGATGGCGAACAGTGGGGGGACGAGCGAGAGGGCGCCGAACTCGGCCATGCCCACCGCTACTACGTACTGCCAGTTAGTAGTACCCGGCTCGTCGGCGTGCAAGTTTTGCCAACTTCTACCAGCGACGCACCAGCGGGCTCTGCGTCCACTCGGGCCACGAACGGCGAGTAACGTTCTGGATTAGTGTGTCTTCGAATTACACTGCCTATCCTTGTCGATACGGTCACTCCCTGCCGCTGCCGCGACCCTCGACGCGCCCGCGCGGCGTCACGGCTCTCGGAAAATGGTGTCGAGGCGGATAGAGGAATGACCCGGTGGCCCGTAGCGGCTCGTAGCCGACGACAGACGCTCGATTTCCGTTCGGCTCCCACCCGTCGTTCGACGGGGCCCGGGAGCGACGACACGCCTCTCACAGCCAATGACCACAGACGGACCCACGGACGACCGTACCGAGCCGACGAATCACTCGCGACGAACCCTCTTGCGGATGGCGCCACTCGGCGCGCTCGGCGGCCTCGCCGGCTGCGTCGGCGGGAACGGCGACGGCGCTACCGACACCGACACCGGTACCGGAGGCGGCAGCGGCGGCGGCACCACCGCCCGCTGGGCCGGCACCCAGAACCCCGACACGACCTGCTGGAACCTCGACGGACCCCTCCCCGAGGGACCCGAGGGCTGTGGCCTGGTGTATCCGGTCTTCGAACTCGAGCGCCGCCTCGACGAGCGATCCGACGCCCCGGATCTGGCGCTGATCGGCAGTCAGGAACTCTGCAGCGAGCAGTCCTGCATGTCGAAGCTGGGATCGCAGGTCATCCAGCTCGGCAGTAGCTCCGTCGCCAACTCGGCGAAGATCTGGCCGGAGAACGAAATCTGGAGCATCCCCTACACCTTCCCGGTCCACCAGCGCGCGTCCATCGGGTACAGCTTCGTCCACCCGACCACCTGGGAGGAGTACTGGGTGCCGTTCGCGAAGAAGTACGGCGTGCTCCCGGTCGGATTCGACCCGCCGGGCTACCGCGCCCACCTCGTCGGCACCGGGAGCGACCCGGGGTCGCCGGTGACCTCGCCGGCCGACTTCGAGGGTCGAAAGATCCGCACCACCCAGAGCGACGTGATCTCGACGGCGTTCGACGAACTCGGGATGAATCCGATCACCATCTCCTTCGCCGACACGCTCCAGGGGATGAAATCCGGCGTCGTCGACGGTCTGGAGATCATCCCACCCTACGCCGTCGCGGCCCAGATCACGTCGATCACCGCGCAGGTGACGCTGACCCAGTGGGCGCCCGGTCTCGACCCGATCTGGTGTCGCGTCGACTTCCTCAAGGGGCTCTCGGAGTCCGAACGCGCCGCCTTCGCCGAGGTGACGGGCGACCTCGCCGAGCGGAGCATCCAGCGCGCCGACCGGACGTACGAGCGCTTCCAGGGGCTGAGTTCCGACGCCCCCGTCGAGGGCTCGAACTTCCACACCGGGGGTCCCGACGGCGGGCCGGTGCAGGTCAACTGGCTGAGCGAGAGCCAACTCGACGAGTGGCGGGCACCGGTCGACCCCGTCGACAACCGTGATCTCTACGCCGACGCCATCGACCGGGTCCACGGCGAGTTCACCGATGGCTTCTTCGACCGTCTGCACGGCCTCGCCCGGGAGAGCGGCGTCCCCGACGACGCCGAGAACTTCTCCCTGGACGCCTGGTGGGACGACTATCTGGACCTGATCTAACCGTCGCCGATGGCTTCCACACTCCGCCGGTACGTCCGCACGGCCCTCGACCCGAAGCGCCTGGAGGAGACGCGAATCGGGCGGTTCGAACGCAACGCCGAACTCTACCTCGGCGGCACGCTCCTCGTCGTCTACGGTCTCGTGATCGGCTTCGCGGTCATCCAGCGGACCCTGACGGGCGAACAGGCCCTCTGGGCACAGGAGAGCGCAATCGGGATGTTCGTCTGGGTCGCCTGGCTCTCCGTGGCCTACGTGATCCGCAACGAGGACCACCTACGCTTTACCATGGTCATCTCCGGGCTATCGAACACCGGCCGCTATCTCGTCTACTGGGTCGAGTGGCTGTGCTGGGTCGCCTTCGCCGGCGTGGTGTTCGTCTACTCCCTCCCCGTCTTCGGCAGCTTCCTGTCCCGTGGCGCGACGATCACGGGGACGCGGATTCCCGACGCCGTGACGTATCTGGCGGTGACTGTCGGTGTCGGACTCGTGCTCTTTCGGGTCGTCGAGCAGATGCTCTGGGTGACACACGCGTTCCGACACGGTGAGGATATCACCTACGCCGACGACGAGGTGGTGGGCGAGTGATCCCCGCCCTGCAGACGAGCGTCGCCGGCGTCGACCCCGGCGTCGCCCTCGTCGGCTTGACCGTCCTCGCCGCCGTCATGTTCGTGATCGGCGTTCCAATCCTGCTGGTGTTCTCGACGTGGGCCATCGGCTTCTCGCTGTTTTTCCCGGTGTTCAGCCTGCGGAACATGGCGCTGGTTTCGTACTACCAGCTGTGGACGTTCCCGCTGACTGCGGTCCCCCTGTTCATTCTGGTCGGCGCCCTCGTCAACCAACTGCGCATCGCGCGGGACATCGTCGAGATGTCCCGTGCCGTCGCGGGGTGGCTCCCGGGCAGTTCGGCGAACACCGCCCTCGTCACCGCCGGCGTCTTCTCGGCCATCACCGGTTCCAACGCCGCGACGACGGCGTCGGTCGGGGAGGCCTTCACCGACGAACTGAACGAGGAAGGGTACGACCCCGTCTTCAGCGCCGCCACCATCGCCGCGGGTGGCACCCTCGGGATCATCATCCCACCCAGCGTCCTCTTTATCCTCTACGGCGTCACGTTCAACCTCTCCGTCACCGACCTGTTCGTCGCGGGCATCCTTCCCGGTCTCCTGATGCTCGGTGGGCTCATCGTCACTGCGACGGTCATCTCCCACCGGCAGGGCTACGGCACGACCGAGTACTCGTTCAGCCTCACCGCCATCCTCCGGTCGATGTTGCGGGCGCGAAACTCCCTGCTGGCCATCGTCCTGCTCCTCGGGGGTATCTTCACCGGCATCTTCACGCCCTCGGAATCCGCCTCCATCGCCATCCTCTTCGTCGTCACCGCGGAGTTCCTCTCCGGCCACATCGACGACTTCGACTTCGTCGTGGAGGCGGTCCAGCTCACCGTCTACCTCGTCGGCATCATCATCCCGGTGTTGATCACGTCGATCATGATCCAGCAGGGCCTCTCGTTTCTGAGCCTGCAGGACGCCGTCTCGGACGCGATTCTGGCGCTCGACGCGCCCGTTCTCGTCGGCGCCGCGCTCCTCGTCGTCATGCTGCTGAGCGGCTCGATCCTGGCCTCCATTCCCAACATGATCCTCACCGCGCCGCTGTTGGCGCCGGCGGCTTTCGCCCTCGGCATCTCGCCGCTCATGTGGGGTGTGATCTTCATGATCAGCGACGCCATCGGTTTCATCACCCCGCCCTACGGCCTGAACCTCTACATCATGAGCAGCATCACCGACATCGATTACATCCGTATCGCCCGGGCAGCCCTCCCCTACTTCGTCGTCCTCACGTCGATTCTCGTCCTCTTTTTCGCCGTCCCCGAACTGAACGTCCTCGCCGCCGGCTGAGCGCGGGCCTCGGGGCGGCCCGTCTCCCGCCGCGTGACGAGGGATATATGTCTCCGACGGCTCTCGGTGTGTCCATGTTCCTGTTGCTTACGGCCGGCCCCGAAGAGCCGGAGGCGGCACTGCCGTTCGTCGCCGCGAAGGGGGCGGTACTCGACGGCGAAGACGTGTCGTTCGTCGCGATGGCCGACGGCGTCACTCTGCTGACCGAGTCGACCGATCTGCACGCCATCGAGGCATCCGGCCTGCCGACGGTCGGGCGGACGGTCGACACCCTGCGCGAGGCGGACGCCCTCGCCGATGCCGTCGCGTTGCGGGCCTGCTGTGACGCGCGCGGCATCGACGACTCGGACCTGGCCGACTGGGCGTCGATGGACGACGAGAGCGCCGTCGCCCGCGTGGCGGCCGACCACGAGACGACGCTCACGTTCTGACCGCCGGAGATCAGCCACGCCGTCACGCCTCACCCGTCGACGTCGACGCCCAGATCGTCCGCGACGTCCGCCAGCGCCGCCATCGTCCGGTCGCTCATCGGGATGCCGTCGGTGCGTCGCTCCGTCGCCGTCCGGTGTTCGGGTTCGCCGGGGAGGAGCGGCCGGTCGGCGCCCGCCGTCGGCGGGCGGGGAACGGCGTCGTACATCTCGGCCGTCCCGACGTGCGCGTCGAAGGCGTCGATCAGACGTTCGATCCGGTCCCGCGTCGCGAACGCCAGCGGATCGACGAACACGAAGACGGCGCCGTTGTTCACGTGTCCGGGGTCTTCGGTGCCGAACACCGCGCTCCCGCCGACGACGCCGGCCAGCAACTCCGCCACCGTCGCCAGGCCGAAGCCCTTGTAGCCGGCCGTCAGGCCGCCCAGCGGCAGGAGTGACCCTGCTCCCTCCTCGAACGCCGTCGCGTCGGTCACGCCCTCCCCGTCGGCGGTCGTCGTCCACTCCTCGGGCATCGTCGTCCCGTCGACGTGCCGTCGTGTCACCTTCCCGTGGGCCACCTGACTGGTCGCCATGTCGAGGACGACCGGGAACGGCCGGGCGTCGAACGTGGGGAGGCCGACGGCGATGGGGTTCGTCGACAGGGTTCGGTCGGCGCTCCCGGGCACCGTCACCGTCGGCGTCGACACGCCGCTGTTGACGAACGCGACGAACGCGAGTCCACGGTCGGCGGCCCGTTCGGCCCACTCCCCGATCCGCCCGAGGTGGGTGCCGTTGCGAACGCCCACGACGGCGACGCCGTGTGCCGCCGCTGCGGTTGCACCGGCGTCGACGGCGACACGGCCGGTGTGCTGACCGAACGCCCGCCGACCGTCGACCGTCACGGTCGCCCCGTCCCGGGAGGCGACGGTCGCCGTCGCCGCCGGATCGATCGCTCCCGCATCGACCATCGATCCGTACGCCGTCGCTAGCCGTACGACTCCGTGTGATTCGTGCCCACGCAGATCCGCCCGCACCAGCGAGGCTGCCACCTCCTCGGCGACCGCCGGCGGCGTCCCGAGACCGTCGAGAATCGACGCCGCACCCGCCCGCAGCTCCGCCGCGTCGAACCGAGCCATATCCGTCCCTCCGGAGCCGGACACATAGCGCTGTCGGGGATCGACCCCCGTTCGTGGCTGGTTTTATTCCGATGCCGACCCAACGTCCGTGCATGGTATCCACTGGCGACACCGCACCCACGTTCACCGCGACGGTCGGCACCGCAGAACACGAGCCGTTCGACCTCGCGGACCACCTCGGCGACGGTCCCGTCGTCCTCGCCTTCTTCCCCGGCGCCTTCACCCCGCCCTGCCGGAACGAGATGCTCGCGCTCCAGGAGCACCTCGACGGCTTCCGGGATGTCGGCGCGACCGTCTTCGGCCTGAGCGCGGACTCCCCGTTCTCGCAGGGCGCCTTCCGCGAGGAACACGGCCTCGAGTTCGACCTCGTGAGCGACATGGCCGGCGACGCCATCCGGGCCTACGGCCTGGAGATGGACATCCCGGACCTCGGCCTCTACGGCATCGCGAACCGCGCCGTGTTCGTCGTCGACGCGGACGGCACCGTCACCTACCGCTGGGTGGCCGACGACCCGACGAACGAACCCGACTACGACGCCCTCATCGACGCCGTCGAGTCGGCCTGATCTCCCTCCTCGCCGTTCGCCCATCCCGGCGTGTAATACCCGTGCGACGGACGTGACCGCCGAACCGGACGTCGTCAGCGCCGATTCAGGGCCGCCCGGACCGCCCCGAACACCGTCCACTCGGTGGCGTCGAACGCCCGGAGCTGGGCCGCGTCGGTGAAGGCAGCCCGGGAGAGCAGGAGGCTGGTCGTCATGCTGGTCAGGCCGCCCGCGGCGAAGATCATCCCCATGATGACGAACTGGTACTCGGCGGCGTAGATGGGGTTCGCACCGCCGAGGATCATCCCCGACATCATCCCCGGGATGTACACCAGCCCGAGCGTCCGCATCGCGTCGACGACGGGGATGAGCGACGCCCGTACCGACTCGGTGACGAACTCCGAGACGGCCCGTTCGGGCGGCACGCCGAGGGCGAGGACGGCCTCGATTTCCCCACGGTTGGACGCTATTTCCCCCTGAAATCGATCCAGCGTCAGCGAGTTCGTCTTCATCGCGTTCGCGATGATCATCCCCCCGACGGGGACGAGGTTCCGGACGGTCCGCTCGATGGCGCCCGCGGCGACCATGGTCACGATGACCACCCCGGCACCGAGGGCGAGCGAGAACACGGAGATGCGGAAGGCGCGGGGCACGCCGTCGCCACGCTTGCGCGACTCCCAGGCGGCATAACAGACCATCGCCGCGAGCAGGAGTCCCGAGTAGGCGAGCGGGATGGAAAAGAGCGCGCCGATGAGCGCCCCCATCGCGAGCACCTGCACGAAGCCACGGGCGAAGGAGCCGCCGAGTTCTCGCTCCAGTCCCAGACCCCGGATCGACGAGATGGCGATGACGACGGCCGCGAGCGCCGTCGCTGCGGCCACCTGAAAGAGCCCCTCGACGACGACCGGATCTGACAGCCTCTCGGGGACGGCGATCACGTGATCACCTCCCGTGGCGTTCCCACCTCGACGATCCGTCCGTCGGCGAAGCGGGCCACGCGGTCGGCCAGCCGCGTGGCCTGTCGCTCGTCGTGTGTGACGAGGATCGCCGTCCGCTCGCCCGAGGCGAGCAGGTCGGTCAACAGCCGTTCGATCGCCGCCTCGCTCTCGCTGTCGAGGCTCGCCGTCGGTTCGTCGAGCAGGAGCACCTCGGGATCGTTGACGACCGTCCGCGCGATGGCGACCCGCTGGGCCTCGCCGCCCGACAGGTCCGCCACGTCGCGGTCCGCGTACCCCGCGAGCCCCACCCGCTCCAGTAGCTCCGCGAGGCGCTCCTCGGGGACCGACTCGCCGCGGAGCCGCGGGCCGATGGTGACGTTCTCGCGGACGGTCCCGTCCCGGAGCGCCGGTTGCTGTGGCACCAGTCCCACCCGCTTTCGCAGCGTCTCCGGTTCCAGCGTCCGGTAGTCGGTCCCGTCGAGGTACACCGTGCCACTGGTCGGCTCGTCGAGCCGGTTGAGCAGGCGGAGCAACGACGATTTTCCGGCGCCGGAGGGGCCGACGATGGCCATCGTCTCCCCGCTCGCGACGTCGAGCGACACCTCGTCGAGGATACGGTCGCCCCCGACCTCGTAGCTCAGTTCCTCGGCGCGCACGTTCGTCATGGATGACCGGGCGTCCGTCGATTCGTGCCCGTATTCACCGTAGCACACTCGCTCGCATCAACGTTCGGTCTCCGCCCACACGACCGAATATACGACACTGTACGTAGTTACTATCTGCCTAGTGAGGCGACGGTCGAGACCGGCGACGCACCGATCACCGGCGCGGTCAGCGCGGACGGCCGCTTCTCCCCGGACGAGGCGGACGTGGGCGTCGACGTCGACACCGCCGAGCAGTTCTAGGCCCCCGTTTCCGCGAACCCAACGGTAACAAACCCACCGCGCAACCTCTCTCCGTGTTCGATCTGGATGGGGACCGGGGGCTGGCGCTCGTCCCGTGGCGGTCGAGTACGCTCTACGTCGTCCTCTCGTGTTCGCTGATGGGCGTGATGGGTGTCTCGCTGGTCAGCCCGGTCCTCCCGGATCTGCGTCCCGTCTTCGGCGTCTCCGACGCCGCCATCGGCCTGGTCATCACCGCCTACACGCTTCCCGGTGTCGTCGTCACGCCCTTCGTCGGCCTCGTCGCCGACCGCTTCGGCCGCCGCCGCGTCGTGATTCCCCTCCTCTTTCTCTTCGCTGCTGCGGGCACCGGCGTCGCCTTCGCCCGCACCTTCACCGAGGTACTCGTCCTCCGCCTCCTCCAGGGCGTGGGTGCGAGCGCCCTCATCACGCTCGCGGTGACGCTGATCGGCGACGTCTACGACGGCCGCCGTCGCGACGCAGTGATGGGACTGAACGGGAGCACCATCGGCACTGGCGCCGCGTTCTACCCGCTCCTCGGCGGTGCGCTCGCGGGCATCCGCTGGAACGCCCCCTTCCTCTTTTTCGGCGTCGCCGTCCTCGTCGGTCTCTTCGCGGCGGTGGCGCTGACCGAACCGGACGCCTCGCGCTCGACCGACGTGCGCACCTACCTCGGCCGCCTGCGGGCCGTCGCCGTGTTGCCCCGGGCGCTCGCCATCTTCGCCGCGCTCTTCGCCGCGTTCTTCATCTTCTACGGCGCCGTTCTGACCGTCCTGCCCCTCCTCCTGAGCGACGCCTTCGGCCTCGGAGCCGGCCGGATCGGCGCCACCCTGTCGGCCGTCGCGCTCGCGAGCGCCGCCGTCTCCTCGCAGTACGGCCGACTCTCGGATCTCCGGTCGCCGTCGGAACTCGTCGCCCTCGGCTTCGTCGCCTACGGCGTGGGACTCCTCGCGGTCCGGCTCTCCCCCTCGCCGCTCGCCGTTGGTGCGTCGCTGCTCGTCTTCGGCGTCGGCTTCGGTGTCGTGATGCCCTCCATCGACACCGCGGTCGTCACGCTCGTCGACGACGACCTTCGCGCCGGCGTGATGGGGATGCGCACCAGCGTGTTGCGACTCGGCCAGACGCTCGGCCCGGTCGGGTTCACCGCCACCGCGGGCGTTGCCTTCCGCTCGCCGCTCGCCGGCTATCGGCTGTTGCTCGTCGCCGCCGGCGTCGCCGCGGCACTCGCCGGCGGGGGAATCTACCTCCGCTTGCGCCGATAGTCAGGCCTCCGCCTTCCGCTTCTGTTCGACCGTCACGACGGGCACGTTCGCGTTCGCCAGAATCAGCTTCGAGACGCTCCCGAGTAGAATCTTCCCGAGACCCGTGCGCTTTCGCGACCCGATGACGATGTAGTCCGGATCGATCTCCTCGGCCACCTGCAGGATGTGGTTGGCGGTCCGACCGGTCGGCAGGTCGCGCCGCGTCTGTTCGGGCACGATCCGAAGGTCCACGTCATCCAGGTCGCCGACGACCGAGCGGACCATCTCGGATATCTCCTCCCTGGCGGCCTCCTCGTTCCCGTCTTCGGGAATGACGTGGAGCACCACCATCTCCATGTCCATGCCCGTCGCGAGGTCGTGGGCCGTCTCGACGACTCCCTTGCATCCGGGATCTCTGTCAATGGCTGTCAGTATCACCATGGTATCAGTAATTCCTAACAATAATTAAAGCGCTTTCGACCGCGTCATTCGTTACTACGCTCCGACTGGTTCGCCGTCCCGCCGACGGCGCGTTCTCCCCACGGTGTCCCGCCGCAGTCATCCGATTTTCACGCGTACACACCCGGAAAACAAGGCTGTTAAATGACCTTAAGGAATATGGTCTTCATGATAAATCATGCAAAAAGTGCGTCTTTCCGCGTTTATACTATGTTCACCATCTTTCATCGGTTTGGACATGCGGCAGAGCCCACCACGATTCACTCCCGCGTCGACACGGATCGACGCCACAGGACGAACCGCCCGTCGGCAGCCTCGATCACGGACACGCAGTTCGGCCCACCGGACGGTGGGCCATCCGCGGCGGGGTGAGTCGGCGTGAGTACCGGCTCCGTCGACGCGGCGACCGAATCGCGCATCTCCGAACCCCCGTCCACGCTCAAGGAGTTCCTCAGCTACATGGGGCCGGCGTGGGTGTTCACCGCCTCACAGATCGGTGGCGGCGAGGTGTTGAGCGTCCCCCTCGGCGGCGCGTATCTCGGGATGGAGGGCATCTGGCTCATCCCCCTGATCACGTTCACGAAGATTTTCGGTCAGTACTATCTCGTCCGCTACGGCGTCATGACCGGCGACACGTTCCTCGACGCCCTGTACGAGAAGAGTTGGAAGATGAAGTGGATCTTCTATTATGTGTTCCTCGGCGGCCTGATCTACGCCATCGGGCTCTCCGGTCACCTCGGCGAGACTGCCGGCGCGTTCCAAGAACTGATCCCCCTCTCCACCGAGGTGTGGATGATCGTCACCGTCCTCGCCGGCCTCGGCATCGTGATGACACGTTCCTACGACCTGATCGAGAAGATCGCCACGTCGCTGCTGTGGATCTTCCTCGTTTTGATCGCCTTCGTCTCGCTCAGCACTGCCGACCAGTGGATCGGTGGCCTCGCGGGCGGTCTCGTCCCGTCGATTCCCGGACAGGTCTCCGGTCTCGGCGTCGGCGGGATGGCGTTCGTCCTCACGATGTTCGGTTGGATCGGTGCCGGCTTCGGCCCGACCGTCTCCTACGTCTGGTTCGCGAAGGACAAGGTCATGGGGATGTTCGAACCCCTCGAAGAGGGTCACGACATCGACAAGTACGACCTGTCCGACGAGGAGATCGACCGCCTCAAGGGCTGGGGCGACATCGTCCTCTGGCAGAACCTGCTCTCGTCGACCATCCTGGCCGTCTTCTCCTTCTTCATGTGGACGGCCGCCGCGGCGACGCTACACACGCAGGGTATCCAGCCCAGCGGGTTCACCGTCATCCCTCAGATGGCCAATATCTTCACGACGCAGTTCGGCGAGTGGTCCGCCACCCTCTTCCTGCTGACCACCGTCGCCGCCCTCTTCTCGACGCTCATCGGCCCGCTCTACGGCATGTCGCGGCTCTGGGAGGACGCCTTCGCGCTCCACGGTGTCTTCGACAAATTCGATATCACCCGTGACACCGTCTTCCGTGGAACGGTCCTGCTGTTCGCGGCGATTCCCCTCGCGCTCAACCTCCTCTTCGAGGCGCCGCTCATCCTCTTTGCCCTCTCCGGCGCGCTGTTCGCGCCGGTCATCGGCCTCATGTACCTCTCCGTGATGTACATGTCCTTCGACATCGACATCGACTCTCTGTCCCCGACGCGCCGGTGGGCCGTTGCCCTCGCGCTCTTTGCGGGTGTCGTCATGATCGTGTCCGGCGTCTGGGAGGCGCGCGGCTCGATCCAGACGCTGCTCGGGATGTAACCGCGGCGTCTCGACCGGCTCCGGCGGCGTCCCGCCGCCACTCTTCTTCGCGCACTCACCGGCCAGTGGCGACGTCGGCCGGACCGTGCCCCACGGGCACGCGCCACACAAGTACGCCCCCGCGACCACACGCCGCCTGATGTCGTTCGCGACCGTCGACGCCGAAACGTTGCTCGCCGGACGGAGCGACTGGATCGACCGGAAGACGGCGGCGACGCTCGCTCGTCATCCGCTGGCGTCCGTCGACACGGAGTATCCCCACTACGCGCGGTCGGTCGACTCGCCGACCGCCCCTCGACACGCCACCCGGTGTTCTACGGCTGCTACGACCGGCACTCCGCGGTCCACAGCCACTGGGTGCTCGTCCGGACGCTCCGCCTCGTCGACGAGGCCGCCATCGTCCGCGGCGTCGACGCGCGAGTGACGCCCGAGAACGTCGCCCGCGAAGTCGAGCGCTTCGCCGACGACCGGGATGCCCCCGTCGCCTCCGAACCGCTCGGTTGGGACTTCCTGTCGCCGTCCCTGACGGAGGCCGACCTCATGCGTCGGGTGTACGACCGCGACGAGTTCCGGGCGTGGCTCGACCGCTTCCTGCCCGACCTCACGACTCCCCCGACGCGACGATTCTCGACCCCCGTCGACGTGGTCTCGGTCCCCGAAGACGGGGTCGCCTTTCACCTCGTCGGGGTGAACCTCTCGAAGGCGTGGTGTCTGGCGGGTCTCGCGGACGCCCTCGACGGGCACGGTATCGCGCCGGGGATCAGCCCGGCGCGCGGCCGTTGGCACCTGATAAGAGAAACTTCCGGCCGCAGTCAGTCGATCTGTGGGTCGTCCTCGTCGTCGAGCGTCTCGCGTGCGGAATCGAGCAAAAGTTTCCGTTCGGCGCGGGCGACGACGCGACGCACCTCGCCGACGGCGTCGATGTTCGAGGACAGCGAGCTGATTCCCTTCTCGACGAGGAACTTCGCCATGTCCGGGTGGGAGCCGGACTGGCCCGTGATGGTGGTATCGACGTCGTGTTCGTTACACGCCTCGATGACCTCCGCCATCGCCTCCAGGATGGTTGGGTGGAAGTCGTCGAAACGGTCCGCGACCATCGCGTTGTTGCGGTCGACGGCGAGCATGAACTGGACGATGTCGTTGGTACCGAGCGCGACGAAGTCGATGCCCTCGTCGATGATCTCGTCGATGGATCGAATACTGGCCGGCGTCTCGATCATCGCGCCCCAGCGGTGTTTCTCCCGGTCGATTCCGACTTCGTCCATCAGTTCTCGTGCCCGACGCACGTCCTCCGCGTCGTTGGGAAGCGGGAACATGACCTCGACGTTGTCGTAGCCCATGTCGTGCAGGCGCTTGAACGCCCGCAGTTCGAGTTTGACCATCTCGGGTTCCTTGAGGCTGCGTCGGATGCCCCGGTAGCCGAGCATCGGGTTGTGTTCGTGCGGTTCCTCCTCGCCGCCTTCGAGTTCCGCGAGTTCGTCGGTCGGCGCGTCGAGGGTGCGAGCGCGCACCGGCCGGGGATAGAACGCGTCCGCCACCTTCCGGATCTCCTCGGAAATCTCCTCGACGAAGGCGTCCTCACCGTGATCGGCGACGTACTTCTCGGGGGTCTTGCTCGTCGACAGCAGGATGTGTTCGAGACGGAGCAGGCCGACGCCGTCGGCGCCCGTGTCGGCGGCCCGCTGGGCTGCGTCCGGGATGGAGACGTTCACCTTCACCTCGGTCGCCGTGGTAGGGGCCCCGCCCGTCGTGGCGCGGTCACCCTCCGGATCGGCGTCGTCCACCTCGACCGTCTCCGACTCCGCTTTTGCGACGACGACGGTCCCTTTCTGGCCGTCGAGCGTGATCCGCTGGCCGTCGGACAGGACCGACGTGGCCTCGCCACAGCCGACGATGGCCGGAACGCCGAGTTCCCGGGAGACGATGGCCGCGTGGGAGGTCATCCCTCCCTCGTCGGTGATGATCCCCGCGGAGCGCTTCATCGCGGGCACCATGTCCGGGGCGGTCATCTCGGTGACGATTACGTCGCCCTCCTCGATCCGGCCGGCTTCGTCGATGTCCGCGATGATCTTCACGGGACCGGTCGCGACGCCCGGACTCGATCCGTAGCCGCTGACCAGTTCCGTCCCCGGTTCCAACTCCTCGTCCTCGATTGCCTCGGTCTCGTTTGCCGTCATTTAGATGTCGCCGATACCCATGACTTCGTTCGTCAGTTCGATGCTCTCCGCCGCGTCGGCGTCGCCCATCATCGCACGGATGGCGTCCACGTTCTCCGGCACCACGTCGCTCTCGCGGTGGATGGACTGGAACAGGTGGAGCTGCGGGCCGTCCATGCTGATGGAGTCCTCGAAGATCTGATTCTCGTAGAGGTTCATCCGGTCGCGGCCACGGTCCAAGGCGAACTCCTGGAGTTCCCAGCCCGAGTCGATGCCCAGGTCGCCGTCGATCACGTGGATGCGCGACTGTGACGCGAGCAGGTCGCGGACCTCCTCGGCGCTCGGCTCTGCGCCGAGTTCCACGTTGATGCCGTGGAAGTGATGCCGCACCGTCGGCACCTTCATGCCCATCGTCGTGATCGGTCCCATGTCGGGGATCACTTCGAGGGCGTCGGGGCCGTGGTGGGACGGCAGCGTGACGGGGTCGGCCGAGATGACCGCGTGCTCGCCGCGACAGCGCACGAGCGTGATGCTCGCGCGCTCGACGCCGTACTCCTCGTGAAGCGGTGCGAACATCCGGTTCAGCCCCGTCGTGTTACAGGAGACGATCCGGACGTAGTCCTTGTCGGTCGCCTCGGAGTAGTTGGCGCGGGCGGTGAAACTCGCGTCGGCCACGTCGGCGCCCTCGCCACCCTGGAACAGCGCGGGCGTGTCGTGTTCCTCGTAGATGGGACGGTACTCCGCGCCCATCCCGGCCGGCGTCGCGTCGGCGACGATGTCGCTCGTCTCGATCAGGTCGTGGATGTCCCCCGCGACGGCCATGCCCACGTCGTCGAATCCGTCGTGTCGACCCTCCGGGACGTAGATGTCGTAGCCCCGCTCGGCGGCCGCGTCCGCCGTGTGGTTCGGACTGGCCTTGCCGATGCCCACGAGTTCCATGTCGGGCATCGAGTTCACTGCGTCGGCAACCCGCTTCCCGATGGTACCGTACCCGTTAACGCCTACGCGAATCATACCGTTCGTTGACCTCTCCACCATATAGTGTCGACGCCTTTCGCAGGTTTTGCATGAACTTTCGTCCTTAACCTGCGGGCCGACTCACCTCCGGTACACACCGGCACCCGTGCCGCCGTTCCACCATGGCCAATCCGAAACAACAGGTTTCCAGTCGCGGTATCCGCATCCTCGGCGTCTTCGTCGTCGTGTATCTGCTGATCGGGTCGTACATGTATTTCTACATGGAACTCCCGACGCTCGCCTACGTCGCCTACGGCATCCTCAGTTGGGTCGGCGGTATGATGCTGTTCTACCGCCTCCACACCTCGTTCATGGCCGACTTCGATCCGTAGCGGGTCGACTCGTCGGCCGCGCCCCGCTAGTATGTAACTATCGTTCAGTTACTTTCTCGGCAGCATTCCTCAGGATCGTCCATTTTAATCATGGTCGATGATTACCTCGTTAAATATATTTGGGTCTGGCCATAATTTGCTAAGAGAACAATGGCCGCCGTCTCCGACACCTACGACGAACGATTCGGCCCCGCTTCGGGCGAGGGGCCCCCCGAAGCGCGGGTCGTACTCGGGTCCGTGATGGTTGCGACGGTCGTCGCCGTCGCCGCCGCGGGCTACTTCTTCGACCCAGCCGCCGCCGCCACGGCCGCCGTGGTGATGCTCCCGCTCCTCGTCGCCGCCTCGATCCGCACGTCGCTCACCGAGCACTCGGCCTACGTCGCGCTCTCCGAGCGGCGATAGCCGTTCGTCACTCTCCACGGACGCGCCGCCCCATCGCGTCCCGCACCCGCCGAATCGGCTGGGTCGCCCCTTCCGCCCGCGTCCGTCGATAGAGCCATCCCATCGGCGTCACGGCCACGTTTCCCCGCACTACCCCGGATACTTCCGTGTCAACCGCTCTTCAGGCACCGAGTCGAACGCCGTCCGCGACACTCCCGGGTGGCACATCCGAAACGATTCCTCGAACCGGCAGTGGCCCGTGGCCAGTCACTCCGCCGACGGCCTGGTGTCGTCGTCGCTGAGTGCGCTCACCTCGGCCGACCCGACCCTTTAGGTCGCCGACGCCCTACACTGTGTGAGAATGTCATTCACGTCATCGTTCGAGACGGCGTCACTCACCCGACTCCACTGGGTCGGCATCGTTCTAGCGGTCATCACGGGAGTGGTCCACTTGGTCTTCGGCGCCCTCGCCATCGATACGCTCCAGGGCGTCAGCTTCGTCCTCGCGGGTGTCGCCTTCTTCGTCGCCGTCCTCCTCCTCCTTCTGGACTACCGGCGCCGCCTCCTCTATCTCGTCGGGATTCCCTTCACCGGGGTGCAGGTGGTCCTCTACTTCTACCTGAACTGGCCGAACGTCCTCAGTCCCGGCGGCATCGGTGACAAGGTCGTCCAGGTGGCGCTGATCGCCATCCTCGTCGTCCTCTACCGCCGGGAGACGTAGGCTCCGTCGCCGCGGCCACGGCCGGCGCCACGCCACCCGCACCCCGCTCACCGGGCCGCCGCCCACCTGCCCGAACGAGGTGACGTCGTTCAGAACGCCCGACGTCGCGAGCAGTCCGACCGAGGGCGTCGCGGACGGCACCGACGCCGACGGCTCGGCAGCGCGCCCGGCGCGCGACGACCGCTACGGCGGGCCAGAGCGCCGACGGACGCCGGTCCGGGGTGGCGGTCCCCCCGCCGACGGCTCACCTGGACTCGGGCCGGTAGAGGACGTCGTACCCGTGGGCGACGTAGGTCAGCGTCCCCGCCGCCAACTGCCGTCGGCGGGTCCGGAGCCACGCGTCGGCTTCCGGCACCGTGCCGTCGACTGCGTCCGCGACGAACGACAGGATGGTGTCGAGAAAGTGGCGCTCGTCGGCGGGATAGCCGCCGTTTCGGGGGTGGACCACCCAGTCCGACGCGGCGGCCGCCAGCAGTTCCCCCGCTCGCTCCCGACAGTGATCGAGCAGGTGGCGTCCCGCCCGTGAATCCCGTCCCGGCGCGTCGTCGATGGCCGCGTGGTACGCCGCGACGACGGCGTCGTCGGACGGATGCGCCGGCTGGAAGATGGTCTCGCCGTCGAACGTGATCGGCGCGTACACCAGGCCGTCGGGACCGAGCGCCGCCGCGAAGGCGTCGAGCGCCGCCTCGACGGGGACGAGGTCGAGAAACGCCTGCGCTACCACGAGGTCCGCCCGCTCGTCGCCGAAGGCGTTCAGCGCGTCCCCGGCCTCGAAGCGGACGGTCAGATCGTCGACGCGGAACCCACCCTCTACCGGCTCGGCGTCGAGTTCCGCCGCCCGCGACTCCCGGGCGGCTTCGACGACGGCCCGATTCCGGTCGACGCCGCGGTACGCACCGGCGGTCACGCCCCAGTCCACGAGGCGCGGGACGGTGACGCCGGTGCCACACCCCGCCTCCAGCACCCGGGGGGCGGCCGGGAGTTCGTCGAGGAGGCGGTCCCGGACCCGCCGGTCGAGCGCCCGGTCGTCGACCGTGCGTTTCGCCGCCAGATACCGCTCGTCGGCGTGGTCCATTACAGTGATCGCTCGTGACTGGCCCACGCGTCTTCGTCCTCCCACATCCGGACGGTCAGGCGCGTGGGGTGGTCGGTGGGGACGTGCTCGACGAACCGGTCGCCGAAGACCCGCGCGAACCGCTCGACGCTGGGGTTCCTCCCCTCGAACTCCGGTAGGTCGTTGAGGAGCGCGTCGGCGTACCGAGATTCGAGGCGGTCGAGCGCGGCGTCGACGGCGTCGATGTCCACGAGGTAGCCGTACTCGTTGAGGTCGGGTCCGGCGAAGCGCACTGCCACCTCGAAGTGGTGGCTGTGGACCTCGCCTTCGGGACCGGGGTCGGGGACCGTGAGGAAGTGCTGGGCTACGAAGTCCCGCGACACCGAGAGCCGGAACATACCCGGTCGTGGGCAGGGACGGACTTATACGCTCGGCTCACGCGAAATCGAGCAACACCTGTAAGGCGTTCTCGGGGCCGCCGTCGAGCAGTCGGTAGGCCTCGGCGGCGTCCTCGAACCCGATCCGGTGGGTGACGAGGCGGTCGGCGGGTAGGTCCCGGAGGCGGTCCCACGCCACCCCCATCCGGCGTGTCTTGGTCCACCGCCCCCGGAGTTCGGGCGCGAGCGTGCTCACCTGGCTCGACGACACGTCGATGCGGTTCCGGTGGAAAAACCCCCCGAGGTCCGTCTCCGCGCGCTTGCGACCGTACCACGATCCGACGACGATCCGGCCGTCGTACCCCACGGCGTCGATGGCGTCGTCGAGCGTCGCGGGCGACCCCGAGAGTTCGTAGGCCAGATCCGCGCCCGCGGGGTCGCCCCGTTCGCCGATTTCGGCCGCCGCCTCGGGGTGGAGCGTCTCGTCGGCGCCGAGGCGAGCGGCCATCTCCCGCCTGTCGGCGACGGGTTCGACCACCGTGAGCCGATCCAGCGGGAACGCGGAGAGGACGCTCGTCGTGACGAGTCCGACCATCCCCGCGCCGAAGACGACGACGCGTTCCCCCACTCGCGGGCGCCCGTCCATGACGAGCGTCGTCGCCGTCTCTGCCGTCGGCAGGAGGGCGGCCGTCGCCGTCGACACGTCCTCGGGCACCGGAAAGAGATCGGCCGGCGACGCGACGAAGTGGCTCTCGTGGGGATTGAACGCGAACACGCGCCGGCCGTGCCATCGTTCGTCGACGTTCGCGCCGCAGTCCACCACCTCTCCGACCGTCGCGTAGCCGTACTTCAGCGGGTAGGAGAGGTCGTCGCCGAGGGCGTCGATGGTCGCGTCCGCGGCCAGGTCGCGGGGCATCTCCCCCCGGTAGATCAGGAGCTCGGTCCCCGAACTCACCGCAGAAACGCACACCTCGACGAGCACTTCGTCGGGGTCGGGACCGTTCACCGACTCCCGCTCGATGCTGATGGATCGAGGGCCGGTGAAGTAGAGCGACCGTCCGGTCGACGGGAGGGCCGACCCCCGTTCGTCCGCGTCCTCGACGCTTCCAGTCACGCCCGTCCTTGCGACGCCGCTCACTTCATACTGCCGCCCACCCGCGTCGTGTGGCTATTCGACCGATCGTCCGTCGAGTCGCCCCGTGACGGACAGGTAGTCGCGGACGAACGTCGCGAGCGACGGCGAGACGATCAGGAGGCTCGCCGGGTGGACGAGCGCAGCCGGGAGGATCGGTGTCAGCGCGACGGTGACAAAGCCCATCTGGAGCGCTGCCAGCGGCCGTCGCACCCGACTCTCCGGCAGGTCGCCGACCGGTCGTCCCCGCCGTCGGTGCCACCAGCACCCGGCGCGGTAGACGTAGCGTGCCGCCGACAGCGTGAGGTAGGCGACGGGGAGACGGCCCCAGGCGACGCCGACGAGCGGTGCGACCAGAAAGCCGAGCGTGTCGAACGCGTGGTCGAGTTTCTCCCCGAGCGGCGTCGTCTGTCCCGTCCACCGCGCGAGGCGGCCGTCGACGACGTCGAGGGAGACGCCGACGCCGTAACAGACGGCGGGTGCCCAGCGAACCGCCGGCGACGGTGGTACGACGAGAAACCCCGCCGTCGCGGCGTACAGCAGCCCCCGGGTCAGCGTGACGAGATTCGGCGGGGCGAGGGCCGCGGCCGGCCGGTCGGCGTCGAGGTGGTACGCGAGAAAGCTCACCTCGTACGCGAGGACCGCCCCCGTCACCAGCGTCCAGCGGTTCGCGGCGGCGCGGGTGGTCGCGTCGGCGACGAGCGTCCACCCCCCGACGGCCACGCCCGCGGCGGCGACGGCCGTCGCCGTCACCGCCGCGGCACCCAGTCGCCGTCCACGGACGTTCTCCCCGCTCATCGTTCGAACTCGGGGTCTTCGAGCGCCGCGAACCGTTCTCGCGCCCCCTCCGGGAGACGATGCTGTGCCGCGGCGAGATTCTCGACTACGTGGTCGGCGTCGACGCTCGCCGGGATGGGGACGACCCCCCGGCCGACGTGCCACGCGAGGATCGCTGCCGCGGGCGAGACGCCCATCTCGGCGGCGACGTCCGCGACGACCGGGTCGTCCAGCAAGCCCGGCACCGACAGCGGCGAGTGCGCGACGACCCGGATTCCCCGCTCGTGACACCACTCCACCAGGTCGGTCCGGGGGCGGTAGGGGTGACAGGCCACCTGCACGACGGACGGGGGGACGCGGGCGGCGGCGACGAGGTCGGCGAGCGTCGTCAGGTCGACGTTACAGATTCCGAGCGTCGCCGCCAACCCTCGGTCGTGGACGGCCTCCAGTTGCCGCCACGCCGATTCGAGGCTCACGTCCGCCGTCGCCCGGTCGCCATCGGCCGTTTCGGGGAAGGTGAGCGCCTCCTGTCGCTCGACTGGGAGGTCGGCCAGTCGCCGAAGCGGCCCGGTGTAGGCCCACGACTCCGGCCAGTGGAGCATGTAGCAGTCGAGTCGGTCGAGTCCCAGATCCGCGAGCGTCGTCTCACAGGCTTCCGCGACGTGGGCGTGGTTGGTGTTCCACGCCTTGCTCGCGACGAACAGGGCCTCACGGTCGGGACTCCCCGGCGCGGCCAGAACCTCGCCGATCCGCGCCTCGTTGCCGTAGAGTTCCGCGGAATCGAGGAAGCGATACCCCGCGTCCAGCGCTCGTTCGATGGAGTCCCGTCGGTCGACGTAGGTTCCGTCGCGGTAGCGCGAACAGCCGACCCCGACCGGCGGCAGGCGAAGCGAGGCGTCCGGAGGGGTGACGACGCCGCCCGCGTCGGGTGCGTCGCTGCCACCCACGCCCCACACCACGTCCCGACCGTCGGCCGTCGCGACGCCGAACGCGTCCACCGTGACCGTCTCGCCTCGCTCTGCCGCTCGCTCGACCGCGTTGCAGACGGCGACGACGTGAGCGCCGCGGTGGGCGGTGTCGCGGGCGGGCCGTCCCCGTCGGACGCTCGCCGCGAGGCGCTCCGGGCCGGCGAGGTACGGCCGCCGCCGCGACGGGGCGGTGAGGGGGTTCGGGGTGTACCCCCGCCCCTGCCGCCCCACCGAGACGTGGCCGCCGCCGTCGCCGCCGAGGGCGCCCGCGTCGTCGAGGTACAGCGAGGCGTCGTCGCCGTGCAGTTCGAGGCTCGTGAACTCCCGACTCCGGTGGGGGGCGTAGAAACTCGCGGTGAGTCGCACCAGCGGGCCGGCCGCGAACTCGAGTGTCGCCTCGACGTGGCTGGGCCGCTCCGGCCGGCGCGCCTCCCGGTCGGGCCAGGGGTCGACGGCGTCGGCGCTTCGCACCCGCCGTACGGGACCGAACCACGACACGAGAAGGGTGAGCGGGTACACCGCGCCGTCGTACAGCGGACCGACTTGGAGGAAGGAGTCGGGGTCGTCGTGCCACTCGGTCACCCGGCCGACGTGGGCGTGGGCGTAGGCCAGGCGAACCGGGCCGAGGCGGCCGTCGTCGACGGCGCGCCGCGCGAGTCGCTGGGACTCGCCGTCCGGGTTGGTGGGTGCACAGCCGAGCGCCAGATTTCGCTCGGTAGCGAGAACGACCAGGTCCCGCGCCCGCCCGGCGTCGAGCGCGAGCGGTTTCTCGCTCCAGACGTGCCGCCCCGCCCGGAGCGCCCGTTCGGTCACCGCCGCGTGCGACGCGTGGCTCGTGAGATTCACCACCAGCGGCGCGTCCGTGGCGTCGAGCATCGCCTCGAGGTCGGTGTAGGCCGTCGCGCCCACGTCGGTCGCGAACGACGACGCCCGGCCGGACTCGAGGTCACAGGCCGCGACCGGCGAGAGCGGCGAGGTGTCGAGGGTGGCGGCGTACTTCTCGGCTACCGCGCCACACCCCACGAACGCACACTCCATACCCGTCGGCGGGCGGCGGTCGTGAAAAGCCTCCCGCCCGGACTTAAGACGGTCCGCGCCGCAGGACCGGCATGGCGCGGGTGGCGGTCCTCCACAACACGCTCGACGGGCGCGGCGGCGCCGACGCCGTCTGCCTGCACGTCTGCGAGGCGCTCCAGTCCGTCCACGACGTGACGCTGTTTACCCTCTCACGGTCGTCGCTCACCGACCTGAACCGTCTGTTCGACACCGATGCGCGGGTTCCGGTCCACCGGCCGCCGGGAACCGACCTCGTCTGTCGGACGTTCGACGCCCTCCCCGACCGTCTCGGCCCGCAACTCGCCCCCCGGAGCGTCCTGCTCGACCGGGCCTTCGCCCGGCACGCGGACCGCTTCGACGCCGCCGTCAGCACCGCCAACGAGTTCTCCCTGTCGCTCCCGTCGGTCCAGTACGTCCACTTTCCGCAGTTCAACCGGCGGTCGGTCCCGGCCGCGTCGTCCGGGTGGTTCGACCCGCTGTGGAGTCGGCTGGCCGGCCTCGGCGACGGACGTCTCCCGTCCGACACCCGCCTCCTCGCCAACTCGGCGTGGACGGCCGACGCCGTCGAGGCGGCCTACGGCCGGCGGCCGACGGTGTCGCACCCGCCGGTCGATCCGCCGCCGAACCCGCGGCCGTGGGCGGAGCGCGAGGACGGCGTCGTCGTCGTCGGTCGGCTGGCGCCGGATAAGCGACCGCTGCGGGCGATCCGAATCGTCGACGGCGTTCGCGCCCGGGGACACGACCTGCACCTGCACCTGGTCGGCTCGTCGTCGTCCATCTACGCCGACTACGCGCGGCGGGTGGCCGCGGCGGCGGCCGACCGGCCGTACGTCCACCTCGACCGCGACGCGCCCCACTCGCGGATCGAGACGCTGCTCGAAACCCACCGCTACGGGCTCAACTGCAAACCCGAGGAACACTTCGGCATGGCCGTCGCGGAGTACGTCGCGGCGGGTATGGTGGCGTTCGCCCCGGACGCGGGCGGCCAGCGGGAAGTGCTAGCGAACCGCAGTGATCGTCTGTTCGACTCGACCACCGAGGCCGTTTCGACCGTCGCCGCGGCCGTCGAGGGGGGCGCCCGGCCGTCGCTCCCGCGTGACCGGTACACGAGCGACCGGTTTCACGACGCCATCCGGGGACACGTCGCGTCGGTGTTGGACGCCCCGGCGTGACGCCGGCCGACACACCGATGGCTCCCGCGTCGGGCATCGACGTGTGAAGAGAAGAAGTGGTCGTCGCGAATCAGTTCCGCTCCGCGCCGTCGCGGGTCTCGCTCAGATGTTCCCAGATTTCCGTACAGCCCGCTCCGGCCTCGACGTCGGAGAGGTGATTTCGCTTCTCGGCGTCGTCGTCTCGTTCGGCGTCGACGTCCGCCGATTCCATCACAGCCTCGCTTTGCTCGGTCATCGAGAGTTCGTAGGCCTCACGTCCTCATAAGGGCGTGCTCGGGCGTAATCGCTACCCGTTCTCCCGCCTGGAGGCGTTCTTTTCCGGTACCCACGACGGGTGTTCGGGCGGTCATCGCGCCGCAGTCGGGCGATTTCACGCAACCTCTCCCGAATTTCGCGCGTGACGACCGGCAATCGTCGCTGACGCCGACGGCCTTACCGCCCTCGGGGGCCAAGCGGGCACCATGACGACAGCGGTGCACCAGCTCGACGACGGGGCCTGGGTCAGCGTCAACGACTCCCGCGAGGTGAACGTCAGCGACCTCTGGCGGCTCGCTCGCCACGACTTCTGCCCGTGTCGGCTCGCGGACTTCCTCGCCGAGGGGTTCGTGGAGGTGGGTGCCGACGGCGCTGCCGTGGAGGCACGCGTCGCCGGCCAGTGCATCCAGTGTGGGTCGAGCGGGGTCACCGACTGGCTCACCCTCGGCCACGTCGACGCCGAGACGGCCGAATTCCGTCCCGTCGTCCCCGCGAGCGTCCACGTCCCCGGCCGCCGCCGCCGACTGGCGACGCCCCCCTGAGCCGCGCCCGCCCAGCTCGCATATAGCGGCAATTCTTTCTCACTCCCCGGAGAGCCGGGGAAGGTTGACGACGTGCCCGACCGTATATGGTCGCGTCCACTCTAGCCCTGCATGCCGACCAAGGTCGAGCGCTGGAAAGACGAAACCTACGGGGTGGAGATCCGGGAGCATCTCCTCAGATTTGCGGAGGAGGGCTGGGATGCCATCCCGGAGGACGAACACGACGCGTGGTTCGAGCGGTTCAAATGGTGGGGGCTGTACCACCAGCGGAAAGGGCAGGAGAGCTACTTCATGATGCGCATCGGGACGCCGATGGGCCGGATGACGCCCGAACAGCTCCGGACCGTCGGTGAGGTGGCCCGGGAGTACGCCACCGGTCCGGTCGACAACCCCGAGTTCGGCGAGGCCTACGCCGACTTCACGACACGACAGTCGATCCAGCTTCACTGGATCAAAGTCGAGGACATCGTCGACATCTGGGACGAACTCGAAGCCGTGGGGCTGTCGACGATTCAGGCCTGCGGTGACTCCTGGCGCAACATCGTCGGCTCCCCCGTCGCCGGCCGCGACGCCGAGGAACTCGTCGACGTCTGGCCCATCGTCCAGGACCTCCACGAGCGGTTCAAGGGCAACGACCTCTACTCCAACCTGCCCCGGAAGTGGAAGGTGGCCGTGACCGGCGACCGACGCGGCGCCGGTCAGGGCGACATCAACGACCTGGCCTTCGAACCCGCGGTCAAGGAGATGGCGGGCGAGGAAGTCGTCGGCTTCAACGTCAACGTCGGCGGTGGCCTCGCCCGCAAGGAACCCCGGTTCGCTCGCGACATCGACGTCTTCTGCCGCCCCGAGAACGCGGCCGAGGTGGCCGCCGGCCTCTCCGCGCTCTTTCGCGACTACGGTGACCGCGAGGACCGCTTCAACGCCCGTCTCAAGTTTCTCGTCGACGAGTGGGGCCCCGAGAAGGTCCGCGCGGTCCTCCAAGAGGAGTACGTCGACTACGAACTCCCGACCGCCGGCGAGGGGCTTCGCGACGAGTACGACTACAACGCCGGCCGTTCGGACGCCCCCGGCGACTACATCGGCGTCCACGACCAGTCCGACGGCCAGAACTTCGTCGGGCTGTCCGTCCTCGTCGGCCGCATGGCCGCCGCCGACGTGATCGAACTCGCCGACCTGGCCGAGGCGTACGGCTCCGAGATGATCGGCCTGACCCAGCGCCAGAACGTCATCGTCGGCGACGTCGCCGACGAGGACCTGGACGACTTCCTCGCCGAGGACCTGCTGGAGGAACACTCGCCGGACCCCCACCCGTTCATGCGCGGCTCCATCGCGTGTACGGGCACGGAGTACTGCTCGCTGTCCATCGTCGAGACCAAAAACCGGATGGTCCGGTACGGGCGCTGGCTCCGCGACAACGTGCCCGTTCCCGAGGGCGTCGAGGACTTCCACATCCACCTCTCGGGCTGTACCGCCTCGTGTGCTCAGCCACAGATCGCCGACATCAGCCTGCGCGGCATGAAGACGCGCAAGGACGGCGACGCCGTGGAGGCGTTCGACGTGGGCCTGGGCGGCGGCCTCGGCGAGAACCCGCAGTTCGCCGACTGGGTGACGATGCGCGTCCCCGCCGACGAGGTGCCGGGCTACATCGCCAACCTGCTCGACACCTTCGAGACGGAGCGCGCGGGCACCGAGTCCTTCCGCGAGTTCGTCGCCGACAAGGACGAGGAGGAACTCGCCGCCCTCGCCGACGCCGAGGAGACGAGCTACGAGGACCCCTACCTCGGGAACACGAAGATGACCTGGTACCCGTACGCCGAGGACACCGACATGAGCGCCTCGCCCGCGCCGACGGACGGCCGCGGGGAACCGCTCCAGTCGGACGATTGAGATGGCCGACCGCGTGCTCAGGGTCAACGCCTTCACGACGTTCGACCTGCTCGACGCGAGCGTCGAGGGCCACGGGTTCGAGGAGGAGGCCTTCGCCACGCTCAACGTGCGGACGGCCCGCAACGCGCCCGCGGACGTCTCGCTCGAACTCGAACTCGACAACACCCAACTCGACTCGGTGCCGCCCCACGCCGACCGCGTGACGCTCTCGGCCGACGAGGCGCGAACGCTCGCGGCCGAACTCCGGCAGGCGGCGGACCGCGTCGACGAGGCCCAGGGATGACCGACCAGGCGCTGATCGTCGCGGCCCACGGCTCCCACCGGAACCCCGACTCCGCGACGCCGACCTACGCCCACGCGGACGCCATCCGCGAGCGCGGCCCTTTCGAACAGGTGCGCGAGGCATTCTGGAAGGAGTCGCCGTCCTTCCGGGCGGCCGTGCGGACGGTGGACGCCGACGTGGCCTACGTCGTCCCGCTGTTCGTGAGCCAGGGCTACTTCGTCGATCGGGTGCTCCCCCGGGAGTTCGGCCTCGGCGTCGCCGACGTGACGGGGACCGACCACGAACCCGACGTCGTCTACACCGACCCCGTCGGCACTCACCCCGCCATGACCGAGGTGGTCGCCGAACGCGCCCGTCGCTACCTCGACGACGACGTCGCCGAGGCCGAGACGGCGCTCGCGGTGATCGGTCACGGCACCGAGCGCAACCCCAACAGCGCCGACGCCATCTACGACCACGTCGAGGCTCTCCGCGAGACCACCGCGTTCGCGGAGGTCGGCGCCCTGTTCATGGACGAGGCGCCGTACGTCGACGACGTCCTCGACCGATTCGACGCCGCCGACGTCGCGGTCGTTCCGCTGTTCATCGCCGACGGGTTCCACACCCAGGACGAGATTCCGGAACTCCTCGGCATCACCGACGACCCCCGTGCCGGCTACCCCGTCCCCGGAACGGTCGAGGGGCGTCGCATCTGGTACACCTCGGCGGTGGGCACCGACCCGCTCATGCCCGAGGTGCTCCTCGAACGCGCGGCCGACGCCGGCGCCGACGTGAACCGGGACGCCGGACGCGAGACGCCCGTCCGTCCCGACGCGGCCGACGACTTCCTGTCGTGGCTCGACGCGGCGCCCGCGGACGGCGACCGGCGGGCCCGCGAGTGGGGCGACCTCCTCGTCGCCGTCGACGGCGAGGGAGGCTACGAACTTCGCCACCGCGCCGACCGCGGGAGTCGACGGACGACCCTCGACGACCGCGACCCCGCTACAGCCCGCGGGTTCGTCCGTCGCGACGACGACGGCCGCTATCGCCCCTTCGCCGGCGAGCGCTCGCTCCCGACGGGGTGGGTGGTGGCCGGACTGGACGACCGGGCGCTCCTGCGCGCCGTCGCCGCGGTGTATCCCGCCGCAGTCGAGGAGTGGGCCGACGACGCTTCCTCGGTCCCCTACCGCGAGGTGGCCGCCAGACAGACGGGCATCTACGAGCGCATCTCGACCCTCTCCCGCGAGGAACTGATCGACGTGACCGGGGCCGTCTGTGGCAACTGTGCCAAGCGACGCGAGTGGGACGAGACGGGCGACGACACCCTGCCAGTCGACCGGGGCGAGGGGACACTCCCCTGCCGCGAGCCGTGTTCGTTCCTCGTCGCCGCGGCCCGCGAGGTGCTGGTCGACGAACCGCCGGACGAACAGCCACCAGAACAGCCAGCCGCCGACGTGCCGCCGGGTGACCTGACCGATCCGGCCAACCGTTACCGGGTCCGCTACCGGCGGGCACGCGGCACTCCACCTACTCACCGATGAACACTACGACGACCGGAACGGTGTATCTCGTCGGCGCCGGCCCGGGTGATCCCGAACTCATGACGGTGAAAGCCCGGCGCCTGCTCGACGAGGCCGACGTCGTCCTCCACGACTCGCTCGTGGGCGACGGCGTGATCGAATCGATTCCCGACCCGGCGCGGGTCGAGCACGTCGGCAAGCGCGCCGACGGCGAGCGCACGCCGCAGGCCGAGATCAACGACCGCCTCGTCCGCGAGGCGACGGCCGGCCACGACGTGGTCCGGCTGAAGGGCGGCGATCCGACCATCTTCGCCCGCGGCGGTGAGGAGGCCGAACACCTCTCGCGTCACGGCGTCGCCTTCGAGGTGGTGCCGGGTATCACGAGCGCCATCGCCGCGCCGGGCGTCGCCGGCATCCCGGCGACACACCGCGACCACGCCTCGACGCTCGCGATGGTTACGGGACACGAGGACCCGAGCAAGGCCGACAGCGCCCTCGATTGGGATGCTCTGTCGCGTCTCGTCGCCGCCGGCGGGACGCTGGTGATCCTGATGGGCGTGGGCCGCCTGCCCGACAACGTCGCCGCACTCCGCGAGGGCGCCGTCGGCGCCGACACGCCCGTCGCGATGGTCGAACGCGCCACGCTCCCCGACGAACGGGTCGTGATGGGGACGCTCGACACCATCGTCTCCCGAGCCGACGAGGCGGCCGTCGAACCACCCGCCGTGACCGTCGTCGGCGACGTCGTCGGCGTCCGCGAGACGGTCGCTCACTGCCTCGGCGGCAGCGACGCCCTGGCCGACGCCCCCGTCGCGTCGGCGCCCGAGGGCATCGTGGAGGTGACCGACAGTGACTGACGCCGACGCGTTCGGCGACTGGCCGCTGAAGCGGTTGCTGACCGACGTCGTCGGCTCCGGCACCAAATCCGCCGAGGACATGACCCGCCGACAGGCCGGCGAGGCCATGCGCCGAATCCTCGACGGCGACCCCCATCCGACGACGCTCGGCGCCTTTTGGCTCGCCAACCGCTGGAAGCACAACACCGCCACCGAACTCGCCGCGTTCACCGACGAGATGTGCGACCGCGTCGAGTACGCGACCCCCGACGCCGACCCCGTCGACTGCGGCGCCAACTACGACGGCAAGGGGCGGTCCGCCATCCTCGGCGTCGCCGCCGGCGTCGTCGCCGCCGCTTCCGGGACGCCCGTGGTCGTCCACTCCGGCGACCGCGTCCCCACGCAGAAACAGGACGCGTACAAGCACGTCCTCGGCGAACTCGGCGTGGCGACCGAACTCACGCCCGCGGACTCCGCGGCCATGGTCGACGACGTCGGCTTCGGTTTCTACTACCAGCCGACGTTCAACCCCGCCGTCGACGCCCTGTTCGACCGCCGCGACCGGATGGGCGTGCGCACTTTCGTCAACACCGTCGAGACGCTCGCCAATCCCGCCGGCGCGAGCGTCCACCTCGGCTCCTTCTACCACCTCGCCTTCGCGAAGAAGGTGGTCGAGACGTTCCAGGAGAGCACGTTCCACGACCCGGACCGCGTCGTCATGTTCCAGGGGATGGAGGGGTACGACGACATCCGTCCCGGCTACACGAAAGTCGCGGACTGGCGGGCGGACGGCACGTTCGACGACTACGAGATCGAGACCGCCGAGTACGGTATGGATTTCGAGACGGCGGACCTCGCCGTCGACGACGTGGCGGCCGACAGCGCCCGTCTCACCCGTGACGTGATCGCCGGCGACCGCACCGACCACTGGCGCGACGCCGTCGCGCTGAACGCCGCCGTCCGGATCTACGCCGGCGACGACGCCGACTCGATCGACGACGGCCTCGACGCCGCCCGCGCCGCCATCGACGACGGGTCCGCCGCGGCGGTGCTGGACGACCTGCAGGAGTGGGGATGAGCGACGACGCGATTCGGCCGAGCGACGTCGGCGACGCCGACGCGCCGCCGGTCGCCGAGAAGCCGTACAAGATCATCTTCGAGGCCAACAAGTGCATCGGCACGGGGCGGTGTGCCGAGGTGTCTTCGAACTGGGATCTCGACCTCGACACCGGGCTCGCACGCCCGAAGACCTACTACGTCGACGAGGCTGACCTCGCGCACAACGTCCGCGCCGCGGAGGTCTGCCCGGCGAAGAAGGGGCGCGGGGTCATCCACGTGATCGACCGCCGCACCGACGAGGAGCTCGCGCCCGACCCCGAGGGCGACGGCTCGCTGAGCGTCGACTGGTAGTCACCGCTTCCGCTTCTCGCCGTTCCACGACCAGCCGCCGTCGAGCGCCGCCGCGACCACCCGTTCAGCCACCTCGCGGACGCGCTCCTCGTCGCCGGCGCGAGCGGCCGCCCACACGTCCGGGTTCGCCGCGACGGTGCGGACAGCCTCGCGGCGAGTGTCCGCCTCTGGTTCCCGCTCCTTGAGCTCACCTCGGAGCTCGCTCACGACGGTTGCCACCAGCCCCGCACCTCCGATCACCGGCTCCAGTTCTCGACGCAGGTGCCGGCTCACGGCCGGACTCGTTCCGCCCGTCGTGACGGCGACGCCGACGGGGCCGTCCTCGACGGTGGCGGGGACGACGACGCTTCCCCGGTCCCGGTCGCCGGCTCGGTCGGCGCGGTTGACCAGGACGCCCGCTTCGTGGGCGTGACGCTCGATGGCGGCGTTGAGCGTTTCGTCGTCCGTCGCGGCGACGACAAGCGCCGGGTCGGCGGCCGCGAGCCACGACGGCACGTCGTCGGGTGCGGGCGCCGCCCGGACCAGCTCGCTCCCGTCGAAGTCGGCGTCCGCGAACGTGGGACTGACGACGAGCACCCGCGCCTCGTGGCCGAACCGGCGGGCTTTCCGGGCGCCGACGGCACCGCCGCCGAACACCAGGACCACTTCGCCGTCGAAGTCGTGGATCAGCGGAATCACGGTGGCTCCTCGCGGCCGGCGGTGAAAAGTCGTCCCCCGACGCCCGAACCGTTTTGTCGTCGAACCCGTATCCCACTCCATGCTCGGACGGGTACTGGGGTGGCTCGGACTGGCCGACGGCGACGACGGTGGCGACGGGGGCGACGCCGACCTCGACTGGGCCGATCCGGCGACCGAGTACGGCGGCGACGGTCCGCGCCGCAGATACACCTGCGCCGAATGCGGTGCGACCATCGAGGGCGTCGGTCCCGATACGCAGGTCGAGTGCTCGGACTGCGATACGGTGTTCAAGGGCGTCCTCGTCCCCGACTGCGCGGTCTGTCCGGACTGCGAGTCGCGCATCGGCGACGTCGCGTTCTTCCCCGAGACGCGCCGTGACACCGAGTTCGCCGACTGCGGGGCGTGTCCGTACCGCTGGGAGAGCGACCCGCGGTGACGGCTCACTCGTCGTCCGTGCCCTCGATCAGCGTCTCCTCCGCCGTCTCCGCGTGCCGGAGCGTCACGTCGTGGCGTGTGTGACGAGCGTGGGTCCGCGCCCAGCGACGCGCGGCCGACTCCGACAGTCGTTCCACACCGCCGGGGCAGTGCCGGCAGGTGGCCCGCCACGTCGACACCCCGTCGGGGTAGTGGCCGGTGTGGCGTTCGTGGTCGAGTGCGAACTGCTCGACTGCGCGGTTCCCCGCCATCAGTTCGTCGAGTTCGTAGGACAGGTCCCACTCCCGCCCACACCGCTCACAGGAGACGGTCGGTGCGTCGTCGATCCGGTCTGACACGCCCCGGCGTACGTGGCCGACGCTCTTGAACGATCCGAAAGGGGGAGTGATCGCGACGGGGGGGACGTCACGATCAGTTCGGCGATCGGTTGTCCACCGGCACGTCGATCGAACGACCGGCGCGTGGGGTGCCTCTTCTCTCCGGTGGACGTGATAGTACTGGGGGCGGACTGAGGTAATCTTTTTCCTTCGAGCGGGAACGTGGTGCGATTCTCTAGAACAGGCCGCTGATGTTGCCGTCCGCGTCCACGTCCATCCCCTCGGCGGCGGGTTCGGCGGGCAGCCCCGGCATCGTGAGCACGTCGCCCGTGAGGACGACGACGAAGCCCGCGCCAGCGTCGGGATAACACTCACGCACTGTGAGCGTCCAGTCGAGTGCCGGGGCCCCTTTCCGGGTCGGATCGTCGGTGGTCGAGTGCTGCGTCTTCGAGAGGCAGACGGGCATGTCGCCGTAGCCCTGTTCGTCGAGACGCTCCAGGTCGTCGAGTGCGTCCTCGGTGAAGTGGACGTCGGCGGCGCCGTACACTTCCGTGGCAACCGTCCGAATCTTCTCTTTCAGACCGTCCTCGAGGTCGTACAGGGGTTCGAAGTTACCCCGGTCGCTGTCCGCGAGGTCCGTTGCCGTCTCGGCCAGTTCCGCGGCACCCTCGCCGCCGTCGGCGAAGGCGTTCGAGACGACGACGGGGTAGCCCTCCCGTTCGCAGTGGTCGATGATCGCCTCAATCTCCTCGTCGGTGTCCGTCGGGAAGCGGTTGATCGCGACGACGAAGGGGACGCCGAACTGCTCGATGATCCCGGCGTGGTGATCGAGGTTCGACATGCCCGCCCGCACCGCGTCCGCGTCCGGCTCCTCCAGCTCGTCGTAGTCGACCGGCCACATATCCTTTCCGTGGTACTTCATCGACCGGACGGCGGTCGTCAGGACGGCCGCGTCGGGGGCGACGCCGCGTCGCGAGACGATGTTGCCGAACTTCTCGAAGCCGAGGTCGGCGGCGAAGCCCGCCTCGGTAACGAGGTAGTCGCCGAGGGCGAGGCCGAGTTTGTCCGCCACGAGCGAGTTCGTCCCGTGGGCGATGTTGGCGAAGGGCCCCCCGTGGACGAAGGCGGGCGTCCCCTCGATGGTCTGGACGAGGTTCGGCCGCAGGGCGTCCTTCAGGAGCATGGCCATCGCCCCCTCGATACCCAGGTCGGCGACGGTGACGGGATCACCCGTCGAGTCGTAAGCGACGATGGTCCGCGCGAGGCGCTCTTTCAGGTCCGACAGCGAGTCGGCCAGACAGAGCACCGCCATCACCTCGGAGGCGGCCGTGATCTGGAACCCCTCCTCGCGGGGTGGCCCGTTGGTCGACCCGCCGAGGCCGACGACAGTCTCCCGCAGCGCGCGGTCGTTCATGTCCAGCGCACGCTTCCAACTCACTTCGTCGACGTCCACGTCGAGGTCGTTGCCGTAGTGGAGTTTGGTGTCGAGAGTCGCCGACACGAGGTTGTGTGCCGTCGTCAGCGCGTGGAGGTCGCCGGTGAAGTGGAGGTTGATGTCCTCCATCGGCAGCACCTGCGAGTAGCCACCGCCCGCGGCACCGCCCTTGATACCGAAGACCGGACCGAGCGACGGTTCGCGCACCGCGACGACGCCGTTCTCGCCGATGTGGTTCAGTCCCTGTCCGAGACCGACCGTCGTCACCGTCTTGCCCGCTCCCTTGGGTGTCGCCGTCGTCCCGGTCACGAGGATGAGGTTCCCCTCGTCGGCGTCGTCGAGCGTGCGCTGGATCGCGTCCTGTTCGATCTTCGCGATACCGTTGCCCTGCGGATCGAGGTCGTCACGATCAAGTCCCAGATCATCCGCGACGTCCGCGATGGGACGTGTCTCCGCCGCGCGCGCGATTTCCATGTCGGTCAGTGCCTCGTCGCCGTCGGTGTCGTCCGAAGTCATCCTAGTCCGCTACACGACCACCCCATATGTAAGCCGCGACGGGGGCGATTTTCACATTATTTTTCCACGTCGAGCAACGCCACGCGCTCGCAAACCAGATCGGTCAGATCGCCGTCCACCGCGTCCAGTTCCGCGGCCGTCACGTCGAAGAAGGCCCGCACTCGCTCGGCGTCGAGCGACGACAGCGTCGCCGCGGGGTCGAGGACGAGGCGGTCGTGCAGGGCGTCGGCCGCGGCCGCCTCGCTCTCGACGGCGTCGGTCGTCACCGAACTGTGTCCGGTTTCCTGAGGGACGTCGTCCCTCTCTGCCCGGGGCGTCGGGGGTGCCTCGCCGTCCGAGGAGCGTGGCTCCTCGCCGTCGACCACCACCGCCACCGCCACCGGCGTCCGCCCTTCGCGCACACCCATCTCCAGGGCGTCGTCGATCTGTCGGCGACCCGCCGCGTACAGGAGGATCTCGACGCTCCGCTCCCGGGCGACGTTCTCCCCCCGGTCGAACGCGCGGTCGGCGAGTTCGACCGCTCGCTCCAGGTGGCGCCGCCCGACCAGATAGCGCGCGTCGAACGCTTGCACGGTGACGCCGTACTCGTCGGCGACGGCGTCGAGGGTCGCCAGAACGGTGTCGAGGTCGGTAACCTCCGCGACCCCCTCGATCACGATCACTCGAAATCACCCAGGCTGGCCTGCTGGTCGGCGCCCGCACCGCCCGAACGGCCCGTTTCGCCCTTGCCCCCGTCGTCGCCGTCGTCGACGGCCGTCTCGGCGGCGCTCACGTCGTCCATCGAGGGGTCCTGACGTCCGGCGTTCTCCAAGATGCGCTCGGCCGTCCGCTCGCGGCCACGGAGCGCCCCCAGCACGACCGACTTCTCCGCCTCGCGGAGGTCGGACCGCGACTCGACTCCCGCCTCGAAGAGCCGCCGAGCGCGTTTGCGACCCACGCTCCGGACGCCGGTCAGATCGAGGAGTTCCTCGCGCACGCCGTCCTCGACACGCTTTTTGGCCTCGCGAACCGCGACGACCGAGTCGAGTTCGAGTTCGACCGCGAGGCGTTCGGCCGCGCCGAGGAGCCACTCCGCGGTGTCGACCTTCCCGCGCAGGTCGCCCGGGCCGACGCCGTAGCGCTCGGTGATGCGGTCCTCGTCAACCTCGCTCGCCCAGTCCTCGAGCAACTTCGCCGTCTTGAGCGCGGACAGCCACTCCTCGAAGCGCACGTCCTCGAACTCCGAGGGAACGCGTCCGAGCAGTTCCGTCTCGCGCTCGTAGCACAGTTCGGTGTAAGTCTCCCGGTCCCCCGACTTCAGGTAGAGCTGGTACATATCGGGTGTCCGACAGACGAGGTGGTAGAGTCCGAGCGGGGTGGGGTCGTCGGCGTCGCGCAGGCCGTCGACGATTTCGGCGGCGCTCATCGGATCGAGGTAGAGCCGGGAGACGGTGTGACCGAGGTTCGTGGCGGTGATTTCGTCGCCGTTCCGCTCCACGAAGTCGTTGGCGACGAGGTACTCGATCACCGAGTCGACGACCGACTCCAATCGGGCCGTCTCCTCGGATTGGGCCGCGTACAGCGTCCGATCTAGGAAGTCGAGCAGGCCCTCCCGCGTCCGGGCGAAGCCGGAGGCAACCGTCGCCAGCAGGTGTGTCCGCATCGCCGGTTCCCGCGCGAGTTTCGACCCGACCGGCTCCGGGTCCGCGTGGACGTACCGGTCGAACAGTTCGTCCATCGTGTCGTGATCCTTCGCCAGCAGCACGGCCTCGCCGTAGGGGTCGAGTCCGGGCCGGCCCGCGCGGCCGAACATCTGGTGGACTTCCAGTACGTCGAGGGGTTTCATGCCGCCGAACTCGCCGTCGTAGCGCCGCCAGTCGCGGACGATCACCCGCCGGCTGGGGGTGTTGACCCCCGCCGCGAGCGTCGGCGTCGCACAGATGGCCTTCAGCAGGCGGTCACGGAACGCGTCCTCGACGAGCGAGCGGTGTTCGGCCGAGAGGCCGGCGTGGTGGAAGGCAGCGCCCTTCTCGACGACGGCTGCGAGGTCCTCGCTCGTCTCCGTCTCCGAGACGCTCGCCACCTCGTCGGCCAGGGCGGCGAGTTCGTCACGTTCGTCGTCGGTGAGGTGTCGGTCGGTCACGTCGGCCTGTCGGCGGGCCGCCGCCTCCGCGTTCCGGCGGGAGTTGACGAAGACGAGCGACGATCCGCCGTCGTCGAGAGCGTCGTCGACGAGGGCGGCCGTCGGCCGTTCGCCCCGGCCCACGGGCACCTCGCGCTGGCTGCCGTCGTCGAAGGTGATGGCGTCGCCGTAGTGGACGCCAGTCCGCAGGTCGACGGGCCGCCAGTCGGACTTGACGAGTTCGGCGTCCAGCCAGTCGGCCACCTCGTCGGCGTTGTCGACGGTGGCCGAGAGCGCGACCACCTGCAGGTCGGGGTTGATCCGGCGGAGTTTCGCGAGCGTCACCTCCAGCGTCGGTCCCCGGTTCGGGTCGTCGACGAGGTGGACCTCGTCGGCGACGACGCAGGTGAGGTCGTCGATCCAGGGGGCGCCGTTGCGCACCAGCGAGTCCACCTTCTCGCTCGTGGCGACGACGATGTCCCGGGAGGAGAGCCACTCCTCGCTCGACTCGTAGTTGCCCGTCGAGATGCCAACCTCGACGTCGAAGTCCGCCCAGCGCTCGAACTCGGCTTTCTTCTCGCTGGCGAGCGCTCGGAGGGGGACGACGTAGAGCGCCGTTCCGCCCCGGTGGACGCTCGACAGCATGGCGAGTTCCGCCACGAGGGTCTTCCCGCTCGCCGTCGGGACGCTGGCGACGAGGCTGTCGCCCTCGGTGACGCCGGCGTCGACGGCCGCGGCCTGTGGCGGATAGAGCGCCTCGATCCCCGAGTCGACGAGGAACTCGGGGACGCCCGGCGGGAGGCCGGGAACGTCCGTTGGGTTCATCGGTCGGTGACCCTTGGCGCGGCCCCGCGTTTACGCTTTCGGGTCGGCATCGAGTACGCGTCTGGATGTGCCATCGTGTTTCACGGCGCAGACCCCGTCAGAAGCTACCAACGGACTGTGGACGTGATGGCTGGACAGAATACCAATCAAAACAGCGCAGGTGCTGTTCGGAGCAGTTGCTTCTATGCGAAGGCGAAGGATCTGAGCCACTCGTTTGCCGTTTCTGCTTCGGCGTTGCTAACACAGTTCGAGAAACTGGCAATTCGACAGCTCGTTTCTCGAAAGGTACGTTCGACACCGGTGCGATTTCCGTGGCGCTCGTCTCCGAAATCGAGGCCGTGACGACGGCACGCGTCGTTCAGCGGAGTTGCGCCAGCAACGAGAGACACCCCGTCGTCAACGTCGTGTTTCTCGCGTACTTCGCGGAAACGAGTACGATAACGTTGGTTCGTGATAATCCAGCAAGATCAAGCTGGATACTGAGCGTCGTCAACGGCCGCAGTGTTGCCTCCCGTTCCACACCGTCTAACGCTATTCCGCCGGTGACGGCGCTGATGCGAGCGCTTTCGGGCGCGGGATACTCAGAAAACGCGACGCCTCTCCTTTCAAGATACACAGTCCGTTCACCCGGGATGCCTGTGCGTGACGCAGCGATTCACCTATGTGGGCGTTTTCGGGTGCCGCGTGGCGCGGCACTCCGGTGTCACGCCTAGGAGTCGACTCCCCTCGGACACGGACCAGTCAACACGACAACTCTGAGTACAGCGTTACTCCAGCCCTGCAGCTCACCACTCCGTGAGTACGCCGTCATCGGTTCGCCATAATGGCGGAGACCATTCTGAATCGTCTTCGCTACGTAGTTTCACTCTCTCTTCGTCAATTTTGACCCCCAACCCGGGACCGCTTGGAAGTTCCATTTTTCCTCCACTGTAGTCGAGAACGTGGGGATTAGACAGGTATTCTCGGAGCCCCCCTCGGTCATTGTACTGCATATTCAGACTTTGTTCCTGGATGAATGCATTGGGCACTGTCGCATTGACCTGTACCGAGGACGCGAGGGCGACCGGCCCAAGTGGACAGTGGGGTGCAACGCTGATATCGTAGGCTTCTGCCATTGTTGCGATTTTTCGCACTTCAGTGATGCCACCGGCATGCGAGAGGTCAGGCTGGATGATGTCGATATGGCCCGCTTCAAATAGGGGTTTGAAATCCCATCGCGAAAAGAGACGCTCGCCAGTCGCAATGGGGATAGTAGTATGCTTTGCGATCTCCCCAATTGCATCCGAATGTTCGGGTACTACGGGTTCTTCGACGAACATCGGCTTAAGTGGCTCAAGCTCCGTGACGAGCTGTTTTGCTACCGTTTTCGTGGCCCGACCGTGCAAGTCAACACCGACATCAACCCCGTTCCCGACCGCATCTCTGACTGCAGCGACCCGATCACGGGCCGTTTCGATCTGGGCGGGCGATTCTACCCGTTCGAGTCCGTCAGTCGCCAACATCTTGACAGCTGTAAACCCCTCCTCGACCTTCTCGATAGCATCCTCCGTAACCTCGTCAATCGTCTCACCGGTCACCCATTGGTACACACGCATCTGGTCACGGACGGGCCCGCCTAGAAGTTCGTAAACGGGTTTACCCACCTGTTTCCCTTTTATATCCCAGAGTGCCTGATCGATGCCCGAGATTGCACTCATCAAGATTGGTCCCCCCCGATAAAATCCCCCTCTATACAGTACTTGCCAATGCTCCTCAACTGGCGCCGGATCTTCGTGTAGCAGATGCCTCTCTATGAGTTGGCGGACGGCGGCAGCAACCGGTCCCGCTTTTCCTTCGATTACGGGTTCTCCCCATCCGACTGTACCATCGCTCGTCTCTAGCTTGAGAAATAACCAGCGGGGTGGAACCCTATAGAGTTCATAGTCGATGATCTCTGTCATATGATTTACTTATATGTGACGTTCCCAGTACAACTTATAAATTTTTTGACTATGCGCGCAACGGGAACATTTAGTCGTTGCCGTTCCACGTCCCGTCATGCCCACCCGCACGGTCGAGGCCGGCGAACTGACGGCCACGGAGATTCTCGACGCCCTCGACGACGGTCAGCGTCTCGTCGTCCGCGTCGAGATGCTCGGCGGCATCCACGAGGTGACGCTCCGTCACGACGGCACGACCTACTACTGTGACACGCCGACGACGCTCCACAAACACGAGTCGGTCGACGAGATGCGGACCTGTATCGAGAATATGGGGTACGGCCGGGACGAATAAGGCAAGCGACGCGGCCGTGGCGCAGTTTTAACGTCGTTCGCGGCGAACTGGCCGTATGGCAGACGCGCCCGACATCGAGGAGCTGGTCGGCGTCGAGGAGCCGAGCTTCCAGCACGTCCTCTCCTGTGTCTTCGGGATTCAGGACCACGAGAGCCGGACGTATCTGGTGCTCCTCGACAACCCCGGGAGCACGGTGGCGGAACTCGCCGAGGAACTCGACCGCGACCGGAGCAACGTCAACCGATCGTTGACGACGCTCCTCGAGAAGGACCTAGTCGACCGGGAGCGTCGCTTGCTCGACCCGGGCGGCTACGTCTACCAGTACACCGCGACGCCGCTTCCGGAGGCCAAGGAGCTGATGCACCGGACCCTCGACGAGTGGGTCGACCAAGTCCACGACGCCATCGACGGCTTCGGGACGGCGCGCGAGTGAACCCGTCCCGTTTTTCCCTCAGCGGTACGTGCGACCACCAATGAGTCTCGACCTGACCGCGGCCCCCCCGTCGGCACCGGCCACCGCCGACGACGGCGTCTGGCTCGCGTGTATCGAGTGCGGCGAGACGTTCGCGCCCTTCTCGGCGATCCGATACACCTGCGATCACTGTGACGGCCTGCTCGAAGTCCGCTACGCCGACCCGCCGACCTTCGAGGACTTCGAGGGGCGCGGCGTCTGGCGCTACGCGGCTGCGCTCCCCTTCGAGGAGGGAGTCTCGCTCCCCGAGGGCGATACGCCGCTCCACCACGTCCCCCGACTGGAGGCGGACGTCGGCGTCGACCGCCTCCGAATCAAACACGAGGGCATGAACCCGACGGGAAGTTTCAAGGACCGGGGCATGACCGTCGGCGTCCGTGTCGCGAAGGAACTCGGCGTGGGACGTCTCGCCTGCGCGTCGACGGGGAACACCAGCGCCGCCCTCGCGGCCTACGGCGCCCGCGGCGGGATGGGGACGCTCGTCCTCCTGCCGGCGGGCAAGGTCGCAGCCGGCAAAATCGCCCAGGCCGCCCTCCACGACGCCCGTATCCTCGAAGTCGACGGTAACTTCGACGACTGCCTCGACATCGTCCAGGACCTCGCCGCCCGGGGCGAGGTGTACCTGCTCAACTCGCTCAACCCCTTCCGACTGGAGGGTCAGAAGACCATCGGCCTCGAAATCCTCGAGGAGTTCCGGCAGGACCACGGCACCTATCCGGATCGGATCGTCCTGCCGGTCGGCAACGCGGGCAACACCTCGGCGCTGTACAAGTGCTTCCGCGAACTCGTCCAGAGCGGCGCACTCGACCCCGAGGACGTGCCGAAACTGACGGGCGTGCAGGCCGAGGGCGCGGCGCCGATGGTCGAAGCCATCGAGGAGGGTAACGACGAGATTCGTCGCTGGCCCGACGTCGAGACCATCGCCACCGCCATCCGCATCGGCAACCCGGTGAACGCACCGAAGGCGCTGCCGGGCATCCGCGAGACGGGCGGTACCGCCGTCGCCGTCCCCGACGAGGAGATCACCGACGCCCAGCGCGCGCTCGCCGCCGAGGGCGTCGGCGTCGAACCCGCCTCGGCGACGTCCATCGCCGGGCTTCGTAGACTCCGCGACCGGGGCGTCGTCGACGACGACGAACAGGTCGTCTGTCTCACCACCGGACACCTGCTGAAGGACCCCGACGCCGCCTTCGCCGCCGGCAACGACCCCGAACCCGTCCCGAACGACACCGAAGCCGTGCTGGCTCACATCGCGGAGTAGCGCGCCGACCGGTCGGACGGAGGGAACGCCTTTGTCGCTACGCACCAATTGTGGACACGTATGACCATGGACCGCGTAGTCGACCTGTTGCGAAAGGCCTACTCCGACGAGATCGAGACGGTGATGAACTATCAGACGAACGCGATCGTCCTCGACGGCGTCCGGGCCGAGGAGATCAAAGAGAGCCTCCGGCAGGACATTCAGGAGGAGCTGAACCACGCCGAGCAGCTCGGTCAGCGGCTCAAACAACTGGACGCGCGTCCCCCCGGGTCCGCGGAGTTCACCGCCCGGCAGGACTCCCTCCAGCCGCCCGCGGATTCGACCGACGTCCTCGCCGTCATCGACGGCGTCCTCGACGCCGAGGAGGACGCAATCGCCACCTACCGTGACCTGATCGAGGCGGCCGAGGCGGCGAACGACCCCGTCACCGAGGACCTCGCCGTGACGATTCTCTCCGACGAGGAGGCCCATCGGACCGAGTTCCACGGGTTCCAGAAGGAGTACCGGAGCGACTGATACGGGCTGTCGTCACCGTTCACCGGCGGTTCGCCGTGTCGTCGCGGTGCACCGTCGGTACTCGTCCCCGCGAGCGCGCTCGTTCGACGTCCGTCTGACGAGCCTTTTTGCCCGTGTGTGATGAGGTAACATATATGGTTCCGAGCGGCCTTCCGACCGGGACGGTCAGTAGCGGTCGCGCCGGGCCGTCGTCCTCGCGCGACGCCGCCGACGCCGCCCCCGACGCACGCAGACGCATCGCCGAACTGGAGCGGGAAAACGAGGCCCTCCGCGCCGCAATCGAACAACAGCGTCTCGAGAACGAGCGGATCGTCGAGCGGTACGAGCAGCTGCTCGATCAGCAACGGACCGCGGACGGCCCAGCGTCCGACGCCGAAGCTGACGTCGGCGACGGCGGGCCGTCACCGGCCCGTGACGCCGACGCCCTCGGTCGGATCGCGCGCTTTCTCGGCCTCTAGTCGTCCGCGGTGTCGGTGTCGGTGTCGGCGTCCTCGCCGTTGCCGAGCGTGATCTGTTTCACCTCGATGATCCGCTCGTCGGCCCGGATCTGTCCTACCACGCCTTCGGGGACGGGTTCGTCGAGGTTGTACACCGTCATCGCCTCCCCGCCGAGCGTCTCGCGACCGTTGAACATCCCCGCGATGTTGACGTCGTTGTCGCCGAGGACGGTTCCGATCAGCCCGAGAACGCCGGGACGGTCGTAGTTGCGAACGACGAGCATCTGACCGTGCGGGACGGCGTCGACGCGGTAGCCGTCGATGCGGACGATCCGGGGGTCGTCCCCGGCAAAGAGGGTGCCACAGACGCCGACCGAGTCGGTGCCGTCGCCGACGGTGACGGTGACGAGGCTCTGGAAGTCCTCGCTCTGTCGGGTCTTCTCCTCCGTCACCTCGATGCCCCGCTCCTCGGCGATTTTTGGGGCGTTGACGGCGTTCACCTGCCACTCGAGCGGTTCGAACACACCCTTGAGTCCGCTCGCGGTGACGAACTCCACGTCCTCGCCCGCGATGTCGCCCTCGTAGCGCACCCGAACCTCCGAGATGCGGCCGTCGAACATCTGAGCCGCGACCTTTCCGGCCGTCTCCGCGAGTTCGATGTACGGCTGGACGCGGGGAAACGCGCTCTCGTCGATGGAGGGCGCGTTCAGCGCGTTCGCGACGGGTTCGTCGTTGAACGCCGCGACGACCTGATCCGCGATGCTCGTGGCGACGTGTTCCTGTGCCGCCTCCGTCGCTGCGCCGAGATGGGGCGTGACGACCACGTCGTCGACGGCGAGCAGCGGGTTGTCCGGGGAGACGGGTTCGTCGGCGAACACGTCGACCGCCGCTCCGGCGAGCGTGCCGTCTTCCACCGCCGCTGCGAGCGCCGTCTCGTCGACGACGCCGCCGCGGGCGCAGTTGACGAGGTAGCCGCCCTCCATCAGCGCGAGTTCGTCCTCGGCGATCATGCCCTCCGTCTCCGGCGTCAGCGGCGTGTGGACCGTCAGGAAGTCGGCGTGTTTCAGACAGGCCTCGAACTCGACGAGTTCGGCGCCGATCTGATCGGCCCGCTCCTCGCCGATGTAGGGGTCGTAGGCGACGAGATTCATGCCGAGCGACCCCAGCCGCTTCGCCACCTCCTGTCCGACCCGGCCGAGGCCGACGATACCGAGCGTCTTGGCGTTGAGTTCGGTGCCGAGGTAGTCGCTTTTCGCCCACTCGCCGGCCCGCAGGCGGGCGTGGGCCTGCGGGATGGAGCGGGCGGTGGCGAAGGCCATCGCGACGGTGTGTTCGGCCGCCGCACGGACGTTCCCCTCGGGCGCGTTGGCGACGATGACGCCGTGATCGGTCGCGGCGTCGATGTCGATGTTGTCGACGCCGATGCCCGCCCGCCCGACGATGATCAGGTTCGGCGCCGCCTCGAACACCGCTTCGGTCACGTCCGTCCCCGACCGCACCACGAGCGCGTTTGCGTCCGCGACGGCGTCGAGCAGGGCGGAGCCCTCCACGTCGTATGCCGTCTCCACCTCGTGGCCTGCGTCGCGAAGGCGGTCCAGCCCTGCGTCGGCAATCGGGTCCGTGACGAGTACCTTCATACTCGAACCGACCCGAGGGCGGCTGTTAAGGGTTTCCAAACGCGTCTTCGCGTGATTCGGGCGATGGCAGCCAGATCTCGATCCGGGCCCCGTCCTCGTCGTTCGTCACCGCCACCTCTCCGCCGTAACGTTCGGTCAGCGTCACCACCAAATACTGCTGGAACTGGAGGACGCCGTTGTCCGTGTCGATGGTCTCCGGATCGACCGCCTCGACGGCCGGTTCGGCCGCGTCGTCGTCGACGGTCACGGTCACGCCGCCGTCGGTTCGGGTCGCGCCGAGTCGAATCGTCACCGCCTCGCCGCCCGCCCGGTCGACCGCCTGCAAGAGCAGTCCCTCGATCAACACGTCGAGGGCGTCGTCGGCGAGCACCGGGCAGGGGTCGGGAACCTGCGTCACCAGTCGCGCGTTCGAGTCGAGGCTCCCACGCGCCTCCCGCACCGCCGTCCCGAGGTCGACCGGCCACGGTGCTCCGTCGCTCGACACCAGCGCCCGCATCTGCTGGACGTGTCTGGCCATCCGCCGTCCCGTCTCGGCGATGATCGTCGCGTTCTCGTCGTCGGTCCGCCCCGCCAGCAGATCCGCACGCCCGACGATCACCTGTGCGGCGTTCAACACGTAGTGTCTGAGCAGTTCGTTCAGGAAGTCGATGCGTTCACGCTCCCGACGAAGCCGGTGCTCCCGTTCTCGCCACCGTGCGTTGTTCGTCCCCAGCCACAGCCCGGCGAGGGCGCCGACCGAAGTGACGATGGGTGTCAGGGCACCGAACGCGAGGTCCGCGGCGGCCAGGTGGGCGAGGGTGGTAATCCAGAGCGCGACCACGACCATCCCCGCCACGACCGAGAGCGTCCACCCCGTCACGACGGCCGTGAATCGCGGCGACTTCCGGTGCGCGTAGGACACCCCGGCGTAGGTCACACCGACGAACAGGAGGAGGGGTACCGCACCTTCGAGCACCGCCGCCACCCAGTCGGTGGCGACGAGCAGTCGCACGCCCGGCATGGTGGCGAGACAGCCCCCGGTGACTGCGAGCGACCATCGTTTCAGCGGGCGGGGAACATCGAACATCGTGGTGCGTCGTACCTCGTACCCCCACCGGCTCCCTGTTAAGCGTTGCCGAGGCTGTCGGGGGATTCAAACCCTCGGCCGGCGACGGATCGGTATGCGACTCGTCGCCTTCGACTTCGACGGAACGCTTTCCGATTCCGAGATGACGGTCCTGCTCGGGGAGCAGTGTGGGGTCGCCGACCGGATGGCCTCGATTACCGAACGGGCGATGAACGACGAACTCAGCTACGCCGAGAGCCTGCGTGAGCGGGCATCCCTGTTGGAGGGACTGGGGCTGGAGCGTGCGGACGACGCCTTCGGGCAGGTGCGCTTGCGCCCGGGCGCCGCCGACCTGCTCGCCCGTCTGAACGATGCCGGCCACCACACGGCCATCCTCACCGGTGGGTTCGAACGCGGCGTCGAACGCGCCCTCGACCGTGAGGGTATCGCGGTCGACACCGTCGTCGCCAACCGCCTGCCCGCCAGCGGCGACCACCTCACCGGCGCCGTCGAGGGGCCGCTGATCGAGGGGACGAAAGACGAGGCGCTGGAGGACCTGGCCGCCGACCGCGACCTGCCGCTCTCGCGGACCGTCGCCGTCGGCGACGGCGCCAACGACCTCCCCATGCTGGAGGTGGCGGGACTGTCGGTCGGCTTCCTCCCCAAACCCGCGGTACGCCCCGCCTGCGACGTGGTGGTGGCGTCGATGAGCCGGCTGGAGAAGGTGTTCGCGGAGCGCGGACTGCTCGAGTGAGTTACGTCGCGGCGTCGATGGCCCGATCGAGGTCGGCGACGATGTCCTCGACGTCCTCCAGTCCGACCGAGAGGCGGATCATGTCGGGCGTGACGCCCGCCGCGGCCTGTTCCTCGTCGGTCAACTGCTGGTGGGTGGTGGACGCGGGGTGGATGACGAGCGTCTTCGCGTCGCCGACGTTCGCGAGTAGCGAGGCGAGTTCGACGTTGTTGACGGTACCCTTCGCGGCCTCGTAGCCCGCGGAGAGGCCGAAGGTGATCATCCCGCCGTAGCCGCCGTCGAGGTACTCGCTCGCGTTCTCGTGAGTCTCGTGGGACTCCAGCCCGGGATACGTCACCCACTCGACTGCGGGGTGGTCCGCGAGGAACTCGGCGACGGCCATCGCGTTCTCGCAGTGGCGCTCCATCCGCATCGGGAACGACTCCAGTTTCTGGAGCGTGACCCAGGCGTCGAACGGCGACTGCGTGTTGCCGAGGTCACGCAGGCCGCGGGCGATGGCGGCGTAGGTGAAGCCCGCGGGGGCGAACGTCTCGTGGAAGTTGACGCCGTGGTAGGCGGGGTTCGACCGTCCGATTTCGGGGTAGTCCTCGGCGTACTCGCCCCAGTCGAACGTGCCGCCGTCGACGAGAATCCCGCCGACGGTCGATCCCGATCCGTGGAGCCACTTCGTCGTCGAGTCCCAGACGAGGTCCGCGCCGTGTTCCAGTGGCCGGCACAGATACGGCGTGGCGAACGTGTTGTCGACGAACAGGGGGGTGCCGTGGTCGTGGGCGATGTCGGCGATTCGCTCGATGTCCGGGGTGATCAGGGCGGGGTTGCCGATGGTTTCGAGGTGGACGTAGGCGGTGTCGTCGTCGATGGCCGCCTCGTAGGCGTCGTAGTCCAGGGTGTCGACGAAGCGGGTCGTGATCCCGCGACGCTCGACGGAGTGGGTGAGGTAGGTGTACGTGCCGCCGTACAGCGCCGAGGCGGTGACGATGTTGTCCCCCGCCTCCGCGAGGAGGAACGTCGCGAGGTCGAGGGCGGCCATACCCGACGCGGTGGCGGCGGCGCCGACGCCGCCTTCCAGGGAGGCCAGTCGTTCCTGGAGGGTCCCGACCGTCGGGTTCATCAGCCGCGAGTAGATGTGGCCCTCCTTCTCGAGGGCGAACTGCTCCGCGGCGTCCTCGGCGTCGTCGAAGACGTAGGAGGTGGTCTGGTAGATGGGCGGCGCCCGTGCTCCCGTCGAGGGGTCGGGCGACTGACCGGCGTGGAGGCTTCGCGTGTAGAATCCGGGTCCGTCGTCGTTTCCGTCGTCTGCCATGCGCGGGTGTTCGATCCCGAGGTGGTAAAACCGACGGACCTGTGCAGGCCCTGCCGCTGTCTGTGACTCGCGACGTATCCCTTATCCGCCGAAAAGCGAGTTGTTGACGGGGTCGACTGTCCGTCTTTTTCGATCGGGAACTTCCGGGGCCGTCGAGGCAACCCTCGAAGTGGAGGCTCCCACGCGGCGGCGAATCAGTCAGTCCCGAGATAGAGTTCGGCTACCTCGTCGCTGTCGAGGAGTTCCCCGCCGGTCCCCTCGAACTCGTTTTCTCCCATGTCGAGGACGATACCGCGGTCGGAGCGTTCGAGTGCGGCCCGCGCGTTCTGTTCGACCATCAGGGTGGTCGTGCCGGCGTCGTTGATCTCGACGATTTTTTCGAACACCTCCTCGACGAGCTTCGGGGCGAGCCCCGCCGACGGCTCGTCGAGGACGAGTAGGTCCGGATCGAGTATCATCGCGGTACCCATCGCGACCATCTGCTGTTGCCCGCCGCTGAGAGAGCCAGCCCGCTGATCGGCCCGCTCCTCGAGGATGGGGAACTGCTGGTACACCTCTTCGAGACGGTCGCCGAAGTCGAACCAGTCTTCCCCCTCGGCCGGCCACGCACCCATCTTCAGATTCTCCATGACCGAGAGGTTTGGGAAGATGTTGTCGTTCTGTCTGACGTAGCAGATGCCGTGTTTGACGATTTTCTCCGGTGGCAGTCCCGCGATGTCCGTGCCGTCGAACCTGATCGCCCCCTCGCGAGGTTGGACGACGCCGACGATCGTCTTCAGGAGCGTGGACTTGCCGGCGCCGTTCGGACCGATAATCGTGACCATCTCTCCGTCCTCGACGCCCATATCGACGCCGTGGACGATGATGGCGTCCCCGTAGCCGCTGACGACGTTCTCCAGTTCGAGTAACATTAGACGTCACCTCCCAGATACGCTTCGAGCATCCGCTCGTCGGACTGCACTTCCTCCGGAGTTCCCTTCGAGAGCACCTTGCCGTCGTGCATCCCGATGACGGTATCGGAGATGCGCATGATCGCCTCGATGTCGTGTTCCACGACGAGGAACGTCATGTCGCGCTCGTCGCGCAACTCCATGATGCGCTGCAGGAGCCGGTCGGTCAGGTCGGGGTTCACCCCGGCCATCGGCTCGTCGAGCAACAGGAGGTCCGGTTCGGCCATCAGCGCCCGTCCCAACTCCAGTAGCTTCCGCTGGCCACCGGAGAGGTTCCCGGCGTACTCCTCGCGCAGATCCCAGAGTTCGAGGAACTTCAACAGTTCCTCTGCCCGGTCACGGGCGTCACTCTCGTAGTCGCGGACGCTACTGGTGTTCGCGGCCGCAGCGAGCACTTTCTCGCCGGGGTGGTTCTGTGCCGCGAGCAGCATGTTCTCCATCACTCGCATTCCCGTGAGTTCCTGTGCGATCTGGAACGTCCGAACCATGCCACGCTGGGCGCGCTTTTCCGGTCCCAAGTCGGTCACCTCTTCGCCGTCGAACCTGACGATCCCCTCGTCGGGGCGGTGGAACCCCGCCAGCAGCTTGAACGTCGTCGACTTGCCGGCGCCGTTCGGGCCGATGACGCCGACGATCTCCCTGCGGTCGACCTCGAAGGAGACGTCGTCGACGGCGACGATCCCACCGAACGTCTTCCGGAGGCCGCGGGCTTCGAGCAGCGTCATCGCGTCGCCTCCCCGAACAGACCGTCCGGACGTGTGAGTAGACCGACGATCAACGCCAGCAGTCCGACGCCGAACTTGTACTCGGACGGGATGACAGCGACGCTCACTTCCTGTGCGACGCCGATGGTGTATCCGCCTGCGACGGCTCCCTTGGGATCACCGATCCCACCCAGGATGACCGCCGCGAAGATCGGAATCAGGGCGGTAAAGCCCATGTTCGGACGGAGCTGTGCGTCGAGACCGAGCATGATACCACCCAGCCCGGCGATCGCACCGCCGATCAACCAGACGTAGAGGACGAGTTTTTCGGTGTCGACCCCGCGGATGCGAGAGAGCATCCGGTCGTCGGATGCTGCCCGCATCGCGATGCCGATCCGCGTCCGCCGGAGCAGGAGGTAGACGCCCAGCAGCAACAGCATGCTGACGACCATGATGGCCACCTGCTCGACGCTGAATCTGACCCCAGCAAACGACGGGTTGGCCTCCATCGGCAGGTCGTAGAAGTGGCCGCTCGGACCCCAGATGGCACGGATGAAGTTCCGAATGATGAAAGCCAGTCCGATGGAGACGATGAGCAACGTGATCGGGCTCCGGGTTCTGAAATGCTGGAACACGATTTTATCGAGGACGACCGCCCCGACCGACATGGTGAGGATGCCGGCGACGATGGCGACCCCGAGCGGGAGGCCGATCTGTGCGTTGACCGCCCAGGCGACGTACGCGCCGGCGGCCATGTAGTCCCCGTACGCGATGTTGATGAAGTTGAGAATGCCGAAGATGAGCGTCAGTCCCAGCGCCGAGACGGCGATGATGCTTCCGACGACCAGTCCGTTCCAGACGAGTTGTGGGTCAAGTACCATCGATGATCACTCCGAAGTGCCGGCTTGCAGTCGTTCGGCGTCGCCGAGCAGCCCCTCCGGCCGGTAGTAGAGGACGAGGATCAACACCGCGCCCACGACCATCAGCCGGATGTACGAGAGCTGGTCGCCGAATGGTACGTCGCCAGGGATGAACCGCGTGATCTGCCGGAGGAACACGATGACAGTCGCCCCTAGGATCGCGCCGCCGTAGCTCCCGGCCCCGCCGATGATGACCGCCGCCCAGATCAGGAAGGTGATGCTGGGCAGGAACATGATCGACGAGATCGCGTAGACGTAGTGAGCCCACAGGCCGCCGGCAAGCCCCGCGACGGCGGCCCCGATACCGAACGATTTCAGCTTGAACACGGTGGTGTTTTTGCCGAGTGCGAGCGGAACGTCGTCGTTCTCGCGGATCGCGTGGAGAACCCGACCGAACGGACTTCGCGACAGCCGCGTGAACAGCAGGTAGCAGACGCCGACGGTGGCCCACACGAGGACGAAGTAGAAGAGGTCGTAGCTGACGGGAACCACCCCGCTGAGCGGGCGGGGGATGTTCTTCAGCGTCTGAGCCCCCGTCGTCAGCCACGCCTCGTTGTGGATCATCAGCCGGATGAGTTCCGCAGCACTCAGCGTCACCATCGCCAGGTAGTCGCCTTCGAGGCGGACGCTGGTGACGGCGATCAGCAGGCCGACGACTCCGGCGAGGGCGGTTCCAGCGAGTAGTCCCACGATGATCGGGAGGTTGAACCCGACGACACGCGTCGCCAGATCGCCCGTCGCCGGCGGTGTCGTGAGGATCGCCGACGTGTACGCACCGACCGCGAAGAAGGCCGCGTGCGCGAAGTTCAGCAGTCCCGTGTCGCCCCAGTGCATGTTCATGCCGATCGCCAGCAGCGAGTAGACGCCAGCGATGATGCCGACGACCAGCAACAGGTCTACGAGTGCCATAGTGTGATGTGGTGCATATGTTTGCTACTGAAGGTGTGTGGCGTCTGCGGACGTCGCAGACGGTCGTCAGGTGGTCAGTTCCTCGGCCGAGAACGTCGTCACCTCGGTCCACTCGCCGCCCCCGACTTCGAGGACGGAGAACGGCCCGACGGGGTCGCCGTTCTCGTCGAAGTTCTGCGGGTTCGAGGCGCCTTGGTAGTTGATCTCGTTGCCGGCTTCGAGCTCCTCCTTGCCCTCGGAGAACGTGGTGACTTCGGTGCCCTCGGGACGGGCCACCGAGTTGATATTGTCCGTGATGGCCTGACGGGTGGCCTCGCCGGCGCGCTGGGCCGCCAGCGCGATGAGGTTCATCGCGTCGTAGCCGGCGGCGGTGAACGTGCCGGGGGCCTGGCCGTGCATCTCCTGATGTCGCTCGGCGAAGGATTCGTACGACGGGCCGGGAGCCGGTGCCTGGCCGAAGATCGGTGCCTCCGCCATCGCGTCCGGGCCGATGCGCTCGATGAAGTCCGCCGTGACCACGTCGTTCCCGATGAAGATGGGGATGTCCAGGCCGGCCTCCAGATAGTTGCGCATGAACAGCGCGGACACTTCCGTGCCGGCGGTCATGGAGATGACGTCGGCGCCGGAGTCGGCAATCTCCTGGATCTCGCTCCGGTAGGAGTCGGCGTTGACGCCCAGCGCGACGTCAGCGACTTGCTCGCCGCCCTGGCCGGTGAAGTAGTCGGCCACGGCCGCCGAGAAGCTCTGGGACCCCTTGTCGTCCTTGTACGTGACCGCCATCTGGTTGTAGTCGTTGTCGAGGGCGTACTGCCCCTGGGCGCGGCCGGCGATGGAGTCGCTGGGCACCGTCCGCCAGAGGTATTCGCCGGGGCCGCCGACGTCGTCCATCTGGGTCGTCCCCGCGGAGACGGAGAGCGTCGGGAGGCTTGCGTCCTTGATCGGCTGGAAGAGGTTCGGCATCACCGTACTCGACGGGCCGAGCGTCGCCACGACGCCGGCATCGTCGAGCGTGTTGAACCCGGAGATGGCCGCCTGGGGCGTCGTCTCCGTGTCCTGTTCGTTGACTTCGACCTCGCTTCCGAGGAGGCCGGCGTCGTTGATATCTGCGAGGGCGACATCGCGACCACGTGCGGCGTTCGGCCCGACCCAGCCGAGACCCTGGCTGAATGGGGCGAGGGTTCCGACGAGAATGGAGTCGCCACCGCTGCCACCGCCGCCATCGCCACCGCCGCCATCGCCGCCGCCGCCATCGCCATCGCCGCCATCGCCATCGCCATCGCCGCCCCCACCGGAACAACCAGCGAGGCCGACGATGCCTGCAGTACCTGCTGCCTTGACGAACCGCCGCCGTCGAACGCTGTGGTCGGACATTCCAGTCAAAACTGGAACGATTCACCCGCATTAATTATTGTGGTATTGGTCTGTGAGAACAGGACTCATGTAGCGTTAATTCTACGCCTATTGTGAATAATTATTAACTATCAATCACTCTACTTGATTCGCCAGGAGACTACCAAGCGTCGCTGTTTGGTGGCGGTCCGTTTTTCGACCCAGTGTGACGCCCGAACTGGCGCGTTACCCGCCGAAAAGCGAGTTGTGGACGGGTGCGAAGTCGTCGTCTTCCTCCGCTTCCTCGTCCGCCGTGGTGGTGTCGTGGACGGCGCGTCCCTCCAGCCCGTCCGCGAGGAAGTCACGGAGCGGTGGGCCGACCTTCTCGGGTTCGACGAGGAAGGCGTCGTGGCCGTGGTCCGACTCGACGACGTGGTGGGCGACGGGGACGCCGGCCGTCCGGCACGCTTCGGCAAGCGATTCGGACTGGGACACGGTGAAGTGCCAGTCGCCGGTGAAGGACATGAGCAGCGTCTCGCCCTCGAAGGCGGCGAGGGCATCGGCGTCCCCCTCGTACCCCTCGCTGAGGTCGTAGTCGTCCATCGCCCGGGTCAGATAGAGGTAGGAGTTGGGATCGAATCGGTCGACGAACTTCTCGGCCTGGTAGTCGAGGTAGGATTCCACCTCGCGGTAGGGGAAGAAGGCGGCGGCGCGGTCGGCGGGAAAGGACCGGACGGCGTCGCGGCCGGCCGCCCGGCGACCGAACTTCTCGCGCATCGACGTCTTCGAGAGATACATCACGTGACCGATCTGTCGGGCGAGCGCGAGGCCGTCGGTCGGCGTCTCGCCGCCGTAGTAGTCCCCGCCCTGCCAGGCATCGTCGGTGGTGATGGCTCGGCGGGCGATGGCGTCGAGAGCGAGACACTGCGCATCGAGGCGGGCGGCGGCCGCGACGGGAGCGATCCGCGCCACGTCGTCGGGATACTGTACCGCCCAGTCGAGGACGTTCATGCCGCCGGCGCTCCCGCCGACGACGGCGTGCAGGCGACCGACGCCCAGGTCGTCGAGCAGACGGCGCTGACTGCGAGTCCAGTCGCCGACGGTCACGGGCGGGAAGTCGGTCCCCCAGGGCTCGTCGGTGTCGGGGTTCTCGGCCGGCGGTCCCGACGACCCGTAACAGGACCCGAGGACGTTCGCGCAGACGACGTAGTACTCCGTGGTGTCGATGGCCTTCCCGGGACCGACGATGTCGTTCCACCACGCCCGCGCCTGGCCCGCGGTTTCTGCCAGTCCCGCGCTGGCGACGTTCTGGCTGCCGGTGAGCGCGTGACAGATCAGCACCGCGTTGCTTCCGCCGTCCGGGTGGGCCTCGAAGTCGCCGTACGCCTCGTAGGCGACCTGCAGGTCGTCGATGGACTCCCCGCACTCGAAGGTGAACTCACCCAGGTTCCGCGTGCCGCTCTCGACCGACGTCATCGCAGCCCCCGCTCCAGGTCCGCGATGACGTCCGCGCTGTCCTCCAGTCCGACCGAGAGGCGGATCATGTCGGGCGTGACGCCCGCGGCGCGCTGTTCGTCCTCGCTCAACTGCGAGTGCGTGGTGGAGGCGGGGTGGATGACGAGCGTCTTCGCGTCGCCGATGTTGGCGAGGAAACTCGCCAGTTCGACCGTCTCACACAGCCCTTTCGCGGCGTCGAAGCCGTCCGCGAGGCCGAAGGTGACCATTCCGCCGTAGCCGTCGAGGTACTCGCTCGCGTTCCCGTGGGTCTCGTGGCTCTCCAGACCGGGATACGTCACCCACCCGACTGCGGGGTGATCGTCGAGGAACGCGGCGACGGTCTCGGCGTTCTCACAGTGGCGCTCCATCCGCAGGGGGAGGGTCTCCAGCCCCTGGAGCGTGACCCAGGCGTCGAACGGCGACTGCCCGTTACCGAGGCTTCGGAGCGACCGGTAGCGCGCGGCGGCGGCGAACGCCCGGTCGCCGAACCGTTCGGTGAAGTCGAAGCCGTAGGCCGGGTTCTCCCCGGCGAGTTCGGGGTAGTCGGCGTCGGCGTGGTCCCAAGGGAACGTGCCGCCATCGACGAGGACCCCCCCGAGCGTGGTTCCCGACCCGTGGATCCACTTCGTCGTCGACTCCCAGACGAGGTCCGCCCCGTGTTCGACGGGACGACACAGGTACGGCGTGGCGAACGTGTTGTCGACGAACAGGGGGACACCGTGGTCGTGGGCGATGTCGGCCAGGCGTTCGAAGTCCGGCGTCACCAGCGACGGGTTGGCGAGCGTCTCGACGTGGACGAAGGCGGTGTCGTCGTCGATGGCGTCGGCGTAGGCGTCGTAGTCCAGCGTCTCCACGGTCCGGAACGCCACTCCGCGGCGCGAGGCCATCTTCGAAAAGTAGGTGCTGGTCCCGCCGTACATATCGGCGGAGGCGACGACGTTGTCGCCGGATTCGGCGAGGATGCTGGTCGCGGCGTCGAGGGCGGCCATGCCGGCCGCGGTGGCGACGGCGTCGGTCCCCCCGGAGAGGGAGGCGAGGCGGCGTTCGAGGGTCCGCACCGTCGGATTCGAGAAGCGCGAGTAGATGTTCTCCTCGACGTCGAGGCTGAACCGCGCCGCGGCGTCGTCGGCGTCGTCGAAGACGGACGACGTGGTCTGATAGATCGGTGGCGCGCGCGCACCCGTCGCCGGGTCCGGTTCCCCCCCGGCGTGGAGGCTTCGGGTGTGAAAGCCGTCGGTCATGTGTAGGGTGCATATTCCCGAAAGAACTTATAACCGGTAGTTACGTACACGGCCATCCGCGCCGCACCGCCACGACCGACCCGCAGCGGAAGTGTTGGCACAACTATATTTATGCTGTGGGTGGAAGTATCTAGCATGAGCGACGACGATCCGTTCTCCCACGTCGAACCCGTCGACTCGACGGACGATGACAGTCTCGAAGCCGAACGGCGGGAGTTAGCACAGCGCAAACGCGGACTCGCGGATTTCGCCGCCGAACTGGACGAACGCGAGACCGAACTTCGGAACCGAGACAAGCAACTCGACGAGCGCGAGGCAGAACTCGACGGTCGAGCACAGCGAATCGAAGAGCGTGAGGCGGAACTCGACGACCGGGAGGTGGCCATCAAGGAGCGCGAACGGGAACTCGCGACCCGCGCCGAGGAGCTCGACGAAACGGAGCAGACGCTGCAGGCGTACGTCGACGACAGCATCCGCGAGACGATTCACGAGGCCGTCTCGGAGGCGACGGTCGGCGACGACACGCCACACCGGTTCGGGACCATCGGCAGCCTCATTCTCGGCCTCGTCGGCGTCACGCTCGTCGTCGGTGGCGTGCTCTACGGGTTCGCCGACGAAATCGCGCTGGTTCCCCTCCTGTTCGCGAACGACGCGGCGAATCTCGGCGTGACGGTGCTCCTCCTGTTCAGCGGCCTCGCCGCCAACCTCGCGGCGGTGGCCGACTGATACGGCTCGTTGGAACTGGTCCCCGGTCTCCCCGTCCCGCCCGGCATCAAAAGGACCATGCCGTCTCGCCACCCGATACCCCGTACCCAGGTGGTGCCATGACGAAGAAACGCGAGTACACGGACGACTACCCCGACAAGACGCTGTACATCCCCGGCCCGACCGAGGTGCGCGAGGACGTCATCGAGGCGATGTGCCAGCCGATGTTCGGTCACCGCATGGACCGGATGACGGACCTCTATACGACCATCGTCGAGGACACGAAGGAGTTCCTCGGCACCGACAACGACGTCATCGTTCTGACGGCGTCGGGCACGGAGTTCTGGGAGGCGTCGACGCTCAATCTCGTCGACGACCGGATTCTGGTCCCGACCTGCGGAAGTTTCAGCGAACGCCACGCCAACGTGGCCGAACGGTTGGGCAAGGACGTCGACCGACTGGAGTACGAGTGGGGACAGGCGATCAAACCCGAGGACGTGCGCGCGGCCCTCGAGGAACCCGGCGCCGACTACGACGTCGTCACCTGCGTGATGAACGAGAGTTCAACCGGCGTTCGCAATCCCGTCGAGGAAATCGGCGACGTCGTCGCCGAGTATCCGGACACCTACTTCGTCGTCGACGCGGTTTCGTCGCTCGGTGGCGACTACGTCGACATCGACGAACACAACATCGACGTCATCTTCGCCTCGACCCAGAAGGCCTTCGCCATGCCCCCCGGGCTCGCCGTCTGCGTCGTCAGCGACGACGCCTACGAGCGCGAACTCGAGACGGATTCGGCCTCGTGGTACGGCGGCTTCCAGCGGTGTCTCGACTACTACGACCGGAAGGGACAGACCCACTCCACGCCGGCCATCCCCGTCATGCTGGCCTACCGCGAGCAGATGAAACACATGCTGGCGGAGGGCCACGAGGGGCGCGACCGGCGTCACCGCGAGATGGCCGAGTACACCCGCGAGTGGGCGCGCGATCACTTCGAGATGTTCCCCGAGGAGGGCTACGAGTCACGGACGGTGAGCTGTATCCGGAACACGCAGGGCATCGACGTCGCCGAGACCATCGACGCCGTCTCCGAGCAGTACGATATGGTCTTCTCGAACGGCTACGGATCGGCGCTCGGCGAGAGGACGTTCCGCATCGGACACATGGGTGAACACACCGTCGAGAGCATCCGAGCGCTGACCGACGCCATCGAGGACGTCGCCGACCTGTAGTCGGCCGCTTACAGGTCCGCGCTCCGGAAGGCCACCAGCCCGAGTGCGATGGGGATGGCCAGCCAGGCGAGCATGTAGACGACGACGAAGGCGTCGCCGTAGATTGGCGACAGCGACGGGCCGAGCGCCTCCTGTGCCCGCGGGTCGACGCCGAGGAAGAACCCGAACATCTGGAGTCGCGCGCGGAGTGCAGGCATGAACAGCGAGTCGACGAGCGTCTTGTACGACTGAATCGGGTTGAGCAGCTTCAAAAAGAGCACCACCTCGTAGCGCGTGGCCGTCGCCACGTCGACGCCGAGGTCGCCGAGGATGGTGATGGTGCCGTCGACCAGCCGGTTCGACAGGAAGTCCCAGCCGAACCAGAACAGCGCGAACGCGCCGCCGCTTCCGAGGATGGCCTGCCGGTCGCCGTTGGCGGCCGCCGAGATGCCGACCGAGACGCCGACGAACACCACGCCCAGCATCGCCGTCAGGAAGGCGAACTGCACGTACGTCAGCCAGTCCGGCGCCGACGACCCGGGGACGAGCAGGACGATGGAGACCAGAAAGCCGATCAGCACCGGGATGGCGATGACGGCGCTCCGGCCCAGCAGCTTCCCGGCGACCACGTCCGCCCGCGAGTGCGGCAGGGACAACAGGAGCTTCATCGTCCCCGACCCTCGCTCACGGGTGATGGAGGCGTAGGCGACCACGATGGCCGTCAGCGGGACGACGATAGCCGTCGCCTCCTTCATGAAGAAGATGACGAGCTGGACGATACCGGCGTTGTTCTGTGGCCCACCGAGGTCCCCCGAGTAGAGGCGAACGAACGCCGGGAACGAGAAGACGAGGATGAACACGACGGACAGCCCCCACAGCCACCGCGAACGGATGGCGTCCTCGAAGTCCTTCCGGGCGACGGCCTGCCACGTCATGCCGACACCTCCCCTTCCTCGCCCTCGGTGTAGGCGAGAAACAGGTCCTCCAGAGACGTTTCCTCGGTCCGGAAGTCCTCGACCGTCACCCCGGCGTCCTCCAGGGCGCCGATGACCGCCGTCTTCGCGTCGGCCGCACAGGAGACGGTCACCGTCCCTCCGTCGACCGACGCGGCGGTCACGCCGTCCAGTCCACGCACCGCGTCCAGGTCGTCGTCGTCCGCGGCGTCGACGGTCACCGAGAGGGTCTCCCCCTCGCCCACCGCGTCACGGAGGCCCTCGATGCTGTCCTCGGCGACGAGTTCTCCCCCGCGCATGATTCCGACGCGGTCACACACCGCCTCGACCTGGCCCAAGACGTGACTGGAGAAGAAGACGGTCGTGCCGCGCTCCGCCTCCGACCGGACGATGTCGCGCATCTCGCGGGCGCCGCCGGGATCCAGCCCCGACGACGGCTCGTCGAGGACGAGGAGGTCCGGTTCGCCCACCAGTGCCATCCCGAGGACGAGTCGTTGGCGCATCCCCTTGGAGTAGCCGCCGGCCTTGCGGTCGGCCGCGTCGGCGATGCCGACCCGTTCCAACATCGCCTCGGGGTCGCCTTCTACCTCCTTCGAGCGCATGGCGAACTCGATGTGTTTCCGTCCCGTGAGGCGGTGGTAGATGTCGTACCCCTCGGGGAGGACGCCCGTTCGCCGCCGCACCGCGACGCTCTCCGCGCCGGCGTCCATGTCGAGGACGCGCACCTCTCCGGATGTCGGGCGGACGAAATCGAGCAACATGTTGATCGTCGTTGATTTCCCTGCACCGTTCGGCCCGAGGAAGCCGAACACCTCGCCCTCGGGGACCGTGAGGTCGAGGTCGGAGACGGCAGTGACGTCACCGAAGCGCTTGGTCACGCCGTCGAGTTCGATTGCGGCCATGGGAACCCGTTGGGCCAGTCCCGGTTAAAGAGTTTAGGTGTCCGTCTCAGACCGTCTCCGCTGGGTCGTGCTGTTCGGCCATCCGCCGTGCCTCCATCGCGTACCGTTCCTGCAGCGACGTCTCCTCGACCGGCGCGAGCGCTGCCGGATCGGCGTCGACGGCGGCGGTGACGCCGCCGGATTGCTCGACCGCGATGGGTGCCCGCTCGATCCGCCTGACGGCGTCGCCGTCGGTCGTCGCGTACACCAGTGAGATGAGTCCCTTGTCGTCGGACGTCCGCTCGACCAGCCACAGTCGCGTCGTGTCGTCGTCGCCCATGTCCGCTGGGTCGTCGCCGTCGGTGTTATACCCTCGGTCCGCTACCAGCCGTCGTCCCGTCGCGTCGCGCCCCGTTCGCTCGGAGTTCGTCGACGCTCCGCGTGAGCTCGTCGACCGCCGTGTCCGCCTCGTCGGTCGCGGCGACGATGCGGTCGGCGGCCGCGGCCGTCTCCTCCGCCCGGTCGCGGAGCGTCTCGATGGTCGCGGTGAGTTCCTCCCCGGTGGCCGCCTGATCGTCGGCCGTCCGCGACACCTCCGCGACGCCGTCGGCGACCCGGTCGATGGTCTCCGCAATCTCCCCGAACGTCTCCAGGACGCCGTCTATCTGTTCGCTCGCCTGCCCGATCCGCTCGACCGAGCGGGTCGCCGCGTCGACCGTGGCGCCGGTCTGGTCCTGGAGCGTCTGGATGTCGTCCGTGATCTCTTCGGTGTGGTCGTGGGTCTGTTCGGCGAGGCTCTTTACCTCCTCGGCGACGACGGCGAACCCGTCGCCGTCCTCGCCGGCCCGCGCCGCCTCGATGTTGGCGTTCAGCGCCAGCAGGTTCGTCCGGTCGGCCACCTCCGAGATCACCTCGACCACCTCCTCGATGTCGTCCATCCGATCGCCGAGGGCAGTCACGTCGTCGACGAGTTCCTCGCCGACGTCGACGACGCTCTCGGTCGCTTCGCGTGCGTCCTCGCTCGCGTCCAGTCCCTCGCTGGCCGCGCTCCGGGCCTCGTCGGCCGCCGATTCGACCTCGTCGGTCGTCGCGGCGACTTCCTCGATGCTCGCGCTGAACGACTGCATCTCCTCGGCGCCTTCTTGGAGCAGCCCGTTCTGGTCGTCGACGTTCTCCGCGATGTCGGATGCGGCCGCCGCCGTCCGGTCGATGGCGTCCGCCAGCGACTGCGTCTCGGAATCGACCTCGCTGGCCAGATTCTCGAACTCCTCGGCCGTGCGGTTCAACTCCGTGACGACTCCCGCGAGGCGGTCGTCGACGGCGCGGCCGTCGGCGTCGAAGGCGGCCCGGGAGTCGAGGTGTCCGTCCGCCAGGTCGTTGAGCGTTCCCCGGACCTCGTCGACGAGGTCGGCGACCGCTTCCTGGCGTTTCACCTCCGCGGTTCGGTCCCGAATCGCCTGGATGACCGCCACGAACTCGCCGTCCTCGTACAGCGGCATCGACGTGTGCCGGAAGTGGCGGGTGTCGCCCCGGCGGTCGGTCAGCGTCTCGTCGGCGGCGTACAGCGATAGCTCCCCGTCTTCGAGGTCGATGCCCTCGCGCTCGTCGGCCGATTCTGGCGATTCCAGCACCACCTGGGCCAGCATCTCCCGATCACGGCCGTCGGGGTAGAACACCGTACTCGGCGCCGTCGCCCCGATGGCGACGTCGTCACCGTTCCCGGTGAGTTCCTCGATACTGTGATTCCACGCCGCGATCGATCCGGAGCGGTCGAGGATGAACACCGGCATCCCGACGCCGTCGATCAGGACGTCGTCGTCGACGTTTAGCTCCACGTCGGCGGGGTCGCTCGCTCCGTTCGCCGCTCCCGTTTCGTCCGGTTCGGCCGCCGTCCCGTCCGATTCGATGGTGACGGACTCCGTGTTCGCTTCGGCGCGCCCACCGTCGGTTCGAATCGAGCCGGCGTGCGCGTCGGCTACCGACGGGCATACTCCTTGTGAGTCGGGAGCGTGGTTCATGACCGAGTCGTCGACACCCCCCTTCTTAACGCTTTCCTGCGGTTCTCAGCGGTGAGAACGGCGACGCGTCAGGCTCATCCGTGCGGGGTCGCTACGGGAGCGGTGATGGACCCGAGTGCGGTTCGAGCGCGCGCTGCCGACCTGCCCCGCGATCCGGGTGTCTACCTCTTCTACGAGGGCGAGGAGGTGCGATACGTCGGCAAGGCGGTCGACCTCCGGGACCGGGTCCGTTCCTACGCCGACCCGCGGAGCGACCGTATCCGCCGAATGGTCGAGCGGGCCGACCGCATCGACGTCGCCGTCACCGACACCGAGACGCAGGCCCTGCTGCTGGAGGCGAACCTCATCAAACGCCACCAGCCCCGGTACAACGTCCGTCTGAAGGACGACAAGTCCTATCCGCTCGTCCAACTCACTGACCACCCGATTCCGCGAATCGAGGTGACCCGGGACCCCGACGAGGGAGCGACCGTGTTCGGTCCCTTCACCGAGAAGGGCAGCGTCGAGGCGGTCGTGAAGGCGATCCGTGCGGTGTACGGCCTCCGTGGCTGTTCCGATCACAAGTATCGCGGCCGTGACCGTCCCTGCCTCGATTACGAGATGGGCCTGTGCAGTGCGCCCTGTACCGACGAAATCGACGCGACGTCCTACGCCGAGGACGTCCGTGCTGCCGTCCGCTTCTTCGAGGGCGAGACGGGCGCGCTGGCCGACCCGCTGCGACGGGAGATGGCGGCCGCTGCCGAGGCCCGATCCTTCGAGCGCGCCGCCAACCTCCGGGACCGACTCGACACCGTCGAATCCTTCCACGGATCTGGCGGCGAGGCCGTCGCGTCGCCGGCCGACGAGCGCACCGTCGACGTCCTCGGGGCGGCCGTGGAGGGCGACCGAGCGACCGTCGCTCGCCTCCACAGCGAACGCGGCCAACTCGTCGACCGTTCCCGTCACCGCCTCGACGCCCCCGAGGGCGAGGATCGCGTCGAAACCCTTCTCGCGGCGTTCGTCCCCCAGTACTACGCCGACCGGGAACTCCCCGACGCCATCCTCTGCTCGGAGCGCCTCGACGACGACGAGGTGCTCGCGTGGCTCGACGCCGAGGGCGTCGCCGTCCGGGTTCCCGGTGCCGGCCGCGAGGCGAAACTGGTGGACCTCGCGCTGAAGAACGCCCGCAGTCGGCCGGGCCGCGACGACGAGGCCGCTCGCCTCGCCGAGGCACTCGGCCTCGACGGACGGGTCGAACGCATCGAGGGGTTCGACGTGAGCCACTCCGGCGGACGAGCGGTCGTCGGAAGCGACGTCTGCTTCGTCGACGGCAGCGCGGAGAAGACGGCCTACCGGCGGAAGAAACTCACCGAACGGAACGACGACTACGCGAACATGCGCGAACTCGTGAGCTGGCGGGCAGAACGCGCCGTCGCGGGCGAGGACGACCGACCCGATCCGGACCTCCTCCTGATCGACGGCGGTGAGGGGCAGTTGGCGGCCGCCCGGGACGCCCTCGCGGAGGCGGGCTGGGACGTGCCGGCGGTGGCACTCGCCAAGGCGGAAGAGCGGGTGATCACGCCCGAGGGCGGCCACGACTGGGACGACGACGCGCCCCACCTCCACCTCCTCCAGCGGGTCCGCGACGAGGCTCACCGTTTCGCCGTCCAGTACCACGGGACCGTCCGCGACGAGGTGTCGACGGCGCTCGACGAGGTGCCGGGCGTCGGACCGGAGACACGCCGGCGTCTCCTCCGGCGGTTCGGGAGCGTCGAGAACGTGCGCGCGGCCTCGGTCGCGGATCTCCGGGACGTAGCGGGCGTCGGCGAGAAGACTGCCGAGGAACTCTCTCGGCGACTGTGAGCGTGCAGGCGGCGCCGGCCGAAGGGGTCCGCGCTCGCGGGGCGTGGCGCCGCACTCCCGCGAGCACCCCGCGACCGGGCGTCAGAGCACGGTGTGGATGGTCGCGCCATCGGTCGTAAACGTGCGGCTGGGGTCGGGAGTGAGCCGGGGTGGCCGTCGTCGCCCCCAAGCGATCGTGATCGCGGCCGCATACCGCCGGCTGTAGGTCGATACGGATAGCCGTCACCCGAGGTGGCGACTATCTCGAAACAGGAGCCGCCGACAGTATCAGGAGATCTTCTCGTACTGGTCGGCCAGTTTCTCGGCGGCCTCGCCCATCAACTCTTCCTCGTAGTCCTCAAGGTCCCACTCGACGACCGCTTCGACGCCGTTCGAACCGAGTTTGACGGGGACGCCGAAGGCGGTGTCCTCGTGGCCGAACTCGCCGTCGAGGACGATGCTTCCCGGCAGGACTTCGCCGGTGTCCCGGAGGACGGCCTCGACCATGTGGGCGACGCCCGTCGCCGGGCCCCACTCTGTCGCGCCCTTGCGCTCGATGACGTCCATCGCGGACTCCTGCAGGTTGCCGAGGATCTCCTCGCGTTCCTCGGTCGTGAACTCGGGATCGCGACCGTCGACGCGAACCTTCGAGAAGACGGGCACCTGCGCGTCGCCGTGTTCGCCCAGAATCGTCGCCTCGACGTTCTGCACTGGGGCGTCGAACCGCTGGGAGAGGACGTAGCGGAAGCGCGCGGAGTCGAGTCTGCCGCCGAAGCCGATCACCGAGTGTCGATCCCGGTCGCCCGTCTCGTAGAGGTGGCGGTTCAACAGGTCTACGGGGTTCGAGGTGGTGATCGACACGAAGTCGTCGTTGTACTCGGCGATGGAGGAACCGATGTCCTCCATGATGGGGGCGTTGTCGCCCGCGAGGTCGATCCGGGTCTGCCCCGGTTTGCGCGGGATGCCCGCCGTGATGACGACCACGTCGGACCCCTCGGTCGCCTCGTAGCCGCCCTGTCGGATGACAGTGTTCGAGTCGTAGGCAACGCCGTGGTTCGTGTCGGCCGCCTGGCCTACCGTCTCCGCCTCCATATCCGGAATGTCAACGAAGACGAGTTCGTCCGTGATGTCACGGAGTGCGATGTTGTAGCCCGTTGCGGCCCCGACGGTTCCAGCCGCGCCGATGACGCTCACTTTCGTCATTTCACGTACCATTGGCCGCGGATTCCGATTAAACGCTTCGGAACACCCGAATTTCGTCCGCAGTCGGCGAATGATGGGTCGACGACCGTCGAAAATATCGGGCGAACCCCGTGGGGTTTTTCGACCTCGGCCGCCTTCGGTCGTCCATGAGCGGGTTCGACAAGGAGGCCGAGCGCGAGCGACTCCGGGAGAAGTACGAACAGGATCAGGAGAAGCGGGCGGCGACCCAGCGCATGAGCGAACTCCTCTTGAAGGGGGCGACGATGACCAACAGCCACTGTGACTCCTGTGGCGATCCCATCTTCCGCTACGACGGACAGGAGTTCTGCCCGACGTGTCAGGCCGCGAACGCCGACGACGCCGCGTCGGCCGAGACGGAACCCGCCGATCCCCCGACCGAGGACGAGACCGCGGCGACCGACGCCGACGAGACGCCGACGGACGAATCACCCGCGGTGACGGCCGACGCCGTCACCGACACGACCACCCGACATCCCTCGCCCCCCGCCGTCGACACCCGTGAGCGTCGGCCAGCCCCGACGACCGAGCGGGGCACCGACTCGACGGCCGACGCTCGGATGGGCGAACTCGCCGAGGACGACCGGACTTCGGGCGGCGGCGACGCGGCTCCCTCCCGACGTGACGGGTCCTCGCTCGACGACGCCCGCGCGTCGCTCTCGCGGACGCTCGGCAGGTTCGCGCGGGCGGCGGAGGAGACGGACGACCCACGCCGTGCCGAGGAACTGCTGGGCGCCGCGCGCGAGGCCGCCGAGACGCTCTCGGCACTCGACGACTGCCGGTTCTAGCTGTAGTCGCTCCCGACCACGGTCCGGATGCGGTCGGCGGTCACCTCGCCGACCCCGTCGACCTCCAGTAAGTCCTCCTCCCGTGCCGTCATCACGGCCTCGACGCTGCCGAAGTGTTCCAGGAGGGCGCGGGCGGTCACCGGCCCGATGTCCGCGATGGCGCCGACGACGTACTCCTGCTGTTCGTCGAGGGTCTTCGCGCTCTTCTCGCCGTGGACGCTGACGGTCCGGTCGCGCGTCGTCTGTTCGCGCCCCGCGAGCACCGCCAGCAGGTCGGCGGTGTCGCCCTCGCCCTCCGTGCGCAGAACGCTCACGCCGAAATCGACCGTGAGCGACGCCAGTGCACCCCGGATGGCGTCGGGGTGGACGTTTCGCTCCTCGTACAGACCCTCGCCCTCCAGCAGGACGACGGGCCGGGCGTAGTGTCGTGAGAGGTCGCCCACCTGGTCGAACAGCGAGCGGTCGCCGCCGGTGAGAGTGTCGAGGAAGTCCGTGACGGTCTTGCGTTCGATTGCCACGCGGTCCGAGACGACGTAGTCGCCGACCGAGAGCGTCTCCAGCCGGGTCTCGATCCCGTCGCGCGTCGAGAGGTCCCGTGCGATGGCCGAGTCGAGTTCCCGCTGGTCGACGACGATTTCGACCGTCTCGTCGTCGCCCTCGGCGGCCGCGACGACGCCGTCGGGATCGGCGGTCGTCCCGTCGTCGCCCTCGTCGTCGCCTTTCTCCCCGAACGCGGCGAGACCCGGCTGAGCCGTCGCGCCGCCGTCGGCCTCCGTCCCATCGCCGCCGTCGTCGAACGCGTCCAGCGCCGTCTGGCCGTCGTCGAGTTCCGCCGCCATCTCGTCGGCGACGCCTTTCAGCTTCGCCAGTTCGTCCTCCATCTCCCGCTCCCGGCGGCGAGAGATCCAGAAGAACGCCTCGTCGCGGGTGTCCTCCGCCATGAGGACGACGACTCGGCCCTCGTCCTGGCGGCCCGTCCGTCCCTTCCGCTGGATGGATCGGATCGCCGTGGGCACGGGTTCGTAAAAGAGGACGAGGTCCACCTCGGGTACGTCCAGGCCCTCCTCGGCGACGGAGGTGGAGACAAGCACCTCGAACTCGCCGGCCCGGAAGGCATCGAGCGTCTCGCCCTGTTCCGTCTGGGTCATGCCGTCGGAACCGTCCTTGTCGCCCTGCCCGACGAACCGCCGGACGTCGAAGCTCTCGGCGAGGAAGTCGGTGAGCGCCTCGGCGGTGTCCCGTGACTCGGTGAAGACGATGACGCGCTCACCGCCGCCGATGCCGAGCGTCTGGGCCAGCAACACCCGGGTCTGGCGGAACTTCGGGTGGAGGTCGTCGAAGTCCTCGGCTTTCCGCATCGCCTCCCGAACTTTCGGCTCCGAGACCAGTCGTTGACTCGCCTTCGACGCGCCGGAGGCGCGGGCGGCGTTCCGCTGGCGCTCGAAGTACCGCCGCAGCGACTCCACCGACTGCGTCTCCGCGAGTTCGACCGCCCGACGAAGCTTCATCACCTCGGCGTGGATCGACATCCCCTCGTAGCCCTCCGACTGGTCGGCGTCGATGAGGTCCTGTAGCTGTCCGCGCATCCGGTTCAGGTCGCGTTGAGAGAGGTCCGGACTGGTCGTGTTCGTCACTCCGAGTTCCTTCAGGCTCTCCAGTCGGTCGACGATCACCTCGTTGATCGCGTCACGAATCTCTATGACTGCGTCGGGGAGCGTCACCCGCTCCCACTCGACTTCGGTGTCGTGGGTGTACTCGGCCACGTCGGCGTCGTCCTCGGTCATCACCGCCACCTCGTGCAGACCGAGATTCTCACAGACGGTCATGATCGCCTCCTCGTCGCCGCCGGGCGAGGCGCTCATCCCCGTCACCAGCGGGGACGCGGCGTCCGCGTGGTAGCGCTCGGCGATGTAGACGTAGGCGTAGTCGCCGGTCGCCCGGTGACACTCGTCGAAGGTGAGGTGGGTTACCTCCGAAAGCGAGATGCGCCCGCCGATCAGGTCGTTCTCGACGACCTGTGGCGTCGCGATGACGATGCGACTCTCCGCCCAGAGTTCGGCCCGGTCGTCGGGGCGCACCTCCCCCGTGAAGACGGTGATCTCGTCGTCCGGAATCGTGAGGGCGTCGCGGTAGAACGTGGCGTGTTGCTGGACCAGCGGCTTGGTCGGCGCGAGAAAGAGCGCCGTGCCGCCCACCCCGTGCAGTCGGTCGGCGGTCACGAGTAGACTCACCGTCGTCTTGCCGAGACCGGTCGGCAGACAGACGAGCGTGTGGTCGTCGACGGCGGTGTCCGCGAGCCGTCGTTGGTACTCCCGTCGTTCGATGAATCCCGGCGCGAGCAGGGGGTGGTCGACGTACTCGGCGTCGCCGTCGTCGGTAGCCGCCATCGTGCGCGATTGGTCGCCGCCGCGGTTAAGCGTTGGCGAATCGCGGTGAAAGTGAACCCATCCCGTGGTAGCGCCGACACCGACCGGTGGCCGTTAGACGATCTGGTCGCCGTCGTCGTCGTAGAGACGGATGGCGTCGACGGGGCAGGTGCGTGCCGCGAACTCCGCGTCGAGTTCCGCGTCTTCGGGCACCTCGCGGACGAACAGCGCCGGTTCCGTCTCCTCGGCGTCGACCAGGTCGGCCTTCCCGTCGTCGCGGTTCGCCTCGAACGCTGCCCACTCCTCGACGCACTGGTACATGCCGATACAGGTGTCGCGGTCGAACTCGACGTGCATACTGCTCCGTAGTGGGGTCGCAGGCATAGCTGTGGTGGTCCGTACGGACTGTTGTAACTGTGTCTCGGTGGTTCGCCGTGACGGTCCGCCGACCGACGGTACTGACTTACAACAGGCCGTCTCAGTTGGTCGTCGACTTCGACTCGCCGCCGTTGGCCGGGGGTTCCACACCCTCGACTACCTCGGCAATCTCCGTCTCCTTCTCCGTGTCGACGTGCCAGCGGTCGATGCTGTCCTCGTAGGTCGACAGCCGGTCGCTCACTGCGTCCTTCAGTTCGTCGTCGTTGACGTTCACCTCGAAGATGAACTGGTCCGCGTCGCCGCCACGAGCCGTCTTCTGGATGTTCGCGCTCACGAGTTCGTTGTCGAAGTAGTACGGCGCGAGCTGAGTCATCACCTTGCGGTAGACGGTGTCCTCGACTGCCCGGAGCGCCTTCCGGCCGGCCGAGTCGGCGGCGCGGGCGACGTAGTTGATCGAGTCCTGCCAGTGTTCGACGGCACCCCCGTTGTCGCCTTTCTCGGCGCGTTCGTACGACTCGGAGAGCTTCTCGCCCGCCGTTCGGAGGTCCTCGTCGGGGTTCTTCCCGGCCTTCTCGCCTTCCCCCTCCGCGACGCTCGCCTGTTCTGCGGTCTTCTGGTTGACGTCCTCGCCGAGGCGTTCGTGGGACTTGGGGCGCCACTCGTTCCACTCCTCGAACGCCTGACTCTCCGCACCGCCGTCACGGAGCGCCCGCGTGATACGCTCCCCGTGCTCGACGATGTCGGCCCACGTTCCCCGGCATTTGAATCCGGATACACTCTCTTCCATCGCTTGTCAGGCTCTCATGGTGTCTGCGTACAAAATCGTTGTGTGCTATCGGCCGTATGTCAGCCGGGTGGCGAACGCGTCGAGGCGGCGCTTGACTCGCCCCAGCCACGCCGCCGGCGAGACGGTGCGAAGTTGGCGTTCGTCGACTTCGATTCGGGCGCTGCCGAACGGGTCGCGCTCCCGCTCGCCCCCGTCGTCGTTCTCGGACGCCACGCTCACGACCGAACTCATGGCACAACGGCCACAGGCTTCGGTGTCTTTCCCACCCATCGTACACTCACCTACGGCCACTGACGGATTAAAGCTTGTCGTGCGGGTGACGACGGACTTTTGCCTTCGCCACGACAGTGGCTCACGTATGGGCTACCACGTCGTCGATTCGGACGAAGTCGAGCCGGACCCCGACCGCCCCTGTACGCGCCGGTCGCTGTCCGATCCCGCCGGCCTCACACAGATGGCGATCAACCGCTACACGGCCGACCCCGGCGAGGAGCTCCCGCTCGCATACCACTACCACGACGACCAGGAGGAGGCCTTCTACGTCCTCTCGGGGACGCTCCACGTCGACACGCCCGAGGGGACCCTAGAGGCGGGACCGAACGCCCTGCTCACCGTCGAACCGGGCAGCCCGCAGTTCGCGTACAACCCCGCAGACGCCGACGAACCGGTCGACGTCGTAGCTATCGGCGCCCCACCGTCCGCCGACGACGTCCACGCGTACGACCCGTGAGCGACGAGGACGCTGGCGTCAGAACCGGGACCGACGGCGACGCCGTTGCCCCCGAGTCGGACGCCACGGACCCTGCCGTCCCCGACGACGTTCCCGAGTGGGACGACGAGTACGTCGACCGGGTGAGCGACCGCCTGATGTTCAACTACGATCTGGAGCGGGAGTACCGGGTCGACGGCGAGACGTTCGACCTCTACGGCCGCCTCGAAATCCACACGCAGAAGAAGTTCTTCCACCCCGCCATCACCTACGGCCACCACGCCTCCTTCGAACACCTGTTCCTCCGGCGGACCGAGAGTGTCCGGGTGGCGGCTCTCGAACGCCTCGTCGCCCTCGCCGACGACCTGGCGAACCGCTGGATCGAGGCCGACGAGGAACATTACGCGACGGAGTTCACGTTCGTCCTCGTGGTCCCCGACATCCCCGACGAGGTGCGCGAGTTCGTCACCTCTTTCTCCGGCCGCGAGATGCTGAAGTACGGCTACAACGGGTACTACGAGACTCACCTCGCCGTCGTCGCCCCCGACGCGGAGGCGGTCGTGACGAGTCGGCGTGCCGACGTCGGCGAGGCGCTCACCGTCTGGGAACCCATCGAGTCCGGCCGGCCGGGACCGCTCGAACGTCTCAAACGCCGGTTGCTCGGCTGATCGACCCGTCCCACACGCAGTTCCCACCCCGCACACGACCGGTCTGTTACCGTATCGAGCGCAGCGGCGACTACGTCACGCTCACCGTCGTGACGGCGCGATGGCTGGACGCACCGCTCGACCGACTGCTCGGTGCCCTGCGCCACGAAAAAAGTAGTCGCGACCGTCAGTCGTCGTCGGCGGGTTCGCCGCCGTCGGCGACGGCCGCCCCAGTGCCGCGGGCTTCTCGGATGTTGTTGATGCCCATGTAGGCTATCGACAAGGCCAGCCAGACGAGGACCAGGGCGATGATGATCTGGACGGCCGCGGAGGCCATCGCGACGGTCGATCCCCCGTCGGCCCAGTTCCCCTGGAAGAACTTCTGATACAGGTTCTGATACAGCGCCAGATACAGCAGGGCCGTCGTGGTGATGACGAACATGAACGCCATCGGTGCGCCGGTGGAGATGAGCTGTTTCTGGTCGTCCCAGTTGGCGAGCCAGATGGTCGCCACCAGTAGCGCGAGCGCCGCGAGCGTCTGGTTCGCGCCGCCGAACAGCGGCCAGAGGTCGGCCCACCGGCCGGAGGCGACGAGGATGTACGCCGGAAGCACCTGGAGGCTGGCGTTGACGTAACGGTTGGCCGCCACCTCCTGTACCTGCGTCTCGGGCGTCCCGACGAGTTCCTCGATCATGTACCGCCCCAGTCGAACTGCCGTGTCGGTGCTGGTGAGGAGGAAGCTCACGAGCACGAGGCCCATGAACGGCGCGGCGAAGGCCTCCGGAATCCCGAACCCGATGTTGAGGATCAGGCCGCCACCAGCCGCGAAGTTCGGGAGCGCGAGCCCGATACCGCCGCCCGTCGGCACCTCGGCGTACACCGCGACGGTGACGATGGCGACGGTGGCGAGCAGTCCCTCGCCGAGCATCCCGCCGTACCCGATGGTCCGGGCGTCCGTCTCCTTGTCCAGTTGCTTCGCCGTCGTGCCCGAGGAGACCAGCGAGTGGAAGCCGCTGATCGTCCCGCAGGCGATTGTGACGAAAAGCAGTGGGAACAGCGGCAAGGTGGTTTCGACCAGTGCCCCCCCCCAGAACCCGGCGTACGCGGGCACGTTGATGGTGAGCTGCTGGCCGGCCCCGGTGAGCGTTCCGACGATCACCGCGAGCAGCGTCCCGCCCACGCCGGCGTACAGCAGGCTCGACGTGAGGAAGTCACGCGGCTGGAGCAGCACCCAGACGGGGAGGACGCTGGCGATGAATCCGTAGACGAGGACTACCGGAATCCACGTCGCGATGTTGACGCTCCCGAGTACCGGTGGCAGCGGACTCCCCGACAGCAGGACGATGGTTCCCGCCGGATAGTCGCCCGGCACCAGCGCGAGGGGGTACTGGACGCCGATCCACACGCCGGCGAAGACGGCGGCGACGAACGCCATCGTCCCCGGCAGGAAGGGCAAGTCGAGTTGGTAGAGATACACCCCGAACACCAACGCCAAGACGATATACACCAGCGACGCCGTCGCCGCCTGCGGGTAGGCGTTGAACACCACGGCGATGACGAGGCCGAACACCGCCACCACGAGGATGATCGTCAGGAACGCGAACCAGAGGATCATGTCCTTGCCGCGTTCGCCGACGTACTCTCCGATGATGTACCCGATCGACTTCCCCTCGTGGCGCATGCTCGACGTCAGCGCCATGAAGTCGTGTACCGATCCGAACAGCGGATTGCCGATGGCAACCCAGAGGAACGCCGGCACCCAGCCCCAGACCACCGTCGCCGTGATCGGTCCGACGATGGGCGCCCCGCCCGCGATACTCGAATAGTGATGCCCCAGTAACACCGGCTTCTTGGACGGGACGTACTCCTGTCCGTCCTGATACTTGTGCGCTGGTGTCTCACGGTCGTCGTCCAGGTCGACGAACTGAGCGAGGTATCGTGAATACCCCAGATACGCCACCGTGAACGACACGAGCGTGAGCACCACCAGTGTGATAGCCTGTACCATGTGTGTGACCCAAGCTAAATTCAGGAAAAAATATTATTTAAACCTTGGGCATTTGCCCACGAAACCTGCAATTCCGCCGACTTCACCGCTCGGCGCCCACGGACCGAGAGCGGCCGCCGGCGCCCACCGCCGTTCCCGTTATACGGGTACGTCGAGTTCGTCGGCCACCTCGGCGAGGAGCGACCCCTTCACTTCGCGGACCCGGGTCTCCACTTCGGCGACCACCGGCGGGTCGAACGTCTCGTGGAGTTCCGTCAGCCGTTCGTGTTCGGTCGCCACGCGGTCACGAAGATACCGCGCGCCCCGACCGTTCTCGTCGTCGTCCGGTTCGGGTGTTAGCCTGTTTACCGCCAGTCCCCGAACGGTGAGGCCGTGGTCGGCCAACCCGTCGATGGCTCGGCGAGTCTCCCTGATCGACAGTTCGTCCGGGTTGACGACGAGGTAGAACGCCGCCTCGTCGCGGAGGGTGTGTTTCGCGAACTCGAACATCTCCTTGCGCTCCTGTAGGCGGGCGATGATCGGGTCGCCGTCCATCATCCGCCGGGGTTCCTGGTTGCCGATGGCCGCCCGTTCGAACAGTTTGACGCTCTTTTTGCGCTTGTGGAGCAGGCGGTCGATCCACCCCTCCAGGAACTCCGGGAGCGAGAGGAGTCGCAGGGTGCCACCGGTCGGCGAGGTGTCGAAGACGACGCGGTCGTAGGGGTCGGCGTCGCGCATCACGTCGATGAAGCGGTCGAACAGCGCCGCCTCGTAGGCGCCCGGCGTCTGGTGGGCCATCTCGATCTGTCGGTCGATTTCGTTGACCATCGCCGGGCTCACCTGATCGCCCATGGCCCGCTTGGTCTCCATCAGGTGCCGTTCGAGTTCGTCGTCCGGATCGATTTCCATGACCGACAGGTTCTCGATACCTTCGACTGGCCGCGGTTCGTCGTCGAACTCCTGATCGAACACGTCGGCGGTGCTGTGGGCGGGGTCCGTCGACACGACCAGCGTCTTTAGCCCCGACCGCGCGCACTTCTGCCCGTACGCGCTCGACATCGTGGTCTTGCCTACCCCGCCTTTCCCGCCGAAGAAGACGAATCGCTCCATCAGAAGTGGTACTGCTCGCCTTTGCGTTCGAGCAGCGACCCCCGGTTCCACATCCGTCGCTCCCACGCCTCGAACTCGTCTTCGAGATACGGCAGGAGTTCGGCCGTGTAGTACGACACCGGACTCGGGATGCCGAAGGCGTCGGGGAAGCAGGCGAGCATGAAGGTGTCCTCCTGATCTTCGGCTTCGTGTTCGATCTTCTCGTAGGCCGGGTGGCTCACCAGGCCGTGATACAGCCCCCGGAGCCACTCCTCGGCGACCTGCCGGAAGTGGGCGATTCGTTCCGCGAGATCCATAGCGTCACTCCCGGTGGAGCGGAGAAAAACGTATCGTCGGTCGCCCGGTCCGGGCGCACGTCCGCGGGGTTAAGGTGTCGCCGCGCCCACGCCTTCCCATGCCACGGGACGCCATCCCCGTCACCATCCTGAGCGGGAGCCTCGGCGCCGGCAAGACGACGCTGCTCAACCACCTGCTCAGCGAGGCGGGCGACCGCGACGTCGCCGTCCTCGTCAACGACATGGGGGAGATCAACGTCGACGCCGACCTGGTGAGCCAGAACGCGGATCTGGCCGTCGACGGCGTGACCGAACTCTCGAACGGCTGTATCTGCTGTGAACTGCAGGACGACCTCGAAACCGCCGTCGTCCGCCTCGCTTCCGACCGCGACTTCGACCACCTCGTCGTCGAGGCCTCCGGCATCTCCGAACCCCGCCCGGTCGCCCGCCTGTTCACTACCGGCTCTCGGGCCGCCGCCCGCTACGAGGTGGCCTCCATCGTCGCCGTCGTCGACGCCCGCCAGTTCCACGACGCCTTCGGTGAGGCGGGCGCCGCGACGCGCCGCGAGACTCCCGACGACGAGGCCCGTCCGCTCTCGGACCTCCTGGTCGAGGACGTGGAGGCCGCCGACCTCGTCCTGCTGAACAAGGCAGACCTCGTGACCGAGGCGGAACTCGACGCCGTCGAGGAGATGGTGCGGGCGCTCCGCCCCGACGCCGAGGTGCGACGGACGGAACACAGCCGCGTCGACGCGGACACGCTCCTGCGGGCGCGCTACGACCCCGAAACGGTCGACGAAGCGGGGTGGAAGCGTGCGCTCGACGCGGACGAGGACGACGAGGGGCACGCTCACGCCCACGCTCACGACCACGCCCATCCCGAAACCGTCTACGGCGTCACCTCCTTCACCTACCGTCGTCGCCGCCCCTTCCATCCCGAGCGGTTCCGCGCGCTCCTCGTCGACCTCCCGCCCACGGTGGACCGGGCCAAGGGTACCTGCTGGGTCGCCAACGGCGCCGACCTGGCGTACTCCATGCACCAGGCCGGCCCCTCGGTTCGGGTCGAAGCAGCGGGCCCCTGGATCGCCAGCCTGCCCGAGTTCGAACGGGACGCCTACCGGCGCAACCGCTCGGACCTCGACTGGGACGAGGAGTGGGGCGACCGACGGGTCGAACTCGTGTTCATCGGGCGGGAGATGGACGAGGACGGCCTGGTCGCGGCACTCGACGACTGTCTCCTCACCGACGCGGAGCTATCGGCCGCGTGGGAGACGTTCGAGAACGCGTTCCCGACCGAGGGGGGCGAGGAGTGGGTGGTCGTGGAGCCGACGCCCTAACAGGCACACCCGGTCGACCCGGGCGACCGCTCGAACGTCATCGCCTCGCCGCAGGACGGACAGGTCGGCGGATCGTCGCCCGCTACGTCCAGGTCGAGTCTCCGCTCCCCACAGTCGTGACACCAGTACGCCCCCTTCGACTCCCCGCGCCCGTCGCCGCGGTTCGTCGCCGCCGACGAAGCCCGCAGGGTGTCGGTGATCGTGTCGAGTAGTCCCATAGCGAACGGTTCACACGCCGACGGCTAAAGCCTCGCTCGCTCGTCCGCGACTCGCGCACGGTCGTCGTACTGGCGGCCGTCTGTCGGTACGGTGGTGATCCGCCGCACCACCGGAAAACGGGTACGACGGCGGGTCAGGTGTCCTCCTCGCCCTCCAGTTCCCCGACCCGGCGCTCCAAGGCGGCGATCCGGTCCGAGCGCGACGCCCACCTGGCGCCGAGGGCCGCGCCGGCGACGACGCCGGCGACGATGCCGACCGGTCCGAAGACGCCGCCGAGCATCCCGAGGACGCCCGCGAGCGCGACGGTAACGAGGTCACGCCAGTCCATGGTGTCATCAGGCCGTCCGTCGCCGTATAGGTTGGCGTCCCCGCATCGTCACGTCGCCTCTTCGGCCACCCCGTCCAGCAGGCGCTCCAGTTCGCCCCGTCGCTTCCACGCCGCCAACCGGTCGGTGAGCGCCGGGACGGGGAGGCCGAGGCTCACCGCCGACCGCGCGGTCACGCGCGACCCCTCGTTCTCCGCCCGAATCGTGAGCTCCGTCGTCATGGCGTCGAACGGCCCCGCGTCGCCGGCCTGGGTGTAGTGGAGGCCGTCGGATCGCTCCTCGAACCGCAGGGTGAGTTCCAGGCCGCGGGCGCCCGCGGTGACGTGCGTTCCGTCCCCCTCGTCGCTCACGTCCCGCACCGTGAAGCTCCCCTCGCTGGCCACCACCGTCGCGGGCGTCAGGATGCGTTCGACCGTTCGGGGCGGTGCCGGCACGAACCGTGAGACTTCCACCTCGCGCATCGTCCCGACCAACGCGTCACCGCACCAAAAGCGGGAGGGACAGCGCAACGAGCAGCGCCGCACCCACGAGGGCGGCATAAAAGAGCCCCAGGATGCGCTGTTCCGTGGGAATCTCCGCCCGGAGATCCGGTCGTGCCGTGTGGACGAGGCGGTGGTAGGCCACCACCACGGCGCCCGCACAGGCGAGGGCGGGGACACCGATCACCGCCGGCCCCTCCATCCCAATCGCGATGCAGTAGACGGGGCCGAAGGAGAAGACGACGAGGACGGTCATCGCCGTCACGACGAGGAACGGAACGGCGTCGACGGGTGTGCCCTCGCGGTTCCGGAGGCGCATGGGGGGCGTTGGGACCCGATCGCAAAAAACTCGCGTGGCCGGTCGAACCGGCCGGACACCCGACCGTTTAAGTCCTCGCCCCGGACATCTCGACGTATGGCCGAGGGCGACCCCCGGGTGCTGTTCGTGATGAACCTCGTGCTGTCGTCCATCTTCGCCACCGTCGTGATCTGGGGGCTGGATTTCATCGACGTCGTCGCACTCACCCCGTGGAACGTCGCCTCCCTCGCGCTCTTGGTGATGGCGCTGACCTACGTCGTGACCCGGTGAGCCGTATCGCCCGGCGCCGTGGACCGGGTGTAGGGCGCCTGCCGCCGACGATGTCGCCAATTTAAGGTTCTCGACTCGCGGAGTAGGTGTATGACCATCGAAGACCGCGACGACGCGTACCTCATCACGCACGCCCTCGCGAAGGACACCCTCTCGAAGATCCGTGACGCCGACACCGAACAGGTCGCCTTCCGAAAGGGCCTGGTGAAACTCGGCCGTATCTGTGGCTACGAGATCATCGACGGCGCGATGGAGACCGAGTACGTCTCCATCGAGACGCCGATGGCCGAGACGACCGGTGAACGCGTGAAGGGACTCGACGACGTGGTCATCATCAACGTTCTCCGGGCGGCGACGCCGTTCGTCGAGGGCCTCCTCAAGGCCTTCCCCCGCGCCAAGCAGGGAGTCATCAGTGCCGGCCGCGACGAGGAGGCGGGCATGAACGACGACGGCGAGTTCCCCATCACCGTCGACTACGTGAAACTCCCCGAGATCCGCGAACAGGACACCGTCATCGTCGCCGACCCGATGCTCGCCACCGGGTCGACGATGTCGGCCGTCCTCGAGTACGTCCTCGAGGGGCAGGCGACGCCCGAGAACCTCTTCGTCCTCTCGGCGGTCAGCGCCCCGGCCGGTCTGCTCCGCGTTGCCGACGCCGTCCCCGAGGCCGACCTCCTGACCGTCGCCATCGACGACCACCTCGACGAGAACGGCTTCATCGTCCCCGGCCTCGGCGACGCCGGCGACCGCGCCTTTCGGACGACGTAAGCTAACCCCTGCGCTTCACGTCGAAGACCACCCGACAGCGCCGTGATTCACCGCCGAACCATCTCCACCGAAGCGACCCCCCGGAGCGCTCGGTAGCGCTCCGTACCCATACGAATCGTTGTCCCTGTTTCCCGGCCGTCGCCGCCCCGTTCGGTGACGGCCGGCGCCGACTTCCGACGGTCCGTCTCACCCGAGTTCGACCCGACCGCCCGTCGCGGATCGGAGGCGGTCCCGGAGGGCGTCGGCCTCGGCGACGGGGACGCGCACGTCGAACGAGACGCGCTCCTCGTAGGCCGCCTCGAAGTCGACACCCTCGCTCTCCAGAATCCCGCGGACGGTGCCGGAGTCGTCGTAGTCGACGGTGACGGCCACACGCTCGTGGGGTCGTTCCTCCACCACGCCGGCGGCGTCGACGGCGTCACTCACGCCGCGGGCGTAGGCGCGCGCCAACCCTCCGACGCCGAGGTTGACGCCGCCGTAGTAGCGCGTCACCACCGCGACGACGTTCCGCAGGTCGCGCTGGACGAGGACGTTCAGCGCGGGTTTGCCCGCCGACCCCGTGGGTTCGCCGTCGTCGCTCGACCACTCCCGGAGCATATCGCCCCCTTCGGCGGGCACGCGGTAGGCGGGGACGTTGTGGGTCGCGTCGGCGTAGGCCGCCCGCACCTCGTCGACGAACGCCTCCGCCTCCGCGACGGATTCCGCGGGCGCGACGTGGCCGACGAACTCCGATCCCTTCACTTCGAAGTCCGCCTGTGCGCGCGCTTCGACCGTCCGGTACGTCTCGCTCATCAGAACTCGACCCGGCGGACGTACGGCAACTCGCGAATCTCGACCAGCAGGTCACCCGGGAGCGTCGCGTCGGTGATGACGTACAGTTTGGCGTCGTCGACGAACTCGGGGTCCTCGCTGATGACCTGTCGGATCGAGATGTCGCGGTCGGCGATGGCCGTCGTCACGTCGGCGACGATGCCCGATTCCGTCTCGTCGTCCACCCACACCGTCAGCACCGAGAGGTCGAGCACCGGCGCCAGATCCATCAGGCTGGGGATGGCCGTGATGTTCTGGAAGATCCGGCGGAGTTCCGGGTCTTCGAGGATGGCGTCGGTCGTCGAGTCGACCACCCGGCGGTCGACGCCGATTTCGCGAGCGATTCCCGTGTTGGGAATCTCGATCCCGCCGGAGACGACCCGTCCCTCGTCGTTGACGGAGAAGCCCCGTTCGAGGAGGAGCCGGATCACCTCCTGCTGGCTCGGACTCCCCTCGAATTTCTCCATGATCTCGTCGAACATGACGGAGCCTTCTCCGGCTGATCGCTTCGGTCTTGGGGTTCCACGGTCGCCGTCCCATCAGAACCGCACACCACCCCCATCCCTCCCCGTCACCGTGAGACACTCCGTCGTCTTCGCCGATCACGCCTTCGACGACCTCGGCGACGTGACCCTCACGCCCCGCGGTGCCTACGACGCCGCCGAGAGCGTCGTCGAACTGCGGCAGAAGGCGGCCAGGAACGTCCGGCAGACGGTCGTCGGCGGGGGCCGGACTACCTCCTGAACGACGCGGTGCTCGACTAAGCGGGATCCGGAACCCGGTCATGACCGGAGCGTGTCCCGTGACGGTCGGCCAGAACGACCCGATCTGAGCCCTCCAGCCGTCGGACCAGCCCCTCCTCGTCCAGATAGCGGATGGTCGCCAACACGGTCAGCAGTGGGAGCCGGAGCCGGTCGGCGATCCGATCCGGCGTGGCGTCCCCGACGCGTTGCAGGTACAGCACGACGAGCTTCGAGGTGTCGCTGTCGAGCGCTTCGAACGTCTGCATGCCCGCCTCCTCTCCTCCCGCCGACAAATAACTAACGACGTGCGTCGAAAGAAGATACGACAACAGTTGTGTCTTTTGGCGTATGCTTCCTTCGCGCCGGCCGTTTCCGTGTGTGTTCCGCGAGCGACCGGCACCGACGTCCACCGGGCCGATCAGAGTTCGCCTTTCGTACTCGGCGTGTCCGACCGCCGGTCGTCGATCCGAGTGGCGTCGTCGAGGGTGCGTGCGAGCGCTTTGAACAGCGCTTCGACCTCGTGGTGGGCGTTCTCGCCCGCCACCTCGACGTGGAGCGTCAACCCCGCCTGCATCGCCAGTGATCGCGCGAAGTGCCGCGCCATGACGCTCGTGAACTCGCCGACCCGCTCCTCGGAGAACGCGCCGTCGAACCGGAACAGGGGACGGCCGCTCACGTCCACGACCACCGAGGCGACGGCCTCGTCGAGGGGGATACGGCGATCGGCGAATCGCTGGATGCCGCGCTTGTCGCCGAGGGCCTCGGCGAACGCCGCCCCGAGGACGAGGGCGACGTCCTCGACGGTGTGGTGGTCGTCGATCTCCAGGTCGCCGTCGCAGTCGACCGTGAGGTCGAACAGGCCGTGTTTGGCGAACGATTCCAGCATGTGATCGAAGAAGCCGATGCCCGTGTCGACGCGGGCGTCGCCCTGGCCGTCCACGTCGAGCGTCAGGTCGATGGTCGTCTCCGCGGTTTCGCGGCGTCGGGCGGCGGTTCGGTCCATATCCGATCCTCTCGGGGCGCGCGTAAGTCGGTTGCGCCCGCGGCTACGCCTCCATCGCCGCTTCGAGGGTGAACGCCCCCTCGTACAGCGCCGTGCCGACGACGACGGCCGCGGCGCCCGCCGCCCGACACGCCCGCACGTCGTCGAGGGTTGCGACGCCGCCGCTGGCGATCACCGGCAACTCGACTGCCTCGGCCAGGCGTTCGATCCGCTCGGTGCGTACCCCCTCCAGTTTCCCCTCCACGTCGACGTCCGTATAGAGGATGGCGCCCGCGCCAAGATCCGCGTATCGCTTCGCGGCCTCGACGGGGTCTAGTCCCGTCCCCTCGGTCCATCCCGAGACGACCACCTCGTCGCCTTTGGCGTCGAGGCTCACCACCACGCTCTCCGGGTGGGTCTCGCTGATCTCCGCGACGATGTTCGGCCGCTCGACGGCGGCCGTCCCGAGGATCACCCGATCGACGCCCCGATCCAGCAGGTCGGTCGCGTCCGCGACGGTGCGGATGCCGCCGCCCAACTGAATCGGCACGTCCACCGCGTCGACGATGCGCTCGACCGCCGCCGCGTTCGCCCGTTCCCCCTCGAACGCGCCGTCGAGGTCGACGAGGTGGAGCGTCCGCGCGCCCGCCTCGACCCACCGGCGCGCCGCCTCGACGGGGTCGCCGTAGCGCTTCTCGGTGCCGCGCTCGCCCTGTACCAGTTGCACCACCTCGCCGTCCTGCATGTCGACGGCCGGAATCACCTCGAAGTCGGAGAACTGCGCCATGTCGGGAGTGGACGGGGCGGCGGGGTAAAGTCGGCCCGGTCGGCGACACGACACCGTGGGTTGACTGCCGGCGAGCGGAACGGATTTGTGCCCCGCGCGACGACCACCTCCCGAATGCAACTGTTCGGTTCGAGCGGCACGCGCGGAGTGGTCGGCGAGGAGTTCACCCCCGAACTCGTCCGCCGGGTCGCGGCCGCCGCGGCCGCCGTCTGGGACGCCGACCGGGTGGCCGTCGCCCGCGACACCCGTCTCTCGGGCGGGCCGCTCGCGGACGTCGCCGCCGGCACCCTCGCTGCCGCCGGTGCCGACGTGGACCGCCTGGGCGTGGTGCCGACGCCGGGCGTCGCCTACCACTGCGCGACCGACTCCGTCCCCGCCGTCCACCTCACCGCCTCCCACAACCCGCCCGCGTACAACGGCATCAAACTCCTCGGCGCCGACGGCACCGAACTTTCCGTCGACGCTTACGAACGCGTCGAGGACCGCGTCGACGCCGCCGACGCCCTCGCCGCGTGGGACGGCGTGGGGGAGTCACGGCGCGTCGACGGCGTGAACGCCGACTACCGGGCGGACCTGTTCTCGGGGGTCGACCGCGAACTCGTCGCGGGTGCCGACCTCACCGTCGCCGTCGATCCCGGTCACGGCGCCGGCTCGCTCGTCTCGCCCGAGTTCTTCCGCGAACTCGGCTGTGACGTCCGCACCGTCAACGCCGATCCAGACGGGCACTTTCCGGGGCGCGACCCCGAACCCGTCGCCGAGAACCTGAACGACCTCCGACGACTCGTTCGGACCGCCGACGCGGACGTCGGCGTCGCCCACGACGGCGACGCCGACCGGGCCATCTTCGTCGACGAGACGGGACGATTCGTCGACGGCGACACCTCATTCGCGGCGCTCGCGGCGGCCGAACTGTCGGCGGACGACGTCGTCGTCACCGCCGTCAACGTCTCCCAGCGACTCGTCGACGTCGTCGCCGACGCCGACGCCGAACTCGACTTGACGCCCATCGGCTCGACACACATCGTCACGCGGGTGCGCGAGCGCCGCCGGGCCGGCGACCGGGTCCCCATCGCCGGCGAGGGCAACGGCGGCGTCTTCTTCCCCGAGTATCGCCTCACCCGCGACGGCGCCTACGTCGCCGCGAAGTTCCTCGAACTGCTCGCCGGCGCGGACGCCACGGTCAGCGAGGTCGTCGCTCCCTACACCGACTACCACTTCGTACGCGAGAACCTCACCTACGACGACGCGGCCGAACGCACGCGACTGCTCGACGCCGCCGAAGCCTACGCCCGCGAGGCCGACGCCGCCCTCGACACGACCGACGGCTATCGCCTCGACTACGGGGACGCGTGGGTGCTGGTCCGGCCGAGCGGCACCGAACCGAAGATCCGTATCTACGCCGAGGCCGGCGACGCGGAGCGGGCGTCGACGCTCGCGCTCGACTTGCGCCGTCACCTCGACGCCGTGCGCTAGGCGTTCGCCGTCGCCGACAGCGCCGTCTCGATCCGTTCGCGCTCGTCGCGGGCGGCCGTCAGGTCCGCCTCCACGGCGCCCCGTTCGAGCCGTTCCCGTTCCGTCTCGTCCAGTTCGTCTCGCGCGAGCGCCGTCTCCCGGAGGCGACCGTAGGCGACCCGCTCGGGCAGGTCGCGGAGGTGCCGGGCCGCCGCGACGGGCGCCTCGTCCGCGAAGCGTGCGACGACCGAGACGAGTTCGGACGCGCGGTACCGGAGTGTCTCCGCGTCCGGCGGCGGCCACGACACAACGAGGGGGTCGGCGTCGAGGCGCTCGAGGTAGGTCCGGTGAGTTCCCACCCGCGTCCGCAGGGCCGCGGGGGCGTCGACGTAGTGGGAGAGCTTCGAGTTCGAGTAGTCGGCGTACTCCAGGAGCGTCGGAATCGACTCCTCGCCGGCGGGCTGGTTTTCGACGTACTCCCGGAGGTCCGGGGGTGCCTCCGGGAACGCGGCGAGTGGGTACGCCTGACTCGCCTCGACGACGCGGAACACCTCACGAGCGCTTGCCTCCCGCCGGAAGTCGGCCCAGGCTGCCCGGATCGCCTCGTTGTAGTCGGTGATCGGGTCGCGCAGCCGCTCGACCGGGGCGTCGAGGTCCGCCTCGCCGAGTCGCCGGAGTCGCTCCAGCGAGTCGATCCGTTCCTCCAGGGTACGGAGGCGCCGCCGGGCGTCACGCCGGGCCGCCTCGAACTCCTCGCTGGCGGCCGCTCGCTCCTCGAGCAGGGCGACCAGATCGGCCGCCGGTTCCAGTTTCTCGCGCGCCCGCTCGAAGTCGTCTTCGTCGAGGCGTCGCTGGTCGAGCAGGTCGTTCGCGTCCTCGAAGGCCTCCCGTGCCGGCAGGTCCTCGTCGAGGCCCTCCGTGAGTTCGACGAACGCCTCCTGGAACTCGACGAACGCGGCGAAGTCGCCGGTCCCGGTCGCCCGCCCCTCGTAGCGGTCGAGCAGGTCGGTCGCCTCGCGGTAGGCGTCCCGGACCGTCTCCAGGCGCGCCTCGCCCCGGTCCGCGACGGCCGCGCGGGCGTCGCGCAGGGTCTCGTGGGCCGTCCGAAGTGCCGCGGCAACGTCCGTCTCCGCCGCCCCGGCGTCACTCCCGCTCATTCGTCGTCGTACACGTCGTCCGGGTCGAACACCCGTTCGCCGACCGTCTCGCCCTCCACGGTCCGGTAGAAACAGGAGCGGTGGCCGGTGTGGCAGGCGCCGCCCTCCTGTTCCACCAGATAGAGCAAGGTGTCGGCGTCACAGTCCACTCGGATCTCCTCGACCCGCTGGACGTGCCCGCTCGTGGCGCCTTTCTCCCAGAGTTCGTCGCGACTCCGGGAGTAGTAGTGTGCCCGCCCCGTCTCGCGGGTGCGCTCGAGCGCGGCCGGCGAGACGTACGCCAGCATCAACACCTCGCCGGAGTCGGCGTCCTGTGCGACGGCCGGGACGAGGCCGTCGGCCCCGAAATCCACGTCGACGGTCATGCTCGACTCTCCGTCCCTCCCCCCGATAGGTCTTGTGTCGCTACACCGCGCCGATGGCCCGCAGCAGGCCGAAGAGGAGGTCACCGTAGGTCAGGGCGATACAGAGCCCGAGGAAGAGGGGGACGACGAACGGAATCCCGGGAGAGATCCACACCGAGTCCCGAGTCGTCACCACCGCCAGTCCCTCCCGGAGCGTCTCGGGCGCCGTCCCGTAGGCGCTCCCCTCGATTTCGTCGAGGAACCGTTCGGCGGCCCACGGATCGTCGAACTCGACGTCGGTGTCGGCGTCGGCGTCGGCGTCGGTGGCCACCGCGGCTTCGCCCGGCGCCGCCTCCCCTTCGACCGCCGACCCGTCGACCGCCCCGTCGGTCGGCTCGTTGGTCTCGCCCACGCTCGCCGGGTCGCGGTGCGCTGCCGGGGCCGCCCGGAGCGCCGCGAGACTCGTTCCCCGCCAGCGCAGGTACATCCGCAGGGCGTCGATGTCGAGGCCGTCCCGCGTGAAGCCATCCGTCGTCTCGAACAGGCGTCCGTGTTCGGCGGGCAGCGCGGACACGTCGGTTCGCCGCCCGAGGAACATGACGGGGGACTGATCGCCGCGGAGGCCGTTGCGGACGCCGAGGTAGACGGGGTACGCGAGCCCCACGAGGACGGCGTTCGTCAGGATGGTCATCGAGAAGACGCCGACGTTCGTGACCACCGCCGGGTAGGCGCCGGTCGAGAGGTAAAACACCGGGTAGGTGGGAAAGAGGACGGCGAGGGTCATCAGCGCCTTCGCGTCGGCGCCACCGAAGCCGCCGACCCACCAGAGCCCGTAGGCGAGGGGGACGAGGACGAGAACGCTGATTCCCACGCGGACGAAAAAGAGGCGGTCGTCGACGCCGGCGACCGGCAGGTGAGAGAGTCCGTCCCACACGAGCGTCAGCAGGCCAACGGCAAAGAGCGGATACCAGAGCCGATTCGGGAGTCGGCGGGTGCGTACGTCGCGCCACGCCGCCCATCCGAGGGCCGGTACCGCGATCAGCCGCAACAGATCCGTCGTCGCCGCGAGCATTGTCGAGTACCGAGGCGGGGAGGAATTAGGGTTTCCGGCTCGACGGCGCCCGGGCGCGAGGTGGCCGGAGCATCGACCCTTCGACAGGCCCCGATACACCGCGGCGTAGCCTCACCCGAGTGCGGCCTCGATCAGCCGCTCGTGTGCTCGATAGTCATTGCTCCCCTTCGAGTGTGGTTGGCCGGGTGTGTCCCGGCGTACCGGCCGCTCGTGGAACGGGAGCGACGACTCGTACTGCCCCGGAAAAATTGCGGGTTCGAACGGAACGATCCGAGCGCCCGGAACCGCGCCGGACGGACCGGCCTAGATGACGCGGTTCTGGAGGTAGTCGAGGTGCTTCGCGTTGTAGACGAGCTTCACCTCGTCGGCCGTCGGGCTACCGATGCAGGTCAGCCGGACGTCCTTCTCCTCGACTTCCTCGTCGGAGAGGATCTGCTGCATGTCCATGTCCAGATCGCCCTCCATGACGATGGCCGCGCAGTTCGCACAGGCGCCGGCACGGCACGAGAAGGGCCAGTCGTAGCCCTGGGCCTCGGCCGCTTCGAGGACGTATTCGCCCTCGTTGACTTCGAGCGAGCCGTAGTCGACGTCGTCCAGACCGGCGTCGGCGGCCTTCTCGAAGAGGTCATCGTCGTCCATTTCCCAGCCGTGATCGTCCAGTACTTCGTAATTGAGGTATTCTACCGTGGGCATCAATCGAGTAGTTTCGCGGCCACCCCATTAGACTTTGCTGTTCGGCGAAGCCTTGTCGGCGTCAGCGCCGACGAACGTGTTCGTTTTCGCCGCCGCCACCGTCGTTCCCCGGACCGACGACGGGCGACGCACCTGAACGCACGGGACCGGGTCGGCAGCTCCGACGGGTCGTGACTACCGGTTCAGCGTGTGTATCGCCTGCCCGAGGGCGTTCTCGACGGCCTCCATCACCGCCTCCGAGAGCGTCGGATGGGTGTGTATCGTCGACGCCACGTCCTCCAGTCGAGCGCCCATCTCGACGGCGAGGGTGGGTTCGGCGATCAGCTCCGAGGCGTCGGGACCGACGATCTGTGCGCCCAGCAGGAACCCGTCCGCGCTCGCGACCACACGGACGAATCCGTCGGTCTCGCCCGTCGTCAGCGCCCGTCCGCTGGCGTTGAACGGCATCTCGCCGGTCACCGGGTCGTAGCCCTCCGCCGCCGCCTCGTCGGCGGTCAGTCCGACCGTCGCGATCTCCGGTTCGGTGAACACCGCCGCGGGGATCGCCTGTGCGTCGAACGCGACCGGTTCGCCGGCGATGGCCTCCGCGGCGACGATCCCCTCCGCCGAGGCCGTGTGTGCGAGCATCGGTTCGCCCGCCACGTCGCCGACGGCGTAGATGCCGTCCACGTCGGTCTCGCAGCGTTCGTCGGTCTCGAAGAAGCCGTCCTCGTTCGGTTCGAGTCCGGCCTCCGCGGCGTCGAGCGAGTCCGTCACCGGTTCGCGACCGACCGCGACGAGCACCCGCTCGGCGCCGTACGTGGACTCTTCGCCGTCGGCGGTTTCGGTCGTGACGACGACGCCGCCGTCGGCGCCGTGGTGCCACCCGCTCGCCCCCTCGCCGAAGTTGAACTCGACCCCGAGCGATTCGGCGCGCTTGCGCACGACCCGCGACACGTCGTCCTCGTACCCCGGGAGCACGTCGTCCAGCATCTCCACGACGGTCACGTCGCACCCGAGTTTGGCGAACACCGTCGACAGCTCCATACCGATGTAGCCAGCGCCGACGACGACGAGTCGGTCCGGCACCGTCTCCAGGGAGAGCAGGGCGGCCGAATCCAGGACGGGGTCGTCGGCGAAGGAAAAGCCCGGCAGTTGGATCGGCCGGCTCCCGGTCGAGACGATGCAGTGCTCGAACGCGACGGTTTCGGCGCCCTGGCCCTCGCCCCCGTGTTCGACGCGGACCGTCTCCTCGTCGACGAACTTGGCCGTGCCCCCGATCAGGTTCACGCCGTTTGCCTTACAGAGCTTCTCGACGCCACCCGTGAGGCGGTCGACGACGCCGTCTTTCCACTCCCGCATCCCGGCGAGGTCCACGGCGGGGTCGGCGTGGATCCCCATCTCCTCGGCCGTCGCCGCGTCGTGGGCGATGTCGGTCGCGGTGATGTACGCCTTCGAGGGAATACAGCCGCGGTTGAGGCAGACGCCGCCGTAGGCGTCGCGTTCCACCAGCGTGACGTCGAGGTCACGCTGGGCGGCGCGGATGGCGGCGACGTAGCCGCCCGGTCCCGCGCCGATGACCAGTACTTCGGTTCCGGTAGTCACGTCTCCGACGACCATCGTTGCTAGGACTCGGGACGCCCCCGAATATAAAAACCGGCGGGGATCGACGGCCGCTTATGCCCCGTCTGCAGGGCCGCTGTTGGCGGCTGTCGTCGTTCGAAGCTGGCCGCTACCGGGGCGACGACTACCGTTATCGGCGTACGGCCGGCAGTCTTACTCGTAGACAGGGAACTCGGCACAGAGGCGGTCGACTTCGGCCTGTACCTCGCTCGCCACGTCGGGGTCGTCCGGGGCGTTCAGTCGCTCGACGATCAGTTCGCCCACCGTCTCCATGGCGTCGGGGTCGAAGCCGCGGGTGGTGAGCGCCGGCGTCCCGACGCGGACCCCGCTGGTGACGAAGGGTGACCGGGTCTCGCCCGGCACCGTGTTCTTGTTCACCGTGATGCCCACGTCGTCGAGGGCGTCCTCGGCGTCCTCGCCCGTGAGGTCCGGGTGGGAGTCCCGCAGGTCCAACAGGAGGAGGTGCTTGTCGGTGCCGCCGGAGACGGGCGTGATGCCCGCGTCCTGGAACACGTCAGCCAGCGTCTTCGCGTTCTCGACGACCCGTTCGGCGTACTCGGCGAACTCGGGTTCGAGCGCCTCGCCGAAGCCGACGGCCTTGCCCGCGATGTTGTGCATCAGGGGACCGCCCTGTCCGCCGGGGAAGATGGCCTTGTCCACCGCCTCGGCGTGTTCGTCGGTCGTCATGATCATCCCGCCGCGACCGGCGCGGATGGTCTTGTGCGTACTGCCGGTGACGAAGTCGGCGTCGCCGACGGGGTTGACGTGGACGCCCGCCGCCACGAGTCCGGTGACGTGGGCGATGTCCGCGAGGTGGTAGGCGCCGACGTCGTCGGCGATGGTCGAGAGGCGTTCGAAGTCGAACTCGCGGGGGTAGGCGGAGGAGCCGCTGACGATCATGTCGGGGTCGAACTCGGCGGCCTGGTCGGCCACCTCGTCGTAGTCGATGTAGCCCGTCTCGGGGTCGACACCGTACTGTTCGACGTCGTAGAGCTGTCCGGAGAAGTTGACGTGGTGGCCGTGGCTCAGGTGTCCCCCGTGGTTCAGGTCGAGCGAGAGGATGCGGTCGCCCGGCTCCAGCACGGCGAAGTAGACGCCCATGTTCGCCTGCGTCCCGCTGTGCGGCTGGACGTTGACGTGCTCGGCGCCGTAGAGCTGTTTCGCCCGCTCGATGGCCAGGTTCTCGACGGTGTCCATGTGCTCACAGCCGCCGTAGTACCGTTCCCCGGGGTAGCCCTCCGCGTACTTGTTCGTCATGACACTCCCCTGGGCCTCCATGACTGCCTCGGAGACGTGATTCTCCGAGGCGATCATCTCGAGGTTGTTCTCCTGCCTGCGCTCCTCGCCGGCGATGGCTTCGGCGACCGCAGGATCGGTGTCTCGCAGGTGTGAATGGCTCGATGTCACGATTCGAATCAGGACCAACACCCAGTTAAGTAGCGGGGTCAGGACCAAAACCTGCTTACATCACGCGGGACCGTCGGACCCCGATTCGTCCGCGCTCGTGGCTTACAGGTCGCGCCACGACAGCCGCGGGTTCCGCGCGGCCGACGCCTGATCGATCCGCCGGGCCGTGGTCGTCGTCGGCGCCTCCGCCAGTTCCGCGGGGCCCGTCGCCGCCACCGCGTCGAACGCCGCCGCGAGGTCGTCCAGTCTCGCCTTCGACTCCGTCTCCGTCGGCTCCGTCATCAGCGCCTCGTCGACGATTTCCGGCCACTTCGTCGTCGGCGGGTGGACGCCGTGGTCCAGCATCGCCTTCGCCACGTCCGCGGCGTCTTCGTCCGCGCTCGCCACGAACTCGTGGTGGAACGGCCCGTAGGGTACCTCGTACTCGATCCGCGAGGCGAGGTAGTTGGCGTTCAGCACGGCCGTCTCGCTGATGCGCTCTAGACCGTCGTCGCCGTGCCGCAGGATGTAGGCGTAGGCTTTCACCAGCACCAGCCAGTTGCCCACGAACTCGTGGACGCGCCCGATGCTGCGGTCGGGTTCGTAGGTTTCGTAGTCGCCGTCGACTTCGCGGACCTGCGGGGTGGGGAGGAACGGTGCGAGGTCGGCGACGACGCCGATGGGCCCCTGTCCCGGGCCGCCGCCACCGTGCGGCGTCGCGAACGTCTTGTGCAGGTTGAAGTGCATGATGTCGAAGCCCATGTCGCCCGGCCGGGCCTTCCCGAGCAGGGAGTTGAGGTTCGCACCGTCGTAGTAGAGCAGGCCACCGGCGTCGTGGACGATTTCCGCGATGGCCTCGATGTCGCGTTCGAACAGCCCCAGCGTGTTGGGGTTGGTGAGCATGAGGAGCGCCGTGTCCTCGCCGGCCGCCGCCTCCAGTGCGTCGACTTCGACGCGCCCGTCCTCGTTCGAGGGGAGTTCGACCACGTCGTAGCCCGCCATGGCGGCGCTCGCGAAGTTGGTGCCGTGGGCCGACTCGGGGACGATCACCTCGCTCCGCGATCCGTCCCCCTGTTCCTCGTGGTAGGCTTTCGCCACCTGGATGCCCGTGAACTCGCCGGCGGCGCCCGCCGGCGGCTGGAGGGTCACCGCGTCCATCCCGCCGATGGCGCCGAGCGTCTCCTGTAGTTCGTACAGCAGGCGCAGGATGCCCTGTTTGTCCTCGTCGCTCCGGAGGGGGTGGACACGATTGCCCCGGTGGGCCGCCACGTCCTCGGTGAACGCGGGGTTGTACTTCATCGTACACGACCCCAGCGGGATCGGCCCGGAGTCGATGCCGTAGTTCATCTGTGAGAGTCGGGTGTAGTGACGGGTCACCTCCGGTTCCGCGAGGTCGGGCAGTTCGAGTTCGTCCCGAGTCAGGTCGTCCGGGAGCGACGACTCCACGGAGACGGTGTCGGTGCTCTTCTCGTTCAGGAGCGGTTCGTACTGCCCGCCCGCGTACCACCGCGTCTGCTGGTGGGGGGCGTCCGTCTCCGCCTCGCCGTCGGTCGACTCCCCGTTCGCGCGCTCGTGGTGCTCTTGGCTCATGCGGCACCTCCGTAGCCCGCGAGGGCGTCGATCAGTTCGTCCACCCGTGCCCGATTGGTGTCGGTCACACAGACCGCCAGTCGGTCCTCACCGCCGTCGTCGACGGCGCGGACTGCGAGGCCCGCGTGTCGACAGTGGTCGACCACGTCGGCCGCCGGGGCGTCCGTATCGATCAGCGCCTCGCGGAAGTGGTGGCCGTCGTGGACGGGCGCGTCGAAGCCGTCGAGTTCGTCGATCCGGGCGCAGGTCTCGGCGATGCCGGTCACGCACTCCTCGGCCAGATCGGTCAACCCATCGGGACCCAGCCACGCCGCGTGGATGGCCGCTCGGAGCGCCAGCCACGCCTGGTTGGTACAGATGTTCGAGGTGGCTCGCTCCCGGCGGATGTGCTGTTCGCGGGTCTGGAGCGTCAGCGTGTACGCGCGGTTGCCCGCGTCGTCCTCGCCGGCGCCGACGAGGCGACCCGGCACTTGTCGGAGGAACTCCTCGCGACACGCGAACAGGCCGAGGCCCATACCGTACGTCGTCGGCAGGCCGAGGACGCCGGCGTCGCCGACCACCACGTCCGCTCCGTAGGCCGCCGGCGGTTCGAGCACCGACAGGGCAACGGCGTCCGATCCGACACAGAACAGGGCGCCGTGGTCGTCGGCGACGTCGCTCACGGCGTCGAGGTCCGGTTCGACGACGCCCCACGCGTTCGGCGTCGCGGCGTACACCAGCGAGACGTCGTCGTCGACGGCGGCGGCGAGGCCGTCCACGTCGACCGTCCCCTCGCTCGTCGGGTAGGTGTCGACCGTGATGTCCGGCCCGTCGGTGTAGTTGTCGAGCACCGACCGCACGCGCGCCGGCAGATTCTCGGGAACCAGCACTCGGTCGCCGTCGGTCGCCCGCACCCGGTCGGCGAGCAGGACCGCCTCACCGAGCGCCGTCGAGCGGTCGTACATCGAACAGTTGGCGACGCCGAGTCCCGTCAGTTCGACGACGAGCGACTGGAACTCGAAGAGCGCCTGAAGGAACCCCTGCGTGATCTCGGGCTGGTACTGCGTGTAACTCGTCAGGAACTCCCCGCGAAGGGAGAGGTGATCGACCACGGAGGGGACGTAGTGGTCGTAGTGACCGCCGCCGAGAAACTCGGTCAGGTCGGCCGACTCCTCGAGGATACCCTCGACGGCCGCCCGCGTTCCCCGCTCCGAGTGTGCCTCGATTCCGTAGTCGTCGTCGAATCGGAGCGAATCGGGGATGTCGAACAGGTCGTCGGGGTCCGATACCCCGACTGCGTCGAGCATCTCCGACCGTTCCGCTTCGGAGTGAGTCACGTACGGCATGTTACTCGGACTCGGGGCGCTCGACGTATATATTCGGCGTTGTCGGGCTTTCTACTCGGTCGATCATGTGGATCACTCCGCGGTCTGGACCCGCCCGTCGAACGCCCGTTCCAGGATGCCCGCCAGGTCGTCGGCGTCGGTCGCACGGGGGTTGCCCGTGAGGCTCCCGTCGCGGGTTGCCTGCTCCGCGAGCTGGGGAATGGCCTCCCGTTCGGCCGCCGTCTCGGCCAGCGTCTCCGGGATGCGCACGTCTGCTGCGAGTCGTCGCACCGCCTGAACCGCCTTCCTAGCCTCCGTCCGCACCGGTTTCGACGGATCCACGTCCTCGCCGAGAGCCGCTGCCACCGTCACCATCTTCTCCGGCACCTGCGGGAGGTTGTACTCCATCACGTAGGGCAGGAGGATGGCGTTCGCGAGGCCATGCGGGACGCCGAAGGTGCCGCCGACCTGGTGGGAGATGGCGTGGACGGCGCCGAGGCCGGCCCCGTTGAACGCCATACCCGCCTGCGAACTCGCTCGTGCCATCTTCGACAGCGCCTCCCGGTCGCCGCCGCGGTACTCCACCGCGCGCGGCAGGTACTCGCCCACCTTTTCCATGGCGTCGCGGGCGAGTGCGGAGGTCTGACTCTGGGCCTTGATCGAGACGTAGGCCTCGATGGCGTGGGTCAACACGTCCATCCCGGTCGCGGCCTTCACCGGTGCCGGCGCGCTCGCGGTCAGTTCCGGATCGACCAGCGCGAGGTCGGCGAGCAGGCTCACGTCACCGATTTCCTCCTTGATCGACGTCTCGGAGTCCTTCACGATGGTCCAGTGACCGACCTCGCTGCCCGTCCCCGCCGTCGTGGGCACGAATACCGTCGGTGGCGTCGGGTTCGGGACGTTGCCGCTTCCCTCGAACTCCAGGATGTGGCCGTCGTTGGTGGCGAGGATGCTCGCCGCCTTCGCCGTGTCGATGGAGGATCCGCCGCCGACGCCCATCATCAGATCCGCGTCGGCCGCCTCGTACGCCTCCGCGGCCTCGTGGACCACCACGTCCGTCGGATCGGGCTGTACCCCATCGAAGACGTGGTACGTGCGCCCGGACGCCTCGATGGCGTCGAGCAGCGGGTCGAGGACGCCCGCCGCACGGACCCCCTCGTCGGTGACGATCAGGGGGGTCTCGACGTCGAATTCGTCGAGATACGCTCCGATCTCCGTCGCCGTGCCCCAGCCGAAGAGAACTCGGTTCGGGACGTTCCACATCTGGTGAGTCGTTGTCATAATATTCTGGGTGTCCTTGTCATCGGTCCGACGCCGGGGCCGCCTGGTCGTGCGACCGGACGGTTCTCCACCGTCGGTGGCGTCGGCCGCCGTGTGTGTCATACGTTCCCGCTTTCGCGCATGGCCGTTGTGTCCCACATCGCCGGGCAGTTAAGTCGACCCTCGGCTACGCCTCCTCGTCCAGCGGATAGATGGGCCGAGGGACGTGTTCGTAGTCGAACGCCGAGAGGTCCGGACTACACAGTCCCGGCGTCGCCACCTCTCGGATCGCTCCGACCAACGGGGCGAAGCCGGCCCGGTAGTGGACGGTGCTTTTGAGGACCAGCACTCCCTCCCGTTCGGGCGTGATCCCCTGGCTCCGGAACGCCTCCGGGTCGTACGGCTGCTGTCGGTGAGAGCCGACGAGCACCTCCACTCCGTCGATTTCGAGGAGCGCCGTTCGCCCGAACGACACCTGCAACCCGGTCGACATCGGTCCACGGTTGCGGTAGTTCCCGTCCGACAGCAGGCACACCCGTCCGGTCACGTCGAGGGGGTCGCCGTTGGCCTCGGTGTGCCCGCCGAGCGACACCGAGACCCGTTCGCCGACGCCCGCCTCGACCGCCGCGTCGACGGCCGCGGGGTCGTAAATCGTCGCCACGGCCGCGTCCTGGACCCCCGCGTCGAGCAACGCCGACAGCAACACCGTCCCGTCCTGTGCGCCCCCGCCCCCCGGGTTGTCCGAAATGTCCGCAAGCAGGAGGGGGTCGTCGGCGTCCCAGTCCGCCGCCTCCGCCGCCGCCTCGACGCTCGTGTACGCGCGGTCGAACTCCGCACGGCGCTCGTACGCCTCGTCTGCCAGCGCCCGACAGGTCGCGCGCACGTCGTCGGCGCGGGTTCGGTCCGCGACGCCGACGACGGAGAAGCCGGCGTGGTCCACGTCGGCGTAAGCGAACCCCCCGAAGACGGACACGTCCGGGACCTCGTCCCCCTCGGCGTCGGCCGCCGCCGCCAGCAGCGACCGCATCGGCTCCTCCTCGGTACGGAGTTCCGGCAGGGGCGGCAGGAGCGGTGCCCGTTCGACCACGACTTCGGGGTCGAGGTCGCCGGACAGCGTCGCGGCCATCGCCCGCGCCGCCGTCTCGCCCGTGTCGCCGATGTCGACGTGTGGGTAGGTGTCGTAGCCGAACAGGCCGTCCGCGGCCGTGACCATCCGGTCCGAGATGTTTCCGTGCAGGTCGAGCGACGCCATCACCGGCACGTCGTTGCCGACCGCGCGACGGACGCGTTCGAGGATGTAGCCGTCGCCGTCACCGGAGCGGATCCAGTTGCCCGAGGAGTGCGGTTCCTCGTCGTCCTGGACGCCGTCGCTCACCATCGCGCCGTGGAGGGCGAGCAACACGCCGTCGGGGTCCGCCGCCTCGACGCCCGTCAGGACCTCCTCCAGCAGCGTCGACCGCGCGTCCGCGGTGACCGTCCCGCCCGGCGTCGCGTCCGCGGCGACGGTCGACACCACGTCCCAGTCCTCGTCGCTCGCGACCCGGAGGAAGCCGCCGACGGCGGTGTTCGTCCCCGCCAGGCCGTCGACGACGGCGTCGCCGTAGTGTAGCGACGCGTCGGCGAACTCCGCCATCCCCGTCGGTAGCGACGAGAACGTGTTCGTCTCGTGTTCGATCTGTCCGATCAGGACCGTGTGGCTCACTGGTAGGGGTCCTCCATCCCGTCGTGTTCGATCACGACGCTGTCGACGGTCGTGAACGCCTCGATGCCCTCGAGACCACCCTCGCGGCCGATGCCACTCTCCTTGTTGCCGCCCCAGGGACTCTGGGGCATCGACACGGGGAAGGTGTTGATGGCCACCAAGCCGTGGTCCAGACGGTCCGCCACGCGCGTGGCGTCCATCGACTCCGACCAGACCGCCGCCGCGAGGCCGAACGGCGAGTCGTTGGCCACCTCGACGGCCTCCGCCGTCGACGAGACGGTGACGAAGCTCAACACCGGGCCGAAAATCTCCTCGCACGCGACGGTCATCGCCGGCGTCACGTCGTCGAAGACGGTCGGTTCGACGAAGTGCCCGTCGGCGAGCGCCGGATCGTCGGGCGCCCCGCCGCCGGTCAGGAGCGTCGCGCCCTCCTCGACTGCCGAGTCGACGTAATCGAGGACGTCCGCCTTCGCGTCCGCCGAGATGACCGGCCCCATGTCGGTGTCGGGATCGGTGCCCGCCCCCAGCCTGATGCGTTCGGCCTTCTCGACGACCCGCGAGACGAGTTCGTCGTGGACGTCCTCGTGGACGAGACACCGCGAGGTAGCGACGCAGTTCTGTCCGGCGTTCGAGAAGATGCCGGCGACGACGCCGCGGGCGGCGTTCTCCACGTCCGCGTCCGAGAGGACGATGGCGGGCGCCTTCCCGCCCAGTTCTACGTCCACGGACGTGACGTTGTCGGCCGCGGCTTCGAGGACGCCTTTGCCGACGCCCGTCGATCCGGTGAACGTGATGGCGTCGACGTCCGGGTTGCCGACGAGTTCCGCGCCCACCTCGCTCCCCGGACCGGGGACGACGTTGACGACGCCGTCCGGCGTCGCCTCGGCCATCACCTCGCCGACCCACATCGTCGACAGCGGGGCCAGACTCGGCGGCTTGATGGCCAGCGTGTTGCCCGTCGCCAGCGCGCTCGCGAACCCGCGGGTGCCGAGCAGGAGGGGGTAGTTCCACGGGACGACGTGCGCGGTGACGCCGTAGGGGCGCCGCCGGGTGTAGTTGAGGCGGTTCGGCGCCGTCGGCATCGTATCGCCGCGGACCTTATCGGCCGCACCGGCGTAGAAACGGAACTGAGCGACCGTCTCCGCCACCTCGCCCGCCGCCGTCGGGAGGGGCTTGCCCGCCTCCGCAGCCAGCAGGCGTGCGAGCGCGTCCGACTCCGCCTCGATCCGGTCGGCGATCTCCCGGAGCGTCGTCTCGCGCTCGCCGGGGCCGGTCCGTTCCCACGCCGTCGCCGCCGCGTCCGCCGCCGCGACGGCCGCGCGGGCGTCGACCGCGTCGCCGCTCGCTACGTCACCGACCGTCGCCCCAGTGGCCGGGTTTTCGACGGTCATCGTCGCCGCCGCCCGTCGGTCCCCGTCGATCAACAGCGCGTACTCGTGAGTTTCCATGCCGCGACTCCCCCGTCTCCGGGCCTAAGCGTTGTCCACCGAATGTGTGGTCGTTTAAGTGCGCACGGGCGAGACGCGTCGCCGCCTCGGCCGCCGTACTTAATGTGTCGTAAGTCCCCGGGTGAATCGCTATGGGGCGGTAGCGACCTCGGTATGGTATCACAATGACCTTCGCTGACTACGAACGGGTTCGACTGGTGTGGACGGACCTGAACGGCGTCGCCCGCGGTATCTCGTTACCGCCCGTCGAGTTCGAGGCGGCCGTCGAGGAGGGTGTCGGGTTCGCCAACGGTGTCGCCGAGCTGACGCTCGAACCGGGACTGCTCGACGACCCACGGTACGGCGCCGAGGGGGGCGACATGATGGCCGTCGCCGACCCCGACTCGCTTCGCGAGGTGTCCTGGGCCGACGACACCGCCGCCGTCTTCACCGACCTCACCGACGTCGACGGAACGCCCTTCGACCTCTGTTCGCGCGGGGCGCTCCGGCGTGTGATCGAGGACCTGCGCTCCGAGGGACTGTGCCCGCTGGCCGGCGTCGAAGCCGAGTTCTCCACGCTCGTCCCCGACGGCGACGGCGGCTGGGAGCCGTCGAACACCCGGTGTTCCTACGACATGGACGCCCTCGACATGGCCGCCGACGTCACCCGCGAGTGGGAGGCGGCGATGGAGGCTGCCGACGCCTCGGTGCTGGGCATTCACCAGGAGTCCCAACCCGGCCAGTTCGAGGTGAACATCGAGTACGACGATGCCCTCACCACGGCGGACAACCTCATGTTCTTCCGCCACGCCGCCAAGGCCATCGCCCGCGACCGGAACATGAAGGCTTCGTTCATGCCGCGGCCCTACTCCGGCGAGGACGCCAACGGGCTCCACTTCCACCTCAGTCTCTGGGATACGGATCTGGAGGCGAACCTGTTCGCCAGCGACACGGGCGACCTGCAGTTCCCGGCTGGCAAACACCCCGACGACGAGTCGGGGCTCTCCGACACCGCCCGTCACTTCGTCGGCGGCCTGCTCGACCACATGCAGGCCCTGACGGCCATCTGTGCGCCGACGGTCAACTCCTACCGACGGCTCCTGCCGGGCATCTGGGCACCCGTCAACGTCGCCTGGGGCCCGGACAACCGCTCGACCGTACTGCGCGTTCCGCCGGAACTCGGGCCGGCGACCCGCATCGAACACCGCGTCCCCGACTCCGCCTGTAACCCCTACCTCGGCCTCGCCGCGACGTTCGCGGCCGGCCTCGACGGCATCCGCAACGAAACCGACCCCGGGGCCCCGACGCTCGGCAACGCCTACGAGGAGGACTACGAAAGCCTCCCGCGGACCCTGTGGGCGGCCCTGGCGGAACTCGAAGCCGACGACGTCCTCGTCTCGGCGCTCGGCGAACCGTTGGTCGAGGAGTTCCTGAAGATCAAACGCGACGAGTTCGACCGCTACATGGATTCGGTCACCGACTGGGAACGCGCGGAGTATCGCGACGAGTTCTAGGCCCGGTCGTCGCCGTTCAGCATCGACCCGACCGCCTCCAGAATTTTCGCCTCCGACCGCCGGAGGTGTTCCCCGACCGTCGACGTGTTCGCCGAGTCCATCTCGGCTAGGTCCTCGATGTTACAGCCCCGCGGCGACTCGTAGTAGCCCTCGTCGATGGCGCGGGAGAGTACCTCCATCTGTCGGGGAGAGAGGTCCTGAACCGCCTGTTTGATCTCCGTCAGTCCCGTCAGGAGGCGGCCGAGGTTCGGCTGTCGGAGGGCGTCTACCTCCACCGACCCGAGGGCGCGCAGTTCTTCGTGGGTCTGACTCACCTCCGCGTGGGTGGAGGCGAGGACGCTCCAGTGTTCGCGGCCCTTCGAGACGGTGGCCGGGATGGTCGGGAAGCAGTTGTTCCGCAGGAGGACGTTCAACACGGGTTCCGTATCGGTGCGGTAGTCGCCCTCGAGGCTGATGAAGGCCGTCTCCCGGGCGTCGTGGTAGCTGACCAGTTGTGCGGTCGTCATGACCTCGTGGGTGGCCAGCCACTCCACCAGTTCCTCGACTCGGTCTTCCGGGACGTTCGTCGCCTCGATCATCGTGATGCTCGTCCCGGTCAGGCGGTACGAGTAGATGATCGTCGCGGCCACGTCTGGGAACGACTCGTGTACCGTCTCCGTCCAACAACCGTCGTGTCTGATCCGGAACGTGTATTCGAGCATTGGTCCTCCAGTCGCTCTCCGGGATTGACGACCCACATATTTACGGGTTCCGTGTGGGGCGAGCGGCGGTCAGCCGCTCACTTCCTCACGGAACTCGACGAGGAACGCGACGACGACAAACAGGAGCGAGACGTAGAAGATCAGCGACGCCACGGCGGGCACGACCGGCGTGAACCCCTGGGTCATCCGCCCGTGGATCCAGGTGGTGTTCGTGCTCTGGGCGCCGGAGAGGTAGGAGCCGATGTAGTAGTTGTTCCACACAGCACGAACGCGAAGATGGCGCCCGAGACGATGCCGTCCTTGATCAGCGGGAGCGTGATCCGCCGGTACATGGTGATCGTGTCGGCGCCGAGGCCCCGTGCGGTCTCCTCGACGTTCGGGTCGACGCTGTGGCGCGCCCGCGGCCGTTGCGCGCCGTCGCCAAATTCTGCACGTTCGTCGTCTCTATCGCGCAAAGAATCCCTTATATAGCTCCTTTGGGCAGATAATACGGACGAACGAACAGTTCGACGTCGAGTACTCAGTTCACGCGCTCCACTTCGTAGCCGGCGTCCTCGATGGCCGCCATCACGTTCTTGGCGTGGCCCTCGCCGCTCGTGACCACCTGGAAGACGAGGTAGGCGTCGCCAACCTCCAAGTCACCGACCGCTCGGTCGTGGCGCACCGTCCGGATGTTCGCGCCCTTCTCGCCGATGATGCTCGAGATGTGGCCCATCTCCCCGGGCTGGTCACGGATGCGGATCTGTAGCCGGAGTAGCTGACAGCGGTCGGTCAGCGCGTGCGTCAACACCGTCTGGAGCATCGACATGTCGATGTTGCCGCCACAGAGCAGTGGCACGACCGTCTCCCCGTCCACGTCCACCGTCTCACTCAACAGCGCCGCCACCGAGGCAGCGCCCGCCCCCTCGACCAGTTGTTTCGCGCGTTCGAGCACCACGAGGATGCTCCGCGCGATGTCGTCGTCGCTCACCGTCACCACCTCGTCGACGTGTTCCTCGATCAGGCCGAGCGTCAGTTCCGAGATGCTGCCCGTGGCGATGCCGTCCGCGATGGTCTTCGGCGACTCCTCGTCGACCGGAATCCCCTTCTGGAGGCTGTCCGGGACCGTCGCCGCCAGATCCGCCTGCACGCCGATCACCCGAACCTCGTCGTCGAGGGCGTCCAGTGCCGTGCTGATGCCGCCGATCAGGCCGCCGCCGCCGATGGGAACGATGACGGTGTCCACGTCCGGCACCTGCTCGTAAATCTCCAGGCCGAGCGTCCCCTGGCCGGCGACGATGTCGGGGTCGTCGTACGCGTGGACGAACAGCATCCCCGGCGCCTCGGCCTTGGCCTGTGCGTGGGACATCGACTCGCCGAAGTTCGCTCCGTGGAGTTCAACCGTCGCCCCGTAGCTCCGCGTCGCGTCCACCTTCGCCTGCGGCGCGTTCTCCGGCATGACGATGGTCGACTCCAGCCCAACCGTCGTCGCCGCCAGCGCGACACCCTGGGCGTGGTTGCCGGCGCTGGCGGCGACGACGTGCTTGTCGCTTCCCCGCTCGGCCTCCTGTTTCAGTTTGTTGTACGCGCCGCGCGTCTTGAACGACCCCGTCCGCTGGAGGTGTTCCATCTTCAGGTGGACGTCGGCGCCCGACATCTCGCTCAGCGAGCGGTTCGTCTCGATGGGCGTCTGTCTCACGATGTCGGGGTCGTCGAAGCGCTCCCGCGCGGCCTCGATGTCCGCGAACGTGACTGTCATGTTGCACCATCTCGCACACCGGCGGATAAATCACCTGTTTACCGCAACCTTACTCGACGAGGAGACGCGCCGGACTCGCCAGCAGTTCCATCACTCGGTTGGTAAACCGCGCCGCCACCGCCCCGTCGACGACGCGGTGGTCGACCGACAGCGACAGCGGCAGGGTGTGTCGAGGGACTACCTCGCCGTCGACGACGCGGGGACGTTCCCCGATCCGACCGAGCGCGAGAATTGCCACCTCGGGGTAGTTGACGATGGGCGTGGCGTACTCCCCGCCGATCACCCCGACGTTCGTGATGGTGAACGTCCCGCCCTGCATTTCCTCGCGTTCGATGCTCCGATCGCGTGCCCGCGCCACCTTCCTCGCCGTTTCGTCGGCGAGTTCGAGCAGCCCTTTCCCGTCGACGTCCTCGACAACCGGGACCATCAACCCCGCGTCCGTCGCCGTCGCCACGCCGATGTTGTACGCGTCGTGACAGACGATCTCCTCGGCCGTCTCGTCGAGTTCGGCGTTGACCTGCGGGAACTCGGCGAGCGCCCGCGCGACTGCCCGCATCACGAACGGGAGGTAGGTGAGCGAGACGCCCTCCTCGGCGGCGTACGCCTCCAAGTCGGCCTTCGTCTCAACCAGCGCCGTCACGTCCACCTCGTCCGTGTGCGTGACGTGGGGCGCCGTGTACTTCGAACGCTCCATCTGCTCGCCGATGGAGCGTCGGACCCCGCGGTAGGGGATGCGGTCGCCGGGTCGGGGTCCCTCGGCGGCCGTCGAGCCACCAGCCGTCGACGCGGGTTCCGCCGCTGTGGCGCCAGCCGCCGATTCCGATCCCGATTCCGGCTCCGCGGCCGCCTCGCGCCGCTCCGCGTACTCCCGAACCTGCTCGCGTGTGACGAATGGGACGCCGTCGCGAGCCCGGTCGGTCGGCACCGCGCCCAGGTCGACGCCGAGTTCGTCCGCGAGGCCCCGGGTCGCCGGCGTCGCGAGGGTTCGCGCTCGGTCCACGTGCTCCTGCCCGACCGCCTCCGTCGCGCGGTCGACGGCCGTCGACGACTCCCGATGGGTTTCCGTCCGTTCGCTCGCTCCGTTCGCATCGGTCGCGGACGCGCCGTCCCCACGCGTCGTCGCGTCTCCCGTCGTCGGTTCGTCGGCACCCGTCGACTCCAGTACGACCGTCGACGAGGAGCGACCGACCGTGGCGCCGGCGACTCGTCGGCCGCCGCCCGCACGTCCGCGTCGGTGACGCGTCCGCCGGGGCCGGACCCCGCGACGCCGCCCAGGTCGACGCCCAGTTCGCGCGCCAGCCGGCGGGTGCTCGGGGGAGCGAAGACTCGGCCCGCGGTGGTCGCCGCGCCGTCGGCCGTCTCCTCGTCGACCGGTTCGTCACCCGCCTCGCCGGTGTCGCTCGCCGCCTCGTCGTCCGCTACCTCGATGGAGACGATGACGCTCCCGACGGGAACCATCTCGCCCTCCTCGACGTGACGGTCGGTGACGGTCCCCTCGTACGGCGACGGCAGGTCGACGACGGCCTTGTCCGTCTCCACCGCCGCGAGCGGTTGGTCTTCGGTCACCTCGTCGCCGACGGCGACCAGCCATCGGACGAGTTCCCCCTCGGCGACCCCTTCGCCTACGTCGGGTAGCTTGAACGTCTCGACGGTCATGGGAACCCGACGACCTCCCGGATCCCCTCCTCGATGCGCGTCGGCGACGGGAGGTAGTAGTCCTCCAGCGCGTACAGCGGGACGGGCGTGTCGAAGCCGGTGATCCGCTTCACCGGCGCCTCCTGGTAGAGCAGCGCCTCCTCCTGGAGGATGGCGGTGATCTCGCCGCCTAGACCGCCGGTCTTCGGTGCCTCGTGGACCACCGCCGCTCGGCCCGTCTTCTCGAAGGACTCGACGATTGCCTCGCGGTCCAGCGGCGAGAGCGTCCGCAGGTCGACCACCTCACACTCGACGCCCTCCTCGGCGAGGTTCTCGGCCGCCTCCATCGTCGGTCGGGCCATCGCCCCCCAGGTGTAGACGGACACGTCGCTCCCCTCGCGTCGGACTGCCGCCTCGCCCAGCGGGACCGTGTGGTCGCCCGCGGGCACCTCCTCGCGGAACGCCCGGTAGATGAGTTTGGGTTCGAGGAAGATCACCGGATCGGGGTCGCGGATGGCCGACGCCAGCAGTCCCTTGGTGTCCGCGGGCGTCGAGGGGATCACCACCTTCAGCCCGGGTTCGTGGACGAAGAAGGCCTCCTTCGATTCGGAGTGGTGTTCCGGCGCGCGGATGCCGCCGCCGTACGGTGCCCGGACGACCATCGGACAGGTGAAGCGGCCGCGACTCCGGTTGCGGATCCGCGCCGCGTGGCTGACGATCTGGTCGAACGCGGGGTAGATGAAGCCCATGAACTGAATCTCGGGCACCGGCCGCAGGCCGTAGGCGGCCATGCCGATGGCCGCGCCGACGATACCCGACTCCGCCAGCGGCGTGTCGATCACGCGGTCCTCGCCGAACGACTCGTAGAGCCCCTCCGTCGCGCGGAAGACGCCGCCGTTCTTGCCAACGTCCTCCCCGAGGACGATCACGTCCTCGTCGCGGTGCATCTCGGTCTCCAGACCGTCCCGTACCGCCTGTACCAGGGTCAGGTTTCGTGTTTCCGTGCTCATGTCAGTCCCTCAGGAAGGCATCCTCGCCGTGTCGGTCGCGCAGTCGATTCAGCGCCGCCCGCTGTCGGTCGAGTTCGGCGGATCGCTCCGCGTACACGTCGTCGAACAGGTCGTCGGGGTCGGGACGCGCGGTGGCTTCGGCCCGTTCGATAGCCGCACTCACCTGCGCCCGCACGTCCGACTCGATGCGCTCGATCCGGTCGTCGTCGAGTCGCCCCGTCTCACGCAGGAAGCGTTCCAGCCGCGGGATCGGATCGCGCTCCCGCCAGGCCGCCACCTCCGTTTCGTCGCGGTAGACGGTCGGATCGTCGGCGGTGGTGTGGGCGCCGAAGCGGTACTGCACCGCCTCGATCAGCGTCGGCCGCGGCCGGCCGTCGGGGTCACGGGCCTTCACTATCGCCGCGCGAGTGACCGCGTACATCGCCAGCGGATCCATTCCGTCCACCTGGACGCCGTCGATGCCGTAGGCGGCAGCCTTGCCCGCGAGCGTCGGACTCGCCGTCTGGCGCTCCCGCGGCACGGAGATGGCCCAGCCGTTGTTGTTGCAGACGAACACCGCGGGGGCGTCGAAGACGCCCGCCATGTTCAACCCCTCGTGGAAGTCGCCCTCGCTCGTGGCCCCGTCGCCGAAATACGCGACGGCGACCCGGTCGTCACCCCGGATCGTCGACGCCATCGCCAGCCCCGTCGTGTGGGGAATCTGTGTCGCGATCGGCACCGCGGCCGGGAACACGTTCTCGTCCGTGCCCCACCCGCCCGCGCCGTGGCCCATCCAGTACAGCAGGATGTCCGAGAGCGACAGGCCGTGGACGTGGACGGCGGCGTGTTCGCGGTAACTGGGGACGACCCAGTCGCCGTCGTCGAGGGCGGCGGCGCTTCCCACCTGCGCGGCCTCCTGGCCCGCAAGCGGCGGGTAGGTTCCCATCCGCCCCTGTCGCTGCAGGTTCACGGCACGCTCGTCGAAGTGTCGTGCCAGTCGCATCCATCGGTAGAGGTCGACCAGTTCCGCGTCGGTGAGGGCCGGCGGGTCGCCGACGAGTTCGCCCGCCTCGTTCAACACCTGAATCCGGTCGTCGGGGGCGCGGTCGAAGGTGTCGTCCACGTCGTCGTCCCGTCCACTCACGGCCGACCCCCCTCCATGGAGACTCCCTCGCCGCCCCGCGTCTTATGCGTTCGGGGCACGACCGATCACGTAACCGCGTGCGCCTCGCGGCGCGCTTCGTCGACGCTCCGGCCGTCCCGGAGGACCGCGTCGACGAACAGTTCGCCCGCCCGATACGACGACCGAACCATCGGTCCGCTCGCACAGTAGAGGAAGCCGAGTTCCTCCTCCGCCACCCGACGCCACGTCTCGAAGGCGTCCGGGTGGACGTACTCGTACACGTCGAGGTGAGAGTGGGAGGGCTGGAGGTACTGGCCCAACGTCACCACGTCGACGCCGGCCTCGCGACAGTCCGAGAGCGTCCGATAGAGTTCGTGGTCGTACTCCCCGAGGCCGAGCATCAGGCTCGTTTTCGTGTACACGTCGGCGGTGTCGCCGGCGCGTTCGAGTACCGAGAGCGACTGTTCGTACCCCGCCCGCCGGTCGCGCACCGGCCACTGGAGGCGTTCGACCGTCTCGACGTTGTGTGCGATCACGTCCGGGCCGGCGTCGACGATTCGGTCGACGAGCGCTGGATCGCCCCGGAAATCTGGGATGAGCACCTCGACCAGGATGCCGGGGTCACGGTCCTTGATCGCCTCGATGGTGCGTGCGAAGTGGCCCGCACCCTGATCCGGCAGGTCGTCGCGGTCCACGCTCGTCAGGACGACGTAGTCGAGACCGATCTCCGCGACGGCGTCGGCGACGTTCGACGGCTCCTCGGGGTCCAGCGCCTCCATCCCCCCCGTCTCGACGTCACAGAAGTTACAGCCCCGCGAACACCGGTCGCCCATCAGCATGAACGTGGCCGTTCCGGGACCGTTGCGGCCGCTCCAGCACTCGCCGAGGTTCGGACAGTTCGCCTCCTCGCATACGGTGTGGAGCTCCCGGTCCCGGAGCGTCTCCTTGATCTCCGTGAACCGCTGGCCCGACGGTGGCCGCTGTTTCAGCCAGTCGGGCTTTCGCCTGCGTGCCATGCGCTTCCCTTCGGCCTGCCGAGCAAAAACGTGTGGGCTCCTCGTGTGCGCCGGTCGAACCGTCGCCACGACCGACACGTCTATGCCCGTGGTTCGTGAACCGCCGCCAGCATGAGTGATCGGCGGGCGGCCATCGTCGATGGGTCGATTCCGCGAACGCTCGTCGCCCTCGCCGTGCCGCTCGTCGCCCAGAACGTCGTCCGCGTCGCCCAGCAGGTGATCGACACGTTCTGGCTCGGCCGCCTCGGCGAGACGGCCGTCGCCGCCGTCGGCCTCACCATCCCCGTCCTGGGACTCCTGTTCGCCCTGCTGGTGACTCCCTTCGTCGGCACGCAGATACTCGTCTCCCAGCGGATCGGCGGCGACGACGACGACGGCGCCCACCGGACCGTCGTCCACGGTCTCGCCCTCGCCCTCGTCGTCGGTGCCGTCGTCGGCGGGGGTGTCGCCCTCGCCGCCCGTCCCCTCGTGACCGTCGTCGGCGCCGGGCCCGACGTGGCGTCCGCCGCGGCGGTCTATCTCGGGACCGTCGCCCTCGGCCTCCCCCTCGCGGGCGCCAGCGACGCGCTCGAAGCCGGATTCGTCGGCCGCGGTGACTCACGTGCCTCCCTCTGGATCAACGTCGCCACCGTCGCCGTCAACGTCGTCCTCGACCCCCTGCTCATCTTCGGTGTCGGCCCGTTTCCGGCGCTCGGCGTCCGCGGGGCGGCGCTCGCGACGGTCGGCGGCTACGCCAGCGGCTTCCTCCTCGCGATCGCGCTCGCACTCGGCTCCCGGATGGCCCTCTCGCGCCGCCACGTCGCCCTCTCGGTGGCCGAGTTCCGTGCCCTCCTCTCGGTCGGCGCGCCCATCACGGGCCGGCAGGTGGTCAGCCAGAGCGTCCGCGTCCTCCTGGTCAGCGTCGTCGCTCTGGCCGGCGGCGCCGCGGGCCTCGCCGCCTACACCGTCGGTGCACGCGTCGCCAGCGTGGCCGTCCTCCTCCCGCGGCCTCGCACAGGCCGCCCAGAGCATGGTCGGTCAGAACGTCGGCGCCGACCGTCCCGACCGTGCCGGCCGGACGACCCGTGTCGGCGTCGGCATCACCGTCGCCGCCCTCGCCTGCCTCGGCGCCGTCCAGTGGGTCGTCCCCGGCCCCGTCGCCCGCCTGTTCGTCCCCGACCTCTCCGGGCAGGGCTTCGCCTTCACCGTCCAGTACCTCCGGATCCTCGCCTACGGCTACCCCGCCATCGCCGTCGTCGACCTCCTGCTCGCCGGCTTCAACGGTACCGGCCGCACCCGGACGAGTTTCGTCGCCGACCTGCTGAAGTACTGGGGCGTGCGCCTGCCGGTGGCGGCGTTGGCTCTCCCGGCGGCGGCGTCCGTGTCGGTCTTCGGCGTCGCCGCCGCCCCGGGTCTCGACCTCGGGATGCCGGCCGTCTTCTGGGCGGTCACGGGGTCGAACGTCGCCGCCGCCGTCGGCGTCGGCGCCTACTACCTCCGCGCCGTGCGCCGCGGGTTGTTCGCCGATGCGATCGACGGGACGTCCGAGGACGCCGACGCGGCCGCGAGCACGGACTGATACCCATCGTACGACCGCGACGGAAACGCCTTTGCCGCCGCGGCCCCCGTCACCGGTATGACCCGCCACGGCCACCGTCTGTCCCGCGTCCGACAGGAGGTGCCGACCGCGTGAAGGTCGCCGACGCCGTCCCGGAGTTCGCCGACGCCTTCGACTTCGAGGAGTTCAACCGGATGCAACGCGAGGCGCTGCCGGTACTCGTCGACACCGACCACAACGTCGTCGCGTCGGCGCCGACGGCGAGCGGCAAAACCGCGCTGGCGGAACTCGCCATCTGCAAGACGCTGAGCGAGGGGGGAACCGCCCTCTTCATCGCGCCGATGCGTGCGCTCACCAACGAGAAGGAGAGCGAGTGGGAGCGCTTCGAGGAGATGGGCTACTCCGTCTACGTCGTCACCGGCGAACGGGACCTGAACCCGCGGCGCGCCCGCCACGCCGACGTCCTCGTGATGACACCGGAGAAGGTGGATTCGGCCACCCGCAAACACGACTCCCGGCGCTACGACTTCGTGACCGACGTGGACTGCTCGATCATCGACGAGGTCCACCTCCTCGACTCCGAGCGCCGCGGTGGCGTTCTCGAAGTCACCGTCTCCCGCCTGCGCCGCCTCTGTGACCCCCGATTCGTCGCGCTCTCGGCGACGATGCCCAACGTCGGCGACGTGGCCGACTGGTTGGACGCCCCGCCCGAGGCCACCTTCGCCTTCGGCGACGACTACCGCCCGGTCGACCTGCAGACCGGCGTGAAGACCTACACCCACGGCGAGAACAGCTTCGCCGACAAGTACCGTCGCCTCTACCGCGCGCTCGACCTGGCCGAACCACACGTCCGCGAGGACGGCCAGGCGCTCGTCTTCGTCGCCTCCCGGCAGGACGCCGTCAGCGCCGCCGCCAAGACCAGGGACGAACTCGCCGAACGCGACGTCCCCATCGGCGCCCGCGGGAACTACGACTTCCACACCGAGGCGAAGGAACTGAGCGACGACCGTCTCCGGAAGGCCGTCCTCGACGGTGTCGCCTTCCACCACGCCGGCCTCTCGAAGGCCGACCGCGACCGGATCGAGAAGTGGTTCCGCGAGGGGAAGGTCGCCATCCTCTTTTCTACCTCGACGTTGGCGTGGGGCGTCAACCTCCCCGCCCGCTGTGTCATCGTCCGGGACACCAAGTACCACGATCCGCTGGAGGGTGAGGTGGATATCAGCCCGCTGGATCTCCTCCAGATGCTCGGCCGTGCCGGCCGCCCCGGATACGACGACGTGGGCTACGGCTGGGTCGTCTGTGACCGCTCGGACGCGGACCGCTACCGTCGCCTCCTGCGCGAGGGGACCGAAATCGAGTCCCACCTCGCAGCCGACCTCGACGCCCATCTCAACGCCGAAATCGCGATGGGAACGGTCGACGACCTCGACGACGTGCTCTCGTGGCTGGAGACGACCTACTACTACGTCCGCGCGGCGTCGGAACCCGCCGCCTACGACTTCGACGGTCTCCGCGACCGGGTGCGTGAGACGCTCGAATCGCTCGTCGACCGCGGCTTCGTCGAGATGGGTACGGACCTCGCTATCGACTCGACGCCACTCGGCCGTCTCGCCTCGAAGTACTACCTCCGGCTCTCGACGGCGCGGGCCTTCCACGACCTGGCCGACCGCGACCGGATCGACGCCGACGCCGTCCTCGAAACGGTCGCCGCGGCGGCCGAGTTCGACTCCGTCTCCGCCCGACAGTCCGAGGCCGACGCCGTCGACGCGGTGCTTGGCTCCGACGCCGGCCACCTCGACGACGGCGGTCGGAAGGTCCTCGCCATCCTCCGGGCGAGTCGAAGCGACTCCGTTCCCGCGGATCTGCGCAGCGACGCGTGGATCATCCGCCGGAACGCGCTGCGACTGCTGGCGGCGCTCCGGGAGTTTCTCGACCGCTTCGCCGGCCCGCGGGCCGCCAACCTCGCCCGCCGGTTGGAGGCCCGAATCGAACACGGCGTCAGCCGCGACGCCGTCTCGCTCACCGCCGTCGACGGCGTCGGTGCCGGTCGCGCGAGCACGCTCGCGACCGGCGGCCTCTCCCGCCCCGCCGACGTGGTCGCCGCGGGCGCCGACGAACTCGAACGGGCCGGCCTCTCGACCGGCGTCGCCGAACGGGTCGTCGAGTCGGCCGCCGACCTCCCAGACGTGTCGGTGTCGTGGGGCGACGTGCCCGACCGCGTCGCCACCGGCGAGAGCGAGATGTGCGAGGTGCGGGTGCGCAACGACGGCGGGGGCGCCCGCGTCGGCGTCCGCGTCACCGTCAACGGCGTCGAGATGCACGCGAAGACGACGTATCTCTCGGACGTGACGACCGTTCCTGTCGGGGTGTTCGGTGCCGATGCGGACACGCTCGACTTTCAGGTGGCGGTGTCGTTTCCGGAGTTGCCGATCCGGCCGTTCGTGGCGGAGCGGACGGTTCGGGTGGCGTGATACGGGTCGTTACTCGTGTCCCGGCGGTCGCCGATCTCGGGGGCGGCGACGGCCGGTACTGGCGTCCAGCAGTCCGCCTGAGTCGTCTCACTCGGCTTTCGACAGCACCACGACGAACACCGCCCCGCCGTCGGTGCCGTCTTCGACCCACACTTCGCCCCCGTAGCTCTCGACGAGCGTGTCGACGAGATACAAACCGAGGCCGGTTCCTTGGCTGTCGAGCCCTTTCTCGCCTTTGCCGAAGATCGTCTCTTTCTGGTCCTTGGGGACGCCCGGACCGTTGTCCGCGACCCGAACGACGACGGTATCCTCACGATCGGTCACCGAAACGGTGACTCTCGGTGTCTCCGCGTCGTTGTGCTGGATGGCGTTTTTCAGGAGGTTCCGGAAGACGGAGCCCAGTATGTCGTTCGCCTCGACCGCGACCTGCGGAACCGTCGTCTCGACACCGACGACGGCTTCGGAGTACGTCGACCGTACCTCGTCGAGTTCGCCCTCGAGGACGGTTCGGAGGTCGACGAACTGCATCTCCTGGTCGGCAGAGAGCATCACGTCTGCCATCTCTCGGGCGACCTTCGTGAGTTCGATTGCGTGATCGGCGCTCTCGAGGATCGTCACGAGATGATCGTTCACCTCCACACCGTCACACTCGTCCGCGAGCATCTTCGTGTAGCCCGTTATCAACTGGAGGTCGTTACGGATGTCGTGACGGAGCACTCGGTTGAGGACGTCGAGGTTGTCGCGTTGATCCTCCAACCGACGCTCGTACTCCTTACGTTCGGAAATATCCCGCACCAACGCGTGCAAGACCGGTTTGCCCTCGTGCTCGAACCGGCTGAGTTTCACCTCGGCGGGGAACGTCGTCCCGTCGACGCGCCGGTGAGTCCACTCGAAGAACGCTTCGCCCTCCTCGAACGCCGTTTCGACGTGTGCCAGTGCCACTTCCTTGGAGTCCGCCCCGTCCGGCTGCTGTGGCGGGGAGAGCTCCCACGGTGTGTGCCCGGCGAAGGACTCGACCGAGTCGATGCCGAACAGCTCCAGCGTTCGCTCGTTGCAATCGACGAACCCGTCACGGTTCAGCAACATGAGCGCGTCCCGGGTGTCCTCGAACAGGCTGCGGTACTTTTCTTCGCGCTTTTCGAGTTCGCGTTCCCGCTCCTTGCGTTCGGAAATGTCCCGTACCAGCGCGTGCAACGCTGGCTCCCCCTCGTACTCGAACCGGCTCAGTTTCACCTCCGACGGAAACTCCGTCCCGTCGGTGCGCTGGTGCGTCCACTCGAAGAACGCTTCACCCTCCTCGAAGGCCGTCTCGATGTGGTCCAGGGCCGCCGCTTTCGAGTCAGCTCCGTCCGGCTGCCGTGGCGGGGAGCGGTCCCAGGGCGTATACTCGATGAACTCTTCGACGGAGTCGACACCGAACAGTTCGAGGGCTCGTTCGTTGCAGTCGAGGTATCCCCCTCGGTCGAACACCATGAGTGCGTCCCGTGTATCCTCGAAGAGGGTGCGATACTTCCGTTCTCGCTCCCGGAGTTTCCGCTCGCGTTCCTTGCGTTCGGTGATGTCTTGCGCGACGGCGACGAACTTCCGGACGTCGCCATCGTCGTCGATGATCGGTCCGACCGTCTGGTTGAGTACGATCCGCTCGCCGTCCGCCCGTTCGTCGATCATCTCCGCTTCCCACTGCTCCCCCGCGCGAATCGTCTCCCAGAACTCCTCGTAGAACTCGTCGTCGTACTCTCCCGACTGGAGGAGACGCGGTGTCTCACCGATGGCCGCTTCTTCGCTGTATCCGGTGACCGCTTCGAAGGCCGGATTGATGTACTCGATCGTTCCCTCGGCGTCGGTGATGTAGATGGCGTGAGCACTCCGTTCGACGGCCGTTTTGAACTGCTGTAGCTCGTGCTCTCGACGCTTGCGTTCCGTGACGTCGACGAGATACCCGAGGAGTTCAGTGGTTTCGTTCCCGCTTTCGACCGCTCTGGTGTACTCTTTCACCCACCGAACGTCACCCGACGCCGTGATCACTCGATACGGGTCCAGGGTGATGCTTTCGACTCCCTCGGAATCGAGTTCGCTCGCCTTGCTGACGACCCGTTCGTGATCGGCCTCGTGGACGATGTCGGCGTAGTGTCGGTCCGCCGACCCGAGTTCGTCGGGTGTGTATCCGAGCACTTCCTCGACGTTCTCCGAGACGTACTCGATGGGCCAGTCCGCCGTGTCTTCCCACTCGAAGACGACCGCCGGGCCTTCTTTGAACATGTCCCGCTCCTCCTTCAGGGCCAGTTCGGCGCGCTTCCGGTCGTCGATGTCTTGGTGGATGCCCACCGCTCGTATCGGCGTTCCGTCCTCGTCGCGTTCGACGACCTTTCCCATTGTTCGCACCCACTTCCACTCCCCCGATTTCGTCTTCAGCCGGTGGTCACATCGATAGTAGGCCGTCCGGTTCGCGACGTGTTCGGCCAGCGCCTCGTCGTGTCGCTCTCTGTCCTCCGGATGAACCACTCTCTCCCAACCCCGCATTCGATCACCCATCTCGGCTTTCGTATAGCCGAGCATTTCTGTCAACAGTTCGTCACGAGACACCCTGTCGCTTCGCATGTCCCAGTCCCAGATACCCAGGTTCGCCCCCTCAAGTGCCAACTCCATGCGCTGTTTGGTCGTGACGAGTTCCGCTTCGCGCTCCTTGCGCTCGGTGATGTCACGACCGTTCACAGGATTCCGGCGATCACGTCGTCGTCGAGCCGATTCCGCATAGTCGCCTCGATCCAGCACCACGATCCGTCGGCCCGCTGGACTCGGAACTCGACGGTCCGCGGTTCGTCCGGACCGGTTCGTAGGCTCTCGACCGCCGCTGTCACGGTGTCCCGGTCGTCCGGATGGGTGTACTCGGATCCGACATCGCCCACTAGAGCCTCCGGGTCGTATCCGAGCACACGCTTCACCGCGGGACTCACATACGTCACCGTCCCGTCCGTATCGACGACTGCGACGACGTCGTTGGACTCTTCGACAAGTCTGCGATACTGGTCGATTTCCTCCGAATCTGTCATTCGAGGATAATACGTGGTTTGCCGAAATATAACACGGGGATGCCGTGCATCCGGATTCCGATTTCATCGCCACTGCTGCACCGAGTCCCCGAGCCGTTCCATACGGCCGTCCGCCGTCGCCCCCCTGCCTACGCCAGCCCTCCGAGCGCAACCAACACGTCCCGAAGCGCCGCCGCGTCGCTCGCCGCGTAGTCGGCCAGCTCCGTCGCCTCGGGGTCGCCGCCGTAGGCCACCGTCGGAATCCCGGCCTGCGTCGCCGCGCGGACGCCGTTCGGGGAGTCCTCGACGGCGACGCAGTCCGCGGGGGCGACGCCGACCCGTTCCGCGGCCGCGAGGTACACGTCCGACGCCGGTTTCCCCGGCCCGTCCACGTCCTCCGTACTCACCGTCGCGTCCACGTCGAGGTCGAACCGCTCGACTACACGGTCGATCCAGTCGGGCGGACTGGAGGAGACGATGGCGACTCGCACGCCGCGGTTCCGGAGGTTCGCGAGTAGGTCCCGGAACCCGGGCATCAGGTCTGTCGCGTCGTAGAGGTCCGCGGCGGCCGACTCGTAGAGCGCCAGAAATTCGTCCCTCTCCAGGGCCATCTCGTAGCGCTCCGCGAGGTAGTCGTAGGTCTCGCGGTAGTTGACGCCGCGAATCTCGGCCTGTGCCGGGTCGCCCTCGGCGACCGCTGCGGGCAGGATCACCTCCGCCTCGCGCTCCCGCCAGAACTCCTCGGTGTCGACGATCACCCCGTCCATGTCGAACAGCACGGCGTCCATACGCGGTGACCACGGGCCAACGCCGAAAGGGCTTCGTCCGAGGCTTTTCACCCGATGCCGCGGCCACCGCCCCCGTGACCGACGCCATCCGCGCCTTCGCCGGCGACTGCACCGTCGAAACCGACGACCGAACCCACCGGGGCCGCGTGCTCGTCCTCGTCAAACCCGACCGCACCGTCCTCGTCCACGACGCCGAGGGCTACCAGCCGGTGGCGTGGCTCACCCGCGCCGACGCGGTCACCGTCGAAACCGACGGGTCGGGGTTCGGCCTCACCGCCCGCCTCGACGACCGGACGCTCCGGGTAACCGCCGACCGCATCCGGCGGTCGGTCTACCCCGTCACCGAGGCGGGGGTGCCCGTCGGCACCAGCCCCGATTCCGGCGGACCGCTGGTTCGAACGGGCGGAGCGGTGGTCGACGTCGTCGACGACGCCCGCTACCCGCTGGTCGCGGGTGCGACCGTGCTCGACGACCCGTGTCCGGACTGTGGCCTCCCGCGCATGCGCGTCGACCGTGGCGTAACCTTCGAGGTGTGTATCGACCGTGACTGCGACCCGCTCGACGACGCCGTTCGGGAGCGGTTCGACCGGGCGTGGACCTGTCCGGACTGCGGGAGCGACCTGCGGATCATCCGCCGACGGGGTCGGCTGCTCGCGGGCTGTGACGCCTACCCCGACTGCGAGACGGCGTTTACCGTACCGGCGGGCGTCGTCGTCGACGACTGCCCGTGTGGCCTCCCCGTCTTCGAGACGGCGACCGGGCAGCGGTGTCTGGACGGCACCTGTGATCGGTGGTCGGCGTGATCGGCCACCGCAGACCCTTTACCTCCACCGCGCCCCCTGGCAGGTATGCAGGGGACCTTCGAGGACGGCGTCGTTCGCGTCGGTGGCGACGCCAGACAGCGCTTCTACGACGCCCGCGGCTACGGGCGGCCGCTCTCTGGCAACCGGATCGAACTCGCGCCCGTCGAGGCCGCCCACCTCCTCTTCCGGGGGGATCTGGACACCGTCGTCGCCGGCGACGACCGACTCGATTTCCGTGCCTTCCTCGTCGCCACCGACACCGTCCTCACCTTCGTCGTGTACAAGGACCTGCGCGACCGGGGGTTCTACCTCTCGCCCGCCCGCGAGGACTGGGTCGACGACTCCGACGGGATCGACTTCGTGGTCTTCCCGCGCGGCAGCGGCCCCGAGGACGACGCCGTCGAGTACCGGATCCGCGTCGCCGGCGAACGCGAGATCATCCCCGCCGCCTCGCTCGGCGACGTGACCCTCGCCGTCGTCGACGAGGAGGGGAACTCACCTACCTGGAGACGGAGCGTCCGGACGCGGCGGGGCAGGCGGACGGCTCGGGTGATCGGTACGACCCGCCGACGGGTCTCGACGCCGCCCTCCTCGCCGACCGGGCGGTGGTGTGGGCCCCCCCAACCGACCTGCACGACCGGGGGTTCTACGGCCAGCGCCTCCAGGGACGGAACGCCGAGACCGGACCGCTCCAGTTGTCGCTCGTGGAGGCGGCGTATCTCGCCCGTCGGGACGCCCTCGACCTGGCCGAACCCCGCGTCGTCGAACGCGGCAGAGCGGTCGAGGGCGGGCGCTTCGACCGTCGGCTCCGCGCCTACGCGGCGCTTCGGGCGGCGGGGAGCGTCCCGAAGAGCGGGTTCAAGTTCGGCGCCGACTTCCGCACCTACGATACCTTCACCACGGTCGAGGAGATGGATCACTCGACCCGGCTGATCCGTGTCGTCTCGCCCGATCACACCTTCCTGCCCCGCGACCTCTCGCTCGACGTGCGCCTCGCGGGCGGGGTCCGGAAGCGAATGGTTTTTGCGCTGACCGACGCGAACGAGGGGATAGACTGGCTCTCGGTCGCCCGACTCACGCCCTAACATGACACGAGAAACCTCGGACGACGCCGATGGAGCGGACGGCGAGAAGCGACGGCCCTCGGCCGATACGACCCCCGCGACCGACGGCGGGAGCGACGCCGCGACCGGCGCGGACGACGTGGCGCTCGACCCGTGGGGATCCTCGACCGTCTCCGACTACCGCAAACTGTTCGACGAGTTCGGCATCGAAACGTTCGACGAGGTGCTCGGCGAGGTTCCCAGTCCGCACTACCTGATGCGTCGGGGCGTCATCTTCGGCCACCGCGACTACCGCCCCGTCGCCCGCGCCCTCCGCGAGGGCGAGGACGCCGCCGTCCTCTCGGGCTTTATGCCGACCGGCGACCCGCACATCGGTCACAAACTCGTCTTCGACGAGATCATCTGGCACCAGGAGCGCGGCGCCGACGCCTACGGCCTGATCGCCGACCTCGAAGCCCACAGCGCCCGCGGCCTCTCCTGGGACGAAATCGACGAACACGCCCGTGACTACTTGCTCTCGCTGCTCGCGCTGGGCTTCGACCCCGAGGAGGGCGAACTCTACCGGCAGTCGACCAACCGCGAGGTGCAAGACCTCGCCTTCGAACTCGGGTCGAACGCCCGCTTCGCCGAGTTCGAGGGGATCTACGGGTTCGACGGCGAAACCTCCGTCTCCCACATGCAGTCCGTGGTGACGCAGATGGCGGACATCCTCTACCCACAGTTGGAGGGGCCGAAGCCGACGGTCATCCCCGTCGGCCCGGACCAGGACCCACACATGCGTCTCGCACGCGACGTGGCCGCCCGGATGCGATACTTCAAAGTGACCGAGGCCTACGCCTCCTTCGAGGCCGACGCCGCCGAACGCGACCACCTGGCCGCCGCCTACGCCGCGTTGGAAGACGATCACGACGTGGTTCGGTGCGAGGACGCCGCCGAGTGGCTGACGGCGGAGATGACGCCCGACGCCGTCCGCGACGCGGCGATAGAGAAGCTCCGAGCGGCGGGAAAGGAGCCGCTCCGCCCCCGGGTTCGGTTCCTCGACCGGAACGCCACCGACGAGGCCTTCGACGCCCTGATCGAGGCAGTACCCGGCGAGAAGCGCCGCTACGACGAACACGTCGACGCCTTCGAGATGGATCGCGAGGCCGCCGAGGACCTGGCCCGCGAGGTGGAGGTCGACCACGGCGGCTACGGCTTTCTCCCGCCGTCCTCCATCTACCACCGGTTCATGACCGGCCTGACCGGCGGGAAGATGTCGTCGTCGGTGCCGGCCTCCCACATCTCCCTGCTCGACGACCCCGCGGACGGCTACGACAAGGTGAAATCGGCGACGACGGGCGGCCGCGAGACGGCCGCGAAACAGCGAGAACTCGGTGGGGAGGCCGACGACTGTCCCGTCTACGAACTGTACGCCTACCTCCTCGCCGGTGACGACGACGAGTTCGCGACCGAAGTGTACGAGGAGTGTGTCGGCGGCGAGCGGCTCTGTGGTGGCTGTAAGGAGCAGGCCGCCGAACTCATGCGGGAGTTCCTCGAAGCGCATCAGGAGAAACGCGAGGAGATGGAGGCCGTCCTCGACGACCTGGACATCGACCTCGACTCCGACCGCCGTGGCGTGCCCGGCGACGGGCACTGATCCCGCCACCGGGACCTCGGGCTGCAGAACGCTTTTGCCGTCCGGCGCGCATCGAACGGACATGGCGACCGAACCCGCCACGACCGACTCGCTCGTCCGCGAAGCGACCGCGCTCGGGTTCGGCTTCTTTTTCGAGGTCTGATCGTGGTCGGCGGACTCCGCCCGCGGGGGCGGACGAAACCGACCCGTTCGGCGCGCCACCCGGTCGACGTGGCCGCAGACCTTCGGAACTGCTAACTGACCGGCTCGGATGGACGTGAACAAGAACGACGCATGCAACTCCCGGAATCACAGGTCGCGGTGTTGGAAGCCGCGAGCGCGACGGAGGCAAAGACCATCGAACAGATGAGCGAGGAGACGGGGCTGAAACCGGAGACGGTGACGGGTGCCGCCTTCGACCTCGAAGACGCGGGACTGATCGCCGTCTCGACGACCGAGACGGTGTCCTACGACGTCACCGACGAGGGCGAGACCTACGCCGAAGCGGGGCTGCCCGAGGTGCGCCTCTACCGCGCCGCACTGTCGGCGGGTGCCGCCGACGCCCCCGTCTCGATGGGGGCCGTCATCGGCGACGCCGACCTCGGCGACGCCGTCGACATCGCGCTCGCGAACTACGCCCGCAAGGGGTACGGCGGGGTCGATTCCGGCGAGATCACCGCCGATCCGGCCCTCGATCCGGGCGCCGACGCCGAGGCGGTCGCCCTGGAATCCCTCGTCGAAGCTGACGGCGCCGACGCGGACGCGGACGCGGACGCGGACGACGACGCCCTCGACCAGCTCGTGCGCCGCGGCCTCGTCGAGCGAACCGAGCGCACCGTTCGCTCCGTGACGCTCACCGACGAGGGCGTCACCGCGCTGATGGAGGGGGTCGAGCCCGCGGAGACGGTCGACCGTCTCACGCCCGAGATGCTGGCCTCCGGCGAGTGGCGGGACGTGGAGTTCACCGCCTACAACGTCGAGGCCGACGCGCCCGAGACGCGCGGCGGGAAGGTCCACATCCTCCGCCAGACAGCCGAGCGCGTGAAGGACACGCTCGTCGGGATGGGGTTCCGGGAGATGGACGGCCCGCACGCGGACTCGGAGTTCTGGATCAACGACTGCCTGTTCATGCCTCAGGACCATCCGGCACGCACCCACTGGGACCAGTTCGCCCTCGACGTGCCGCCGATGGAGGACATCCCCGACGACCTCCTGAACCGCGTCCGGTCGGCCCACCTGGAGGGCGTCGGCGAGGACGGGCAGGGCTACCACTCGCCGTGGACCGAGGAGGTTGCCCGCGGGGTGGACCTCCGGGGTCACACCACCTCGTTGTCGATGCGCTATCTCTCCGGGCACGAAATCGGCGAACTCGAACCCCGGAGCGCTTCTTCAGCGTCGAGAAGGTGTATCGGAACGACACGCTCGACCCGACGCACCTGCTGGAGTTCTTCCAGATCGAGGGGTGGGTGATGGCCGATGACCTCTCGGTCCGTGACCTGATGGGCACCTTCGAGGAGTTCTACGAGCAGTTCGGCATCACCGACCTGCAGTTCAAACCCCACTACAACCCGTACACCGAACCGTCCTTCGAACTGTTCGGCACCCACCCCGAGACCGGGGAACTCATCGAAATCGGCAACAGCGGGATGTTCCGCGAGGAAGTCCTCCGCCCCCTCGGCGTCGAGTGTGACGTGATGGCCTGGGGCCTGGCGCTCGAACGACTCCTGATGCTCATGTACGGCTTCGACGACATCCGCGACGTGCACGGGACGCTCTGTGATCTGGACCTCCTGCGGAACACGGAGGTGCTTCACTGATGCCCGTCGTCGACGTCGATCCCGACGACCTCCGGCAGTTGACGGGCCACGAGGAGAAAAGCGACGAGGAGTTCACGGAGGATCTGTTCGCCCTCGGACTGGAGTTCGAGGGCGAGACTGAGGACGGAAAACTCCAGTTGGAGTTCGGCCCTGACCGTCTCGACCGCCTCTCGGTCGAGGGGGTCGCCCGGTCGCTTCGCTACCAGTACGGCGACGACCGCGGCGTCTACGTCCCGAAGACGAACGATCCAGACTGGACCATCGTCGTCGAGGATTCGGTGCCCGACGAGCGGCCGTACGTCACCGGCGCGGTGATCCGCGGCGTGGATCTGGACGACGACGCCCTCGACTCCCTGATCCAGTTACAGGAGAAACTCCACGCGACGATGGGGCGCAAACGCGCCAAGGGCGCCATCGGCATCCACGACCTGACGATGCTGAAAGGGGCGGTCCACGGCGACGGCGCAGGCGGCGGCAACGCCATCACGTACCGCGGTGTCACCCCCGACGGCGACCGGTTCGTCCCGCTCGATTCCGATCGGGAGATGACGCCCGCGGACGTCCTCGCCGACCACCCGACCGGCGAGACCTACGCACCAATCGTCCGCGAGTACGACCGCTACCCGGCTATCTACGACGAAATCGGGCTGTTCTCGTTCCCGCCGGTGATCAACGGCCGCCGGACCGAGGTGTCGACCGACTCCCGCGAACTCTTCGTCGAACTCACTGGCACCGACCAGTGGACCATCGACCGGATGTGTAACGTCATCTGTTACGCCCTCGACGCCCGCGGCGCAACCATCGAGGACGTCGAAGTCGAGTACGCCGACGGGACGCTCCGCCGCCCAGACTTCGAGGTCGACACCAAAACCGTCGCCCACGAGCGCATCGAGGGGATGCTCGGCGTCGACCTCGACGTCGAGGAGGCGGTCGACCTGTTCGAGCGATCCGGGCTGGACGCCGATCCCACGGAACGAGACGGTAGCGACGTCACCTACGAGGTGGCGGTCCCGCCGTACCGGACCGACGTGCTCCACCCACTCGACTTGGTGGACGACGTGGGACGAGCCTACGGGTTCAACGAACTCGACCCGCGCTACCCCGACGTGGCGACCGTCGGCGGGCGCCACGAGCGGTCGACGCTCGAAGCGGCGGCCCGGACGACCCTCGTCGGCCTCGGCTTCGAGGACCTGCTCAACTTCCACATGATCTCCGAGACGGAGAACTACGACCGGATGGGGGTCGACCCCGGAACCGCCGTCGTCGGCGGCGCAGACCCGGTGACCATCACCGAACCCTACAGCGAGGACTACACCATGCTCCGCACGTGGGCGCTTCCCTCCCTGCTGATGGTACTCGAGAACAACACCCACCGGGCCTACCCGCAGGACCTCGCCGAAATCGGGGTGGCCGCGGGCGCGGACGACGACGAGAACACGGGCGTCGCCGAGCGTCGGACCGTCGCCGCGGTCCTCGCGCGCCACGACGCCACCTACGAAGACGCCAAGGCGCGACTGGCGTCGCTGTGTCGCGACTTCGGCGTCGACCTGGCGACGCCCGCGACGGACCACCCGACGTTCATCGACGGGCGGGCTGCCGACGTGGTGATCGACGGCGAGAGCGTCGGCGTGATCGGCGAGGTGCACCCGCGCGTGCTGGTCGAACACGACCTGGAACTGCCGGTGGCGGCGTTCGAGTTTCGGCTGGGCGCGCTGGAGTAGTCGCCGCCGAGGACGGCGCGAGGCGGGCGCAAGCGACCGTCGAGCGCGTGGCGCCGTTGGTCCCGCTTTCGTCGGGGGCAACGACGCCAGCCCGCAGCGCGAGCGGGAGGTCCTAACCGAGGCGTTTAACACCGGTCACTCCGGTAGCGTCACGCGAGCAATGCCGAGCGGAGAATACGACCCGGAGACGGTCGAACGACAGTGGCAGGAGCGGTGGGTCGAGGAGGATCTCTACGCCTACGGGGACGGCGTGGTAGATCCGGACACCGTCTTCTCCATCGACTCGCCGCCGCCGACGGTGTCGGGCAGCCTCCACTGGGGGCACGTCTACGGGTTCACCCTGCAGGACTTCGTCGCCCGGTACAACCGGATGCAGGGCAAGGACGTGTTCTTCCCGTTCGGCTACGACGACAACGGCATCGCCTCCGAGCGACTCACGGAGGACGAACTCGGGGTCCGCCACCAGGACTTCGGCCGCCGGGAGTTCCAGGAGAAGTGCCGCGAGGTCTGTGCCCGGTACGAGGAGGAGTTCACCGAGAAGATGCAGAACCTCGGCATCTCCATCGACTGGTCGGAGACCTACCAGACCATCTCGCCCGAGGTTCAGCGAACCTCGCAGCTCTCTTTCGTCGACCTCTACGAACAGGGGCGGGAGTACCGCCAGCGCGCGCCCGCCATCTGGTGTCCGGAGTGCGAGACGGCCATCTCGCAGGTCGAGACCGAGGACGACGAACAGGACAGCCACTTCCACGACATCGCCTTCGAGGTGGTCGAGGACGACGTGGGCCTCCCGGAGACGTTCACCATCTCGACGACTCGGCCCGAACTGCTCCCCGCTTGCGTCTCGGTCTTTGTCCACCCCGACGACGACGCGAACGAGGACCTCGTCGGCAATCACGCCCGGATTCCCCTGTTCGGACAGGAGGTACCCATCATCGAGGACGAACGCGTCGACATGGAGACGGGGTCGGGCGTCGTGATGTGCTGTACCTTCGGCGACCAGACGGACATCGAGTGGTACCAGGCCCACGACCTCGACCTGCGCATCGCCATCGACGAGTCGGGGACGCTGACCGACGTGGCGGGCGAGTACGCGGGACTCGACCGCGACGAGGCCCGCGAGGCCATCGTCGACGACCTCGACGACGCCGGTGCCCTGCTCGACCGGCGGGCGATCACCCACACCGTCAACGTCCACGAACGCTGCGGATCGAGCATCGAGTTCCTCGTCACCGAGCAGTGGTACATCGAACTACTCGACAAGAAGGAGGAGTATCTCGAAGCCGGCCGGCAGATGGACTGGTATCCGGAGAAGATGTTCACGCGGTACCGTAACTGGATCGAGGGGCTCCAGTGGGACTGGTCCATCTCCCGCCAGCGCTCGTCGGGTATCCCCTTCCCGGTCTGGTACTGCGCGGAGTGCGACGAGGAGATCGTCGCCGATCGCGAGCAGTTGCCGGTCGACCCGCTGTCGGACGACCCGCCGGTCGATCACTGTCCGGAGTGTGGACACGACGACCTCGTCCCCGAGGACGACGTCTTCGACACGTGGGCCACCTCGTCGCTGACGCCGCTGATCAACGCGGGGTGGGACTGGGACTCGGAGCGAGAGGAGATGGTGATCGAGCGGCCCGAACTCTACCCGATGGACATGCGGCCACAGGGGCACGACATCATCTCCTTCTGGCTGTTCCACACGGTGGTCAAGTGTTACGAGCACACGGGCGAGGTGCCCTTCGAGAGCGTGATGATCAACGGCATGGTCCTCGACGAGAACCGGGTGAAGATGTCGAAGTCGCTGGGGAACATCGTCTCTCCCGACGAAGTCCTGGAGCAGTACCCCGTCGACGCCGCGCGCTACTGGGCCGCCGGGAGCGCCGTCGGCGACGACCTGCCGTACAAGGAGAAGGGGCTCCGGGCCGGCGAGCGCCTGATGCGGAAACTCTGGAACGCCTCGAAACTCGTCGACGATCTGACGCCGGAGAAGCGCCTCTCGCGGCCGGACCTCCGGGCCATCGACCGCTGGCTGCTGGCCGAACTCGACGACCGGATCGAGACGGTCACCGGCTACTTCGAGCGTCGCGAGTTCTCGAAGGCCCGCGACAGCCTCCGCTCTTTCTTCTGGCATACGTTCTGTGACGACTACCTCGAAATCGCCAAACAACGCCTGCGCGACGGCGACGATCCGTCGGCGGCCTACACGCTCCAGACCGCACATCGGCGCTTCTGCAAGCTGTTCGCCCCCATCCTCGCCCACGTCACCGAGGAACTCTGGCGGGACATGTACGACGGCGGGAGCGTCCACACGGCCGACTGGCCCGACCCTCTCGGCGTGGAGGCGGACCTCGCGGCCGGCGAACGGGCGATGGACGTCGTCGGCGCGCTCCGAAAGTACAAGACGGATCACCAGCTCTCGATGAACGCCGGCGTCGACGCCGTGCGGGTGTACGGCGACGTCGAGGCGTTCGCCGACGACATCGAGCGCGTGATGCACGTCGGCGAACTGGAATCGGTCGACGAGGAACCCCCGGTCGAGTCCGTCGTGACCGGGATCGACCTCGATTACTCGCTGGTCGGTCCCGAGTTCGGGAACCGCGTCTCCGACATCGAGGCGGCCATCGCCGAGGGCGACTACGAGGTGGTCGACGGCCGCCTGCACGTCGCGGACGCCGAACTCGACGCCGCGATGTTCGAGGTCGAGGAGGAGCGACAGTACGCCGGCGACGGCGAGATGGTCGAAGCGGGCGAGACGGTCGTCATCGTCCGGAACTGATCCGATCCGCGGTCGTGTTTTCGAACGGTACGTCCCCGCCGCGTCGACTTACAGGTCCGCGCCGACGGCCGCCTCGACGGAGTCGAAGCCGTCCCGTTCCAGTAGGTCCAGCAGACCGCGGTTGATGTCGCGTGCGAGGCTCGGTCCCTCGTACACCAGGCCGGTGTACAACTGGACGACGCTCGCGCCCGCGCGGATCTTCCGGTAGGCACCCGCGGCGTCCGTGATACCCCCGACGCCGACCACCGGGACGTCGGTCCGCTCCGCGATGAACGTGATCGTACCGGTCGCGCGTTCCTCGATGGGTTTGCCCGAGAGGCCACCCCGTTCCGCCCTGTTCGGGTTCTCGAGTCCGGGTGGCCGGTCGACGGTGGTGTTGGTCGCGACGACGCCGTCGAGGTTCAGGTCGTCGACGACGGCGAGTGCCTCGTCGATGGCCGGCGCCGCGAGGTCCGGGGAGAGCTTCACCAGCAGCGGCTCGGCGCCCGCGTCGACGAGGCTTCCGAGGATCCGTTCGAGCGACTCGCGGTTCTGGAGTTCGCGCAGGCCCGGCGTGTTCGGGCTGGAGACGTTCACGACGAAGTAGTCGCCGGCGTCGGCGACCCGGTCGTAGGTGTAGCGGTAGTCGTCGGCCGCCTCGGCCAGCGGCGTCGACTTCGACTTGCCGATGTTGATTCCGACCGGGGCGTCGGGCAGGTCGCTGGCGCCGAGACGCTCGCCGATTCGGTCGGCGCCCTCGTTGTTGAAGCCCATCCGGTTGATCAGCGCGCCGTCCTCGGGGAGGCGGAACAGTCGGGGGCGGGGGTTGCCGGGCTGTCGTTCGGCGGTGACGCCGCCGACCTCGACGTGGGAGAAGCCGAGTGCGGTGAGAACCGAGGGCAGTTCGGCGTTCTTGTCGAAGCCGGCCGCGACGCCGACGGGGTTGTCGAACGTGAGACCGAACGCCTCGGTCTCCAGTCGGTTGTCGTCGACGGCGTAGTAGTTACGAAGCCAGTCCTCGACGGGCGTCCCTTGGGCGGTCCGGAGCAGTCGGTGGGTGGCGCGGTGGGCCGTCTCGGCTGGGAGGGCGAACAGCAGGGGCTTGCACAGATCGTAGCCCCTCATGGCCGTCCCGCCCGTTCGTCGTCGGAGTCGCGACCGATCATCGGCACTTAGAAGTCGTGTTCGACGTCGTCCGGATCGGCTTTCTGGATGATGATCTTCCCGTCACGCACGCGGACGAACACCTCGTCGCCGATGTTCATCCCGGCCACGGCGAGTTCGTCTTCGTGCAGGTTGACGTGGACGTTGTGATATTCGCCGTCCTCGTCCTTGGCACCGCTTGGACTGAGCTTCTTTTTCCGGACCATCGAGGGTGTCTAGCCCCCTCTCGCGGCAGGACACATATAAGTGTTGTCTACTGGCGGACCACGCGTCCGCACCGTTCGTCGTCGGCGGACACGCCGCCGCGGTGTCCGTTTCCCTCCGCGAAAGTCCTCGATTTGCCGATATATTTATGTTGTGCCATGTGTTCGATTCCCATAGAGGTGCAAAATCATGGTACGAGAGGACGGTAAGCGGAACTTCGTGATGCGCCAGGACGGCGAAGAGGACAGCGTGTTCTCGGGAAACATGCCCCGGCAGGCCGCACTGAAGGCCGCCCGTCGGCTCCCGCCAGCGAGTTCGGAGGAAGAGGCCGAGGCGAACTCCACCGAGATTCGCCTCCGGGAGAAGGGAACCGACAAGGTCCACATCTTCGACGCGTGGGCGTGGGAGCAGGAGGCCCCGGACGACAAACCCGACTGGATGGGTGACCAGATCACGAAAGGGAACGTCTCGAAGAAAGGTATCGAACACCTCGACGAGTGACCGCGCCGGCCGCCCGTCGTCACCTACGCGAGTGCCCGGCCACGGGCGCTCGTATCCACCGGTCACGACCCGCGGTGTGACGACGGGAACGCGTCGAGGATCACCGCCGTCGAGTGTCAACAGGTCTTTGCCCGTGCGCCGAACATCTCCGTCCGCGCGGCCGCTCCCCGGCGGGACTATCCGTACGAGCGGGGGATGACCGACCGGTCTCCAGCCGCGCGACATCGTTCTCCCGACCGCTCCTCTCGTTTTCCACCACCGTCTCGGTTCCGCCCTCGTTCCCGCTCGACACCGTGACGCTCTCCCATGTAATCGCGTGCCGAAGCCGCTCCACTTCGACGGCCTTATTTATGCCACCGGCTTCTGTGGTAGTACGCGCGTCGCCGACGCCGATTTCGCCGACCGAAGTCGATTCGGGCGGCTGGCAATCGGCGGCCGGCGGCGGAATGCTTCCGACGCCCTTAAGTAGTTAAGGGGGTTCGGTGGTAATGCGAAGGGCGAGGGCGACGACGCCCTCACCACACCCGGATCGGTCACGCCGACCCCGGGCGACCCATCGCCCGATCAACGGGCTTATATGGTTCGCCTGCGTCGGTTCAGATCCGGACGAAACATGAGGATTCCACCCCTGCGGTCCGCCGTAAGCCGGAATCTGATGTGAGCCTTGGTGGTTCGGTGTCACCCGGTCGACGCGGTGGCCCGAACCACGGACCTCAGTGGTCTATACACGACGCGGAGACTGTCTCTCTGAGACAATCTCCCCGCCACCCCTCACTCCCACAGGAGTGAGCCCATTCCGGTTGATCCTGCCGGAGGCCATTGCTATCGGGGTCCGATTTAGCCATGCTAGTTGTACGAGCTTAGACTCGTAGCAAATAGCTCCGTAACACGTGGCCAAACCACCCTCCAGAGAACGATAACCTCGGGAAACTGAGGCTAATAGTTCATACCCGTCTCACGCTGGAATGCCGAGACGCGCAAACGCTCACGCGCTGGAGGACGTGGCTGCGGCCGATTAGGTAGACGGTGGGGTAACGGCCCACCGTGCCGATAATCGGTACGGGTTGTGAGAGCAAGAACCCGGAGACGGAATCTGAGACAAGATTCCGGGCCCTACGGGGCGCAGCAGGCGCGAAACCTTTACACTGCACGCAAGTGCGATAAGGGGACCCCGAGTGCGAGGGCATACAGTCCTCGCTTTTCAGTACCGTAGGGAGGTACTGGAATAAGAGCTGGGCAAGACCGGTGCCAGCCGCCGCGGTAATACCGGCAGCTCGAGTGATGGCCGATTTTATTGGGCCTAAAGCGTCCGTAGCCGGCCACGCAAGTCCATCGGGAAATCCGCCAGCCTAACTGGCGGGCGTCCGGTGGAAACTGTGTGGCTCGGGACCGGAAGACCCGAAGGGTACGTCTTGGGTAGGAGTGAAATCCTGTAATCCTGGACGGACCGCCGATGGCGAAAGCACTTCGGGAAGACGGATCCGACGGTGAGGGACGAAAGCCAGGGTCTCGAACCGGATTAGATACCCGGGTAGTCCTGGCCGTAAACGATGTCTGCTAGGTGTGACTCCCACTACGAGTGGGTGTTGTGCCGTAGGGAAGCCGCTAAGCAGACCGCCTGGGAAGTACGTCCGCAAGGATGAAACTTAAAGGAATTGGCGGGGGAGCACTACAACCGGAGGAGCCTGCGGTTTAATTGGACTCAACGCCGGACATCTCACCAGCATCGACAACAGCAATGACGATCAGGTTGATGACCTTGTCAGAGCTGTTGAGAGGAGGTGCATGGCCGCCGTCAGCTCGTACCGTGAGGCGTCCTGTTAAGTCAGGCAACGAGCGAGACCCGCACTCCTAATTGCCAGCACCGGCTTCGGCCGGGTGGGTACATTAGGAGGACTGCCGTGGCCAACACGGAGGAAGGAACGGGCAACGGTAGGTCAGTATGCCCCGAATGTGCTGGGCTACACGCGGGCTACAATGGCCAAGACAATGGGTTCCAACCTCGAAAGAGGACGGTAATCTCCTAAACTTGGTCGTAGTTCGGATTGAGGGCTGAAACCCGCCCTCATGAAGCTGGATTCGGTAGTAATCGCGTGTCAGCAGCGCGCGGTGAATACGTCCCTGCTCCTTGCACACACCGCCCGTCAAAGCACCCGAGTGGGGTCCGGATGAGGCTATCGCACGATAGTCGAATCTGGGCTCCGCAAGGGGGCTTAAGTCGTAACAAGGTAGCCGTAGGGGAATCTGCGGCTGGATCACCTCCTACTGACCGGGACCTCCCACACGGGAGGCCCCACCACACCCACTGCCGTCCACGGATCGACCACCGCATCGACCGGGCACCTTAGAACCACCAAGGCTCACACACCACGCCACCGCGTCCCCCTTTCGGGGACCGGGCCCGTAGCTCAGCGGTAGAGCACCTCCTTTGCAAGGAGGACGCCCTGGGTTCGAATCCCAGCGGGTCCATGCCGACTCACTCGCTCGCCCGAATCGCACCCCTTAAGTGCATGACGGCGCTCGATTGAGTCACGCAAGACCGATGCACCACCCCGCGAAAGCGCGGGTGGGAAGGGTCGAACGCGCTCGCATCCACGAGAGCGTAATGAGACCGTATGTACGTGCGATCCAGGCGTCCACTGGACCCGACAGTCAAACCGGGTCACCAGTGTGACAAACCATCAATCTGGCTACTGTGCCAGCTGGTGAATGGCTCGGCTCGAGAGCCGACGACGGACGTGCCAAGCTGCGATAAGCCTCGGGGACCCGCATGGAGGGAAAGAACCGAGGATTTCCGAATGGGAATCCCCTCGCAATTGCTTCGCGCAATGGGGAACGCTCCGAATTGAAACATCTCAGTAGGAGCAGGAACAAAACGCAAATCGCGATCCCGTTAGTAACCGCGAGTGAACGCGGGCCAGTCCAAACCGAATCTCTGACGAGACATGTGGTGTCGGGCTGATCTTCAACATCCGACCCAACCCGAGAAGTCTCCTGAAACGGAGCGCGATACAGGGTGACAGCCCCGTATCGGGATGCAGTACGATGGGAATCAGTCCCAGAGTAGCGGGGATTGGATATTCCTCGTGAACGTCCCGGGCATCAACCGGGAAGACTCAATACTCCTCGAGACCGATAGTGAACAAGTAGCGTGAGCGAACGCTGAAAAGTATCCCGAGAAGGGAACTGAAATAGAGCCTGAACTCAGCTGGCGATCGAGCGACGGGGCATACAAGGTCCTTCGACGAACGACCGTGGCGCGAGCCACAGTAGGACTCGAAGGAAGCCGATGTTCCGTCGTGCGTTTTGAAAAACGAACCAGGGAGTGCACTTGCTTGGCGAGCCTAACTCGACCATCGAGGCAGGCACAGGGAAACCGATACGGCCGCAGTCTTCATCCGAAGACCAGGGCCACCGTGTTCAAGCGCGGGGAGTCAAGCGGGTGCGACCCGAAACCGGGTGATCTACGCGTGGGCAGGGTGAAGCGTGCCGAAAGGCACGTGGAGGCCCGTTAGGGGTGGTGTCCTACAATACCCTCCCGTGACCTATGCGTAGGGGTGAAAGGCCCATCGAACCCGGCAACAGCTGGTTCCAGCCGAAACATGTCGAAGCATGACCTCTGCAGAGATAGTCCGCGAGGTAGAGCTACCGATTGGATGACCCGCCTCCGAGAGGAGTCGGCCATCCTGTCGAACTCCGAACTTGCGGACGTCGCAGACGCAGGGAGTCCGGTGTGCGGGGTAAGCCTGTGCACCGTAAGGGAGACAACCCAGCGGTAGGTTAAGGTCCCCAAGTGTAGACTAAGTGCGATCGAAGGTGGTCCCGAGCCCTAGACAGCCGGGAGGTGAGCTTAGAAGCAGCTACCCTCTAAGAAAAGCGTAACAGCTTACCGGCCGAGGTTCGGGGCGCCCAAAATGATCGGGGCTCAAGTCTACCACCGAGACCTACCCGTGTCCTTCACCGGACAATCGCGTAGGCTGGCACACCGCTCGGGCGGAAGTACGGGAGAGATCTCGTGTGGACCGAGTGGTGACGATAATCCTGGTCACAGTAGCAGCGATAGTCGGGTGTGACACCCGACGGCCTTACGAGCAAGGGTTCCTCGGCACTGCTAATCAGCCGAGGGTTAGTCGATCCTAAGTCTCGCCGTAACTCGACCGAGACAACAGGGAAGCTGGTTAATATTCCAGCACCATCACACGCCAAAAGTCGACGCTTTGGGAACAGCCGAGCCGGGCTTTCGCCCGGTCGAATCGAGTACCTCCGTGGAAGCCGTAATGGCAGGAAGCGGACGACTCTCGAGACAGCGCAAGTCGGTCGTACCCAGAGCCCGTGAAAAGACGAGTGTGATGATCGTACCGAGATCCGACACAGGTGCTCTGCCGGCGAAAGGCAAGGCCCGTCGGGAGCAACCGGCGTTAGGGAATTCGGCAAGTTAGTCCCGCACGTTCGCAATAAGGGATGCCTGCTCTGGGTAAGAGCAGGTCGCAGTGACTCGGGCGCTCCGACTGTCTAGTAACAACATAGGTGACCGCAAATCCGCAAGGACTCGTACGGTCACTGAATCCTGCCCAGTGCGGGTATCTGAACACCGAGTACAATCGGACGAAGGACCCGTCAACGGCGGGGGTAACTATGACCCTCTTAAGGTAGCGTAGTACCTTGCCGCTTCAGTAGCGGCTTGCATGAATGGATCAACGAGAGCGCCACTGTCCCAACGCTGGGCCCGGTGAACTGTACGTTCCAGTGCGGAGTCTGGAGACCCCCAAGGGGAAGCGAAGACCCTATAGAGCTTTACTGCAGGCTGTCGCTGAGACGTGGTCGCTACTGTGCAGCATAGGTAGGAGGCATTACACAGGTACCCGCGCCAGCGGCCACCGAGCCACCATTGAAATACTACCCGGTAGTGACTGCGACTCTCACTCCTGGCGGAGGACACCGGTAGCCGGGCAGTTTGACTGGGGCGGTACGCGCTCGAAAAGATATCGAGCGCGCCCGATGGTTTCCTCATCCGGGTCGGAAACCCGGAAGAGAGCGCAAGAGCACAAGGAAGCCTGACAGTGATCTTCCCAACGAGGATCGCTGACGCGAAAGCGTGGTCAGCGAACTTACGAGCCTGCTTGTTGCGGGCCGTAAATGACAGAAAAGCTACCTTAGGGATAACAGAGTCGTCACTCGCAAGAGCACATATCGACCGAGTGGCTTGCTACCTCGATGTCGGTTCCCTCCATCCTGCCCGTGCAGAAGCGGGCAAGGGTGAGGTTGTTCGCCTATTAAAGGAGGTCGTGAGCTGGGTTTAGACCGTCGTGAGACAGGTCGGCTGCTATCTATTGGGGGTGTTGACGGTACTTGACGGGAACAAGCGTATAGTACGAGAGGAACTCCGCTTGGGTGCCACTGGTGTACCGGTTGTCTGAGAAGGCAGTTGCCGGGCAGCCACGCACCGCGGGGTAAGAGCTGAACGCATCTAAGCTCGAAACCCACCTGGAAAAGAAGTACCATCGAGGACACTCGTAGAAGACGAGTTAGATAGACTCGGGGTGTACGCGTCGAGGCAACGAGACGTTCAGCCCGCGAGCACTAACAGTCCGAGCCACATTCATTGGATTTCGCACTGTGACCCGATTGGTTTTGACTATCGGGTCCAGGCGCAAACTGGATCGCACGTACATACGGTCATTCGACCGTTCACCGACACTGGTGTTGCGACGGTTCGATTCCGTCGGTCGGCATGAAGGCGGCCAGAGCGGCAGGGACACACCCGTACCCATCCCGAACACGGACGTTAAGCCTGCCTGCGTATCGAGCAGTACTGGAGTGGGCGACCCTCTGGGAGTTTCGATTCGCCGCCTCACCATTCATACTACATTCACTCGGCGAGCGACGCGTGTGAGCGCGTGGGTCGTCGGTTTTCAGTCGGTGAGCGGCCGCGCCGGCCACGAGTTCCGACCGCTAGGCTTAAGCGACGGACGCCGATAGTATTCGGTGATGCCAAGGTGGCAGAGTTCGGCCTAACGCAGCGGCCTGCAGAGCCGCCCATCGCCGGTTCAAATCCGGCCCTTGGCTCTCACACTTTTCCCTAAAGCCCAAGACGACTACGTCTTGGCGACTCCTCTTATTTCGAGGCACTATGTGCGGTTATCGAGGGGAATTTTCCACGAGGAGATCGACTACTCCGAATCGTCGTCGGACTCGTCGCTCGCTTCGAGGATCTCCGCCGCTGTGTCTTTCACATGCTGCTGGTGGGCAACCGACGTCTGGACGCTTTGGGCTGCATCGAGCTAGTCGTTGATGACCGCGTTCTGCTGTGGCCCCCACGTCTCGGGGTTCGGACTCGATGTACTCGATCCAGCGTTTGATGCCTTCGGTGCGCTGCTCGCGGTTGCGCTCGTGCTTCACGCCGAGGTGCTCACGCTCGTTTGAGTCGTTCATATTCGGCTTCGACGTCGAGTCGCGTTACCCACTCTTCGAGGCGGAACACACTATGAGTTTGTTCGAAGAGCGTGTAGAGGTGAACCGCATCCTCGAGGTCCTTCTGCGCACCGAGGTAGAGCTTGTACGCGATCTGAAGCGCTAACGGACCTCTCGGGATCGTCTTGCCACCGATTCGGGCCGTTGTAGCGTTTTCGAGGAATGCGTCGTCGAGATCGTCGCGTACGAACTTCACTTCGAGGTGCGGCGTGACCTGATCCGCTGGCGAGACCCAGATGTTATCCCCGCTGTCGAGCATCTCGTCCCTCGACGTGTTTTGGGACTCGACGGCGTCAGGCGCTGTTCTCGGCGAGGGCGTGTTCGACGCCCTGTGTCACCGCGTCGTCCTCGTCGGCACCGTCGTCGATGGCCGCCTCGTAGCCGTCGGTGAAGGTATCCATCACGGCTTTCGCCAGTTCGCGCCCGTCGGTTTCGGACGGCTGGACGTTGTCGACGGCCGTCGACTCCCCGGCTTCCTCGTCGACGATCCACACCTCGAAGTTTCCGTCCCGTTCCGGCGTGGGTTGGAACTTCACTTCGACCTCCACGGTTCGATTTTCGTACTCTCGCCTACCGGTTTTCAGCCAGCCGTCGGGCACTGCTCGGCTCATGCCGGGTATTGGGCGCGTAATCGGGATAAGCGTATCCGTCAGTCGTCGGCGGGCGTGCGGGTGTCCGCTTGGGCGTGCCAGAGGTCGGCGTAGTCCCCGTCGTCAGCGAGGAGGTCGGCGTGCGTTCCGGATTCGACGAGTTCGCCGTCCTCCATGACGACGATGCGGTCGGCGTCACGGATGGTCGAGAGGCGGTGGGCGATGACGAACGCGGTGCGGTCCTCGACGAGACGGTCGAGGCTCTCTTGGATCCGCCCCTCGGTTTCGGTATCAACGTCGCTCGTGGCTTCGTCGAAGACGATGATCGCGGGGTCGTTGAGGAGTGCGCGAGCGATGGCGAGGCGCTGGCGCTGGCCGCCGGAGAGTTTCACGCCGCGTTCGCCGACGAGCGTGTCGTACCCCTCGGGAAGATCGGTGATGAACTCGTGGGCTTCGGCCGCGTTCGCGGCCTCGACGACCCGCTCGCGGGCGGTATCGGCGTCACGTCGCTCGGCTTCGAGCGCGTCTCGGTCGCCGTAGGCGACGTTCTCGGCGACGGTCCCCGAGAAGAGGTAGGGGTTCTGTTCGACGACGGCGATCTCCTCGCGCAGCGCACCGAGGTCGTACTCCCGGACGTCGACCCCATCGATCCTGACGGCGCCCGAATCGACGTCGTGGAACCGGGGGAGAAGTTTCACGAGCGTCGACTTCCCCGCGCCGGTGGTGCCCGCGAGGCCGACGGTCGCTCCCGCGGGGACGTCGAGCGAGACGTTCCGGAGCACCGGGTCCCGGTCGCCGTACCCGAAGGTCACGCCGTCGACAGTCACGTCGCCGTCGACGGCCGCGGGTCGGTACGGGTCGTCGGGAGTGGTCACCGTCGGCTCCCGGCCGAGGAGGCCGAACACCCGTTCGGCGCTGGATTTCGCCAGTTGGTACTTGTTCGCGGATTTTCCGACCCGGCGCATCGGCGAGTAGAGGCGCCGCAGGTAGAGGAAAAAGAGGGCGAAGCTGCCGGCGGTGAGTGCTCCTTCGGCGCCGGTGATGTTGTCGAGGCCGCCGACGTAGAGGACGAGGACGAACACGACGCCGGTGAGCAGTCGGAGTGTGGCGAAGAAGGCACGGCGGATGCGCAGGGCGCCGACCTTCTCGTCGTGGTAGTCCTGGCTCCGTTCGGCGACCCGGTCGCGTTCGAAGCCGTAGCGGTTGAACGTCTTGATCACCGCCGCGCCGCCGAGGTTGTTCTCCAGGCGGGTGTTGAGGCGGGCGACGGACTCCCGGATGGATTTGTAGCGCGGCTCGATCCACGTGAGGAAGCGCCCGCTCGCGACGCCGATGAGGGGGACGGGCGCGAGCGCGATCAGGGCGAGTTTCGGCGAGTAGTGCCAGAGGACGATGGCGATGCCGCCGACGGTGGCGACGACGCGGATCACTTGCCGGAACTCGGTGTTGAGGAACTGTTCTAGCCGGTTCACGTCGCTGTTGAGGACCGACATCATCGCCCCCGTCTGGTGGTCGACGAAGAAGTCCATCGAGAGGTGCTGGAGATGGTCGTAGGTGTCGTTGCGGAGATCACGCTGGATCTTCTGGGCCGCAGACTGGAGGAGGTAGCGGGAGCCAAAGCGGGTGAGCGACCGCACGAGATACGCCAGCGCCGCGATGAGCACGAGGCGTTCGAGGAGCGCGGTTCGGGCCGCCGTGCCGGCGATGGGATCGGCAGGCAGGAGGCCCACGGTGGCCAACAGCCCCGGTTCGGCGGGGCCGTTGATCACCCGGTCGATGGCGGTGGCGACGAGGATGGGGGGTACCAGGCGGGCGAAGCGGGTACAGAACGAGGCGAGGACGCCGACGGTCAGCCGCGGCCAGTACGGGCGCGCGTAGGCCAGTAGGCTCACCATCGGGTGTCCGTCGAGGGTCTCCCGGACGTCTTCGAAGCCCCCGTGTTCGTCGGCCATCGGCGCGCGATAACGGACGGACGCCCAAGTACTGTGGGGGTTCGGCGTCGTACGGGTCGTTGTCAGTCCTTGACTCGCCGCAGTTCGACACAGAAGACGGCACCGGTCGGTTCGTTGTCTTCGATCCACACCGACCCGCCGTAGGTGTCGACGAGGTTGTCGACGAGGTAGAGACCGAGGCCGCTCCCGGGGCTCTCCAGTCCCTTCTCGCCGCGGCCGAACACCTCGCGTTTGCGCGCGTCGGGGATGCCGGGACCGTTGTCGGCGATCCGGACGACGACGGTGTCGTCCCGGACGTCGGCACCGACCTGGATCTCGATGTCTGCCTTGTCGTTGTGGAAGACGGCGTTGTCGAGGAGGTTGCCGAAGACGGAGGAGAGGATCGAAGTGGCCAAGACGGCCTCCGTCGGCAGGTCGTCGTCGCCGCGGACCGTGATCGACTGCGAACGGTAGTCGAAGTTCGAGCGCACCCGGTCGACTTCGGTTCGGAGCACCCTGTCCACCGGAACCGCTTCGAGTTCGGGATCGGCCGTGCCCAGAATGTCGATGAGGTCGCCGACCGCCTCGGTGAGTTCTTTGGTGTGAGTCGCGGCGGTCATGATCCGTTCGAACGCGTCCTCGTCCTCGGCCGCGATGCGGTCCGCGAGTTCGCCGCCCCACCCCAGCGCGACCGACATATCGTTGCGAATATCGTGGCGGACGATTTGGTTGAGGAGTGCGAGACGGTCACGCTCGGTTTCGAGGTTCCGTTCGGCCCGTTTGCGGTCGGTCACGTCCTGCTGGAAGCCGACGTAGTGAGAGGGCTCGCCGTCCTCGTCGTAGAGCGGGGCGATGGTCACTTGGTTCCAGAACTTCTCCCCGTTTCGCCGGTAGTTGCGGACTTCGACGGTCACGGGGTCCCAGTTGTCGACGGCGCGGCGCATTCGGGCGACCGTCTCCGGATCGGTATCCGCTCCCTGCAGGAACCGGCAGTTCCGGCCGATCACCTCTTCGACCGGATAGCCCGTGATGCGTTCGAAGGCGGCGTTGGCGTAGATGACGGGGTTGTCGGGGAGGGCGGGGTTCGAGATGGTGATTCCGACCGGGGCTTCGTCCATCGCCCGCTGTTTGAGGCGAAAGTTAACGACCGACTGGGGCTGTGAACTCCCGGAGCGCTCGGCGTGTGTCAGAACGGCGTAGCGGTCGCCGTCGTGGGACAGCTCGGCGAGGTGGACCCGAAGCTCCTGTCCCTCCTCGTCGGCGCGGTAGGTGAGGGTTTCGTCGGTTCCCCCTTTGCCGTCGAGTAGCGATCGGAGTCGGCTGGCGATACCCGTCACCTGGCCGTTCGTCGACCGAGTGAGTGTGTCGAGATAGGGGCGACTGGTGTCCGCCGGGACGAGCGGGTGGTCGTGGTTCTCGGCGAACGCCCGCCACGACGCATTCGACTCGACGATTCGTCCCGATTCGTCGATCACCGCGACTCGCTCGGGCAGTGCATCGAGGACTGCATGCATCAGCCACGGTGGCATACTATGGTCGTCACGACTGTCCCCTGCGTAGCCACCCTATTAGAGCTATTCGCTCCCGGTGGCGTCTCGTGTGGAGCGTTACCGCTGCAACCGAAAACGCGGGTTTTTGCCGTCCCGTCCCGACGTCACACGTATGTCCGACACGATGCGTGCGGCGGTCGTCCCCGAGGCTGGTGCCGACTTCGAAGTGGTCGAACGGACGGTTCCGGACCCGGGTCCGACGGAGGTTCGCGTCGCCGTCGATGCCTGTGGGATCTGTCACAGCGACGCCTTCGTGAAGGAGGGCACGTTCCCCGGCGTGAGCTACCCCCGCGTCCCGGGCCACGAGGTAGTCGGTCACGTCGACGCCGTGGGCGAGGACGTCACGGCCTGGAGCGAGGGTGACCGTGTCGGCGCCGGCTGGCACGGCGGCCACTGTTTCACCTGTGATCCGTGCCGTCGCGGCGACTTCCTCCAGTGTGAGAACGCCGAAATCACGGGTCTCAGCTTCGACGGCGGCTACGCGGAGTACGCGACCGTTCCCACGGAGGCGCTGGCGGCCGTCCCCGAGGATCTGGCGGCGGTCGACGCCGCACCGTTGCTCTGTGCCGGCGTCACCACGTACAACGCCCTCCGGAACAGCGACGCCCGCCCCGGCGACCTGGTCGCCGTCGTCGGCGTCGGTGGTCTCGGCCACCTGGGCGTCCAGTACGCTCGCGCCGCCGGATTCGAGACGGTCGCCGTCTCCCGCAGCCCCGAGAAGCGCGACCTGGCGCTCGAACTCGGTGCGGACCACTTCGTGAACGCGAGCGGGACGGACCCCGCCGAGGCGCTACAGGAACTGGGCGGTGCGCGGGTCGTTCTCTCGACGGCACCCTCCGCGGACGCCATCGAGTCGGTGCTCGGCGGCATCGGCACCGACGGCGAGGTCGTCGTCGTCGGCATCCCCGGCGAACCCGTCCCGACGGACGTTCAACATCTCGTCGGCACCCGCGGTGCCGTCTCCGGATGGGGATCGGGTCACGCCCGCGACTCCCAGGACACCCTCGAGTTCAGTTCCTCCGCGACATCACCCCGGTCGTCGAGACGTTCGCCCTCGACGACGTCGACGAGGCCTACGACCGGATGATGAACAACGACGCTCGCTTCCGCGCGGTACTCGACGTCTAGCGGCGTCCCGTCGGTCCGCCTTCGGTCGCGTTCGGCGCCGTTCCGGCTATCATTCTGGATAATCTATCCATCAGATATATACAATTCACTCCGAGTCTCGACTGTAACCACGGCGAGACCCATGAGTACACCCACACAACCGGATCGGCAGGTGGCCGACTTTCCCCTGTCGTTCGACGCTATCGTCGGTCGGATCGGCGCACCCATCTTCATTCTCGACGCCGGTCACGAGGTGGTCCTGTGGAACGATGGGATGGAGGCCCTCACTGGGAGTAGCGAAGCCGACGCGCGAGCGGCGGATTCGGTCGGAGAAGCCTGGTACCAGGACGGTCGGCGGGCGAAGACGCTCGCGGACAAGGTGCTCGAGGCGCCCCGCGACGCCCACCGCGAGTTCGACGTCGACCGGATCGACGACGGTGAGTACCCCGAGTATCGGGACCGGAGTACGTTCACCGACACCCGTGGCGACACCCGTCACATCGTCTTCAGCGCGTCGCCGCTGTACGACGGTGACGAACTTGTCGGCGTCGTCGAACTCGTCAAGGATCGGACCGAGGACGTCCGCCGCCGGCAGCGCGTCGAGGAACTCGTCGAGGAGGTTCGATCCACGATGCACGCGATTCAGGACGGCGACCTGGGCGCGCGTGCCGACTTCGACGCCGACGAGTACATCGACGAGGAACTGTTGACCGTCGTCGACTCGCTGAACGAGATGGGGGCGACCCTCGACGGCCTCGTGGCGGACGTGGACGAACAGACCCGCGACCTTCGAGCGATCACTCAGGAGGTCGCCGACAGCGCGACTCGAATGGAGGAAATCGCCGAGGAACAGGCCGACCGCACCGAGGAGGTCGCAGGCGAGGTGTCGAACCTCAGCGCGACCGTGGAGGAAGTCGCCTCGACGGCCGACTCCGTCGCCGACACCAGCCGACAGGCGCGCGACTCCGCCGAGTCGGGCCGCGAGGTCAGCCGGGAGGCACGCGACGCGATGTCGTCGGTCCGGACGTCGAGCCAAGAGGTCCGTACGGACGTCGACGAACTCAGCGGCACCGTCGACGAAATCGACGAGGTGATCGACGTCATCAACGACATCGCGGATCAGACGAACCTGCTGGCGCTCAACGCCAACATCGAAGCCGCCCGCGCCGACCGCGACAGCGAAGGCTTCGCCGTCGTCGCCAACGAGATCAAGTCGCTGGCACAGCAGGCCCAGGACCAGGCGGGTGAAATCGAGTCGATGATCGTCGAGGTTCAGCGCCGGACCGAGGGAACGGTCGACAGCCTCGAGACGACCGAAGCACAGATCGACGACGGGGTCAGCGAAGTCGAAGCGAGCATGGAGAAACTCGACGACATCGTCGAGGCCGTCGGCGACGCTGTCGCGGGCATCCAGGAAGTGTCGACGGCGACCGACGAACAGGCCGCGAGTGCCGAGGAAATCGCCGCCATGGTCGACGAGGCTCGCGATCGCGCCGACCAGGTCGCCGAGGAGGTCACGGCGGTGGCCCGCGCGGCCGAGCGTCAGACCGAGAAGGTCGCCGAAATCGAACGCAGCGTCGGTCAGTTGCGCGGCGACGGCCACGGTTCCTGATCGGGCGACCGTTCACAAAATCCGCCGCCACCGAAACGCCGTAGTGACATCACCACGTCACGCCCGCTCGATCATGGACCGACGAGCAACGCTCGGGATGTCGTTCTCGGAACTGGTGATGGTTCGTATCGGCCACGGAGTGGGCGCGCTGTGCTTGCTCTTTCTCCTTCCGATCCTGCCCTTTCTCGCCGTCGGGGCCGCCGCCTCGGCGCTGGTCCGCCCCGACTCCGACCGGCCCGAACCCTCCTACCGGCCGGACTGGGCGGAGTGAGGTCGGAGCGCCGAGACGCGCGCTCTCCTTCAGGCGGAGGCCCCCATCGCTCACCGAGAGTGGTCGCTCGGTCGTCAGCGACTCGTTGTACTCGATCAGGTACTGTCCGCCGTCGAGGTGCCACCACTCGTAGTCGTCGTCGGGGCGGACCTGCGTCTCGGCGTGCAGGAGGCCGTCGACGAGGCCCGAGTCGCACATACTCGCTCCATCGGCCGCCGTCGGCACAACTCCCTGGCGGTCAGTGGCTGTGGTCGTGGTCGGCGTGTCCGCCGTCGCCGGCGACGAGGGCGTCGGAGTCGCCGTCGATCATGTCCATGTTCTTGAGGTTGTCGCGCTCCTCGAAGTCCTCCACGGCGTCGAGGATGTCCTCCTGGGTGAGCGTCGTGCGCTCCTCGGTGAGTGCCTCCAGTACCGCCTCCCGGAGGACCATCCGGAGGTCGCTCCCGGTGAGGCCCTCGGTGCGCTCGGCCACGGCGCCGGGGTCGAACTCCGCGATGTCCATCCGCCGGGTGATCACCTCGAGGATGTCGGCGCGCATCGTCCGGTCCGGCTTGGGGAAGTTGACGATTTCGTCGAAGCGGCGCCACGCCGCGGCGTCGAGCTGGTCGGGGTGGTTCGTCGCCCCGATCAGGAGCACTTCGTCGCGGATGAGGCTGATGTCGTCGATGCTCTTGAGCAGGGTGTTGACCGCACGCTTGAGCGCGGCGTGTTCGTCCGACCGTCGCGTCTTGGCGACGGAGTCGAACTCGTCGATGAAGAGGATACACGGCGAGAGTCGCTTGGCGACCTCGAAGGTCTTCTCGACGTTTTTCGACGTCTCGCCGAGGTACTGACTGGTGATCATCGACAGCTTCACCTCGACGAACGGCAGGCCGAGTTCGTGCGCCAGCGCGCGGGAGGCAGTCGTCTTCCCGGTTCCCGGCGGGCCGACGAAGAGGAGTTTCCCGATCTCTCGAAGTCCGATCTGGGCCAGATACTCCCGGTGTTCGATGGCCTTTACGATCTTCTGGATCTCCTCCTGATCGCTGGTGAGCACGAGGTCGTCGAGGGTCATTTCGATCTCCTCGGGCGCTCGGACTTGGACGAGATCCAGCATCTCGCCGTCCTCGTCCTCGTCGAAGTAGGCATCGAGGAGGCTGTCGATCCACACCCGGTCGGCGTGGATCGGTCGGGTCTGTTCGCGGGCCTCCGCGAGCGTCACGTCCACGTCGTCGCGGTCGGCGACGACCGACGCGAGCGTCGGATTGGTCGCCAGCCGCTCGCGGTCGGCGCGTTCGACGACCCAGTCGATCGCCATCTCGGGTTGGGTGAGCGAGATGCGTCCCGAGAAGTTCTCCTGTTCGGTAAAGAGGAGGTCCGAGACGGCATCCCAGGGGTGTTCCACCCCGGTCGCCTGCCGCGCGGTGGTTTCGGTGACCACGAGGGGCCGTTCGATCCCGCCGGCGGGCGTGTCGTCGTCGGCGTCGTCGGCGTCTTCGTCCTCGTCGGCCCAGAAGACCCGCCGGTATCGCGGCGGCAGGTCGTTCTCGTCGAGGCTCCGGTCGTCCGTATAGACGTGGGCCGTCAGGAGAAACTCCACGACTTCGAGAGCCGGGTCAGTCATCCCTATCCTGTTCTCGTGGCAGCCGTTTAAGGCCGTCGGATCGCACAACGGCTCCGGAACGCCACGTCAAACCACCCCGTGTCACCGGATCTCACGACTCGTCCGGATTCACGACTCGTCCGGATTCACGACTCGTCCGGATGAGCGAACGTCAGCGCGTCGGCGACCGACTCGGCGTTGCCGATGAACGTGATGCGGTCGCCCCGTTCGAGCACAAAGTCACTGTCCGGAACGCGGGTCTCTCCGTTTCGTGACACCAGGGCGATGAGACACCGCGACGGGAGTTTGGGGCCGACATCCGCGACGGTCTTGCCGACGAGTTCCTCGGAGGTCACGTCGATCTCCTGGACCTCCCCCTCGTGGCCGATTTCGCCCATCCAGTTGACGAGCGCCGGCCGCTCGATGTAGTCGTCGAAGGCCATCGCCGTCGCTTCGGTCGAGGAGATGGCCCGCACTCCGAGGTCCTCGAATGCGTCGACGTTGTCGGGGTTGTTCACCCGGGCGAGGATGGTCTCGGGTGAGAATTTCGAGTCAGCGAGCTGGGCGACCAGTAGGTTCACGTCGTCGTCGCCGGTCGTCGTGGCGACGATCTTGGCGTTCTCCGCCCCGGCGGAACGCAACACCTCCGTGTCGGTGCCGTCGCCGTGGTGGACGGTCAACCCCTCGTTGCGAGCCTTCTCGACAGTGTTCACGTCCCGTTCGATCAGGACGACGTTCTCTCCGCGGCCTTCGAGGCGCCGAGCGAGGGTTCGACCCACGTTCCCGGCGCCGATGATGATCACACGCATGGGTATCACGTCGAGGAATTCGGCGATCTGTCTGGCGAAGCCTGCCTCCAGGGCGACCGTCAGGAAGATGACGAGGAAGACGGTGCCGACGAGCATGCTCGCGGCTTCGGGCATCCCCTGGGCGCGGAACTCGACGGCGAACAGCGTCGCGACCGACGCGGGAATGATTCCGCGTGGACCGACGAAGCTCATGAAGAGTCGCTCCCCGCGAGTGAAGCGGTCGCCCTGGGTACTGATGAACACGAGCAGCGGTCGAATCACGAGCGCGACGAGGGCGGCGACGATCAGACCGCCCACTCCCAGCGCGAGCAGATACTCGAACTGGAGCAACGCCGCGAGCGTGATGAAGACGAACGAGAGGACGATCAACGTCACGTCGCCTTTGAAATCCGTGATCTCCTCCTCGTAGGGTACGTCCGTATTGCCGAGCAGGATGCCCGCGGTGGCGACGGCGGCGATACCGGCCTCGGTGGCGATCACCTCGGCGGCCCCGTACGCGACCAGTGCCCCGCCGAGCACCAGGAGCCTGGCGTTCTGTGGCGCGTTCCCGGGCGAGAGGTCGACGTACCGGAGCGCGTAGAAGACGACGGCCGCGACGGCGAGGCCGACGATGATCCCGCTCCCGAGTCGCTGCGTGAACAGCACGAACAGTTCGCCCGGTGCGCGGACGTCCTGGATGATCGCCTCGAAGATGACGACCGCGAGGATCGCCGCCGTCACGTCGTTGACGATCCCTTCGGTCTCGAGGGCGGTCCCGACGCGATTCCGCACCGGCACCACCTCCAGGATGGGGGCGATGACGGTCGGCCCGGTGGCGACAAGCAACGCGCCGATCAGCGCGGCGACCATCCAGCCCGTCTCGAGGGCGTAGTGGACGACGACGGTGGTCCCGACCAGCGCGATGGCCGCCCCGAGCGTCACCAGTTTGAACGTCGCGGCCGGGGCCTCGCGCAGGCGGCCGATCCGCAGGTGGAAGGATCCCTCGAAGACGATGATCGCGACGGAGAGGCCGACGATGGCCGAAAGCGCGTTCCCGAACGAGTCGGGACCGACGACTCCCAGCACTTCGGGACCGAGGATGACGCCCGACGCCAGCAGGAAGACGACGCTCGGAATCCGGAAGCGATCCGAGAGGATCTGTGCGACGACGCCAACCCCGATCAGGGCGGCGACCAGCGTGATGAGATTCCCGCCCCCGGCGGCCATCAGAACACCTCCATCGTGTCCTCGCCGATGTGTGCGATAACGATAAAACCAGTCCTTTCGCGCCCGAAACCGTGGCTAGACATAGCGACGATCGGACGATAAGCGGCGAGTGGGTGGACGATCGGTCAGTTATCTCCGTGGTCGAGGTAGCCGAGGACGCCCCGCGTGTTGAGGCGGTACTCGGCCCGCGTCTTGCGCGGCCCCCACGGCGCTATCGGGTCGGCCGTCTCGGCGAAGTACTCGACGACCGCTTCGTCGTCGTCGAGTTCCGCCCGCTTCTCGCGGACTCGGTCGACCCACGCCGAGAGGACCTCCGCGTACTCGTCCATCAGGGCCGGTGTGAAGTCGGCGCCGCCGAAGTGCCCGAAGCAGATGGTTTCGGGGTTCCGGTCGGCGATTGTCGCCGCGTCGTCGAGGCAGGTCTCTAGGTCGAAGTTGACCGGCGGCGAGGTGGGAAAGAGTTCACCGGCTCCCCCCGGCTGGATGCCGCCCGCGTCGCCCGAAAAGAGGACGTCGTCGGCCCGGTCGTGGAAGACGACCTGGTGGGGAGCGTGGCCGGGAGCGTGGATCACGTCGACGGTTCGGTCGCCCAGATCGACCGTGTCGCCGTCCGACAGCGACTCGATGCGGTCCTCGGGGACCGGCTTCGGGTCGACGTAGTACTGCCACTGATCGCCGACGGCGGCTTTCGTCCCCGCGACCAGTCGCGAGGGGTCGATCAGGTGACGGACGCCGATGTCGTGGGTCAGCACCGTCGCCTCCGGGAACTCCTCGAGCAGGAGGCCGGCACCGCCGGCGTGATCCAGGTGGACGTGCGTCGTCAGGACGTACGCGAGGTCCGTGATCCCGAGGTCGTCGAGGGCGTCGACGACGAGGTCGACGTTCGTCCCCAGTCCGGGGTCGACGACGGCCGGCCGCTCGGCGTCGATCAGATAGACGGAGCCGTAGCCGGGCACGTCGTAGGCGCCGACGTCGACGTAGTGGGTGTCGGTACTAGAGACGGCGGTGAGGTCGCCGATGGCCATGGGCGAACCCCGGCGGCGGCGGTGAAAAGCGTTCTGTCGGCGCCGACCGGTCCCGACACGGTTTTGTCTCGCCCCCGAGAAGTGCGGCCAAATGCTCAGCAGGCAGTACCTCCGGGAGAACCCGGACGTGGTGCGGCGGAACCTCGAAGACCGGGGGATGGCCGACGACGTGGCTCTGGACCGACTCCTGGAGATCGACGAGGAGTGGCGGTCGCTCAAAAGTGAGGGCGACGACCTGCGACACGAGCGCAACCAGGTGAGCGACCGCATCGGCCAACTGAAAGCCGAGGGCAAAGAGGAGGAAGCCGAGGCGGCCATCGAGCGGTCGCAGCGACTCAAAACCTCCCTCAACGAGGTAGAGGAACGCGCCGAGGAACTCGAAGCGGAACTCGAAGCCGGCCTCATGGAACTCCCGAACGTCCCCCACGAGGACGTGCCCGTCGGCGAGGACGAGAGCGACAACGTCGAGGAGCGACGTCACGGCTTCGACGACCCGCGCGACCTGCCCGACGAAGTCACGCCCCACTACGATCTGGGCGAGGAGCTGGACGTCATCGACGAGACCCGCGGTGCCAAGACCACCGGCGCTGGCTTCTACTTCCTGAAAGGCGACGGCGCGCGCCTCGAACACGCCTTGATCCAGTTCATGATGGACGTCCACCGCGAGCAGGGCTACGTCGACCTGTTCCCGCCCATTCCGGTCAAGTCCACGTCGATGGAGGGGACCGGACAGCTCCCCAAGTTCGCGGCGGACGCCTACCGCATCGGCGGATCGGAGACGACGGACTACGACGACGACGACCTGTGGCTCTGTCCAACCGCGGAGGTACCCGTCACCAACATGTACGCCGACGACATCCTCCTCCGGAAGGACCTGCCCCTCAAACACCAGGCCTACACCCCGAACTTCCGGCGCGAGGCGGGCGAACACGGCACCGAGACCCGCGGTATCGTCCGCGTCCACCAGTTCAACAAGGTGGAACTCGTCAACTTCGTCGAACCGGCGGAGAGCTACGACCGCCTCGACGCCCTCGTCGACGAGGCCGAGGAGGTCCTCCGGCGCCTCGGACTTCCTTACCGTATCCTGACGCTCTGTACCGGCGACCTCACCTTCGCGTCCGCGAAGACCTACGACATCGAGGTGTGGGCGCCGGGGACCGACGCCGAGGACGGCCCGGACCGCGGCGGTCGGTGGCTCGAAGTCTCCAGCGCCTCGAACTTCGAGGACTTCCAGGCCCGTCGGGCCGGCCTGCGTTACCGGCCGGAGCGACACGAGTCCGCGGAGTACCTCCACACGCTCAACGCCTCCGGAACGGCGGTGGGTCGCGTGATGGTCGCCATCCTCGAGTACTACCAGAACGAGGACGGCACGGTGACGGTTCCGGAGGCGCTCCGGCCGTACATGGGCGGGATGGAGATCATCGAGGGCCACGAGAAGGTGGGTGAAAGCGCCGTCGGCGCGGGCGACCGGGAGTAGTCCCTCGTCACTTTTCCTCACGGGCGATCCCGCGACGTTACTATCACCGAGTAGTACTGTTCGGCACGATTATATTCTCTCCGAACGAAGTAGTGCTATGGCAGATCTACCCTCGGGCGAAGCCAACACGACCAGCACCGGCGACTACACCGAAGCGGAGTACGAACTGAGCGCCGCCGAGGCCGGCGACTTTCTGATCGAACTCGGCGAACGCCTCCAGGCGGGCGACGACGTGACGCTCACCGGCGACGGCTGGGACCTCGAGTTCGCCTACAACGACACCGTCGAACTGGAGATCGAACACGCCAGCGGTGCCGACGCGGAACTGGAGATCGAGATCGAACTGTCCGCCGCGGGCGACGAGTCGCCGCCGTCACTCGGCTAGTCGGTGTACGTCGTCAGCGACTCGATCCGCCCGTCCGCGACCCGGAAGACGTCGACGAAGCCGAACAGGTCGTCGCCGTCGGCCGCCCGGAGGCGTCCCCGCGCGAACACGGTGTCGTCGTCGCCGACGACAACCTCTTCGAGGACGTGTTCGGTGTCGGTTCGCGGACGTTCCTCCCGCATGAACCGGACGAATCGGTCACGGCCGTCGAGCGTTCGGTCGGGTCGATGCTGGACGAATCCGGATGCGAGGAGGCCGTACAGACGGTCGTCGTCGCCGGCGTCGATGGCGTCGTAGTACCCCAACACGGCGTCTCGACGGTCCATACTGCCCCTTTCGTCGGCGACGGGATGAACGTTCGGCCGCCGCGACGACAACCCATTTATTCGGTCACCGCCTGCCACCGCTTGTGCTTGTGGACCTGCACGTGCGCTACGCGGGCGACGACGACCCCGAGAAGTGTACGGCGCGGAAACTCGCCCGGTTCGACCTGGTCGACCTCCACCGTTCGGACCGGGCGACGCCGTACGGGGTCGTGCTCAACCCCCACGCGGAGCGGGCGCTCTCGCCCGCCGACGCGACGGAGACGCTCGTCGCCCTCGACTGCTCGTGGGAGTCGGCGGGTGAGGCACGCTTCTCCCTGCCCGGCGAGCACCGGGCGCTCCCCTACCTCGTCGCCGCCAACCCCGTCAACTTCGGTCGGCCGATGCAGTTGACTACGGTTGAGGCGCTCGCGGCGGCCCTCGTCATCCTCGGCGACCGACCCCACGCCGAGCGACTCCTCGCGAAGTTCACGTGGGGGGAGACGTTTCTCGAACTCAACGACGAACCCCTGCGGCGCTACGCCGACTGTGCCGACTCCGCGGACGTCGTCGCCGTCCAGGGTGAGTATCTGGACCGCGGCGGCGACGCGTAGCCCTCGGCCGGGTCACACTCCGGTGACTGGCGGTCGCTGGCCACGGAGCGGCGAAGGATTGATACTCGGGCGCTTCGGGTGAGGTAGCATGAGGTCCCACCGACTCCTCCCGGTGGCCGCGGCCGTCGCCGGCGCCGCGGCCGTCGCCGTCGGCGTCCACCAGGGGCTGGTTCACGTCGCCTCCGGCTACGAGGGAACGATCGTGACCGGCTGGGGACGTGCGCTCAACCACGAGGAGCGCCTGCTCGTGTGGGTGGGCGCCCTCGGCGTCGCCGGCGCCGTCGGCTCGCTCCGATGGCGACCGCTCGCTGTCCTGCCGGCGGCGACGGGCGGCGTCGTCCTGCTCTACGCGCTTCGAGCGAGCCTCCACTACGCGCTGGACCCGGGGCTCTACGTCGAGGTTTCGGGGTACGGCGACGCCCCCGTTCGTCTCGTCCTCGGCGCCGAACCGTTCCTGCTGGTCGCCGGCGGGGCGCTCCTCGTCGCAGCCGGCGTCCGCGGGTGGCGCGTGGAGCCGGCGGGTGCGGCCGAGGACGAGCGGTCGGCCGTCCAGTCGTCGGTATCGTCCGAGCGCGTCTGAGACTGCCGGCCGTCAGTCGATACGGATCGTCGTCCGGGGTGGCGACTCCCTCGAAACGGTCACGGCCGAACGTTCGAGTCGCCGGTGCGAACGGACGGCCTTTTATCCGCGGGTGTCGAAGACCCGACAATGATTTTCGAAGGCCTGCCGACCACGCCCCGGTCGGAGGAACTCATCGACAAAGCCTTCTCGCGGGCCGCTCGCTCCGGTCGTGCGAAATCGGGGCTGGAGGCCCAGCAGTCGATGCTGCAGACGGCGGGCAACATCCTCTCGGACAACCTGGAGAACGTGGTGACGGAGTGGCCGGACTTCGGCGCTGTCGACCCGTTCTACCGGGAACTCGCGGACGCGGTGTTGCGACGCGAAATCGGATCGCGAACGGCCGACCACGGCGCCGAACAGGTCGGTCTCGACGCTCTCCGCGCCAGCCTCTCGGAGGTGACGTGGGCGAGCCGACAGGTCGAAGAGATCCAGCGGGAGTACAACGCGAAACTCCGGAAGACCGACCCCGAGACGGCCCGCAAACACCGCAAACAGGCGTTCGCACGGATGGCCGACGTGGTCGAGGAGGTGGCCGAGGACCTCCGGCGCGTCGGCGACGCGCGCAACGCCCTCCGTGACCTGCCCGATATCCGCCCCGACGAACCGACCATCGTCGTCGCCGGCTACCCCAACGTCGGCAAGTCGTCGTTCGTGAACGAGGTCACCCGCGCCGACAACGAAATCGCGCGGTATCCGTTCACGACCCGGGGGATCCAGATCGGCCACTTCGAGCGGAACCACGTCCGCTACCAGATCATCGACACGCCGGGACTGCTGGACCGCCCCGAGGAGGACCGCAACGACATCGAGAGTCAGGCGGTGAGCGCGCTGGCTCACCTCGCCGATGCCGTCCTGTTCGTCGTCGACGCCAGCGAGGCGTGTGGCTATCCGCTCGACGCGCAACTCGCCCTCCGTGATGCGGTCGTCGAGCGCTTCGACGCGCCAGTCCTGACGGTCTGTAACAAGAGCGACCGCTCGACGGCCGTCGAGGCCGACGCCTACATGAGCGTCAGCGAGGACGAGAACGTCGACTCGGTGCTCGATTTGGCCGTCGAGACGGTCGATTGGGAGCCGGATCTGCCCTCCCGCTAGGCGGCCGCGTACGTCACGTCGACGGCCGCCGTCACCGTCACGGGAGCGGGCTGGAACGTCGTCTCCCCAGCGGCGGTATCCTCGAACCGAGCGACTGGAACGGGATCGAACGCCGCGCCGGTGCTGGCGTGGCGCACGCCGGTCACCGAGAGATCGGCCGCGCTCGCGATACCGTCCGCGTCGGTTCGCGCGGCGCCCATCGCCCGGTCGAGTGCCGTCGCCCGCAGTTCGGCCCGTCGCTCGTCGCTCAGGGTGAACCGGACGCCGTCGACGTTCGTCGCACCGGCGCCGACCGCGAGGTCGACGATCTCGCCGGCGCGGGCGGGCTCCGTCTCGACCGCGAGCGACTGAACTGCGCGGTAGCCACGCAGTTCGCGCTCACCGTCGTGGTAGTCGTAGACCGGTGCGATGCCGAAGGCCGTCGTCGTCACGGAGGCGTCGGGGATGTCGGCGTCCGCGAGCGCCGACCGCACCCCGTTCACTCCACGTGCGACGCCCTCGCGCGCGGCGTTCGCGCTCTCCGCGGTCACCTCGACGCCGAGGGACACCACCGCCAGGTCCGCCTCGGCGCTCGCCGTTCCCGTCGCCGACACTGCGATGGTCGAGCCGTCACCGGCGCGCTCCCCGTCAGTCCCGGTCTGGAGCGGACCGACGCAGCCGGCGAGGAGGACGACGAGGACGAGCGCCGCGGGTAGCAAACGTTTCATACAGATCACACGACTTCGGGCTACAAGAACTAGCGCGTCGCGCCGTGGTCGCACGCGACACCGGGAAGGTCGGAACGATCAGGTGGCGACGGGCAGCGACCGTGCGGTTCGACTCGGGAGCGAAGCGACGCGCCCGTCGAGGTGACGTGTGCCGCCGTCGGCTCGTCCGCGCTCACTCGTTCGACGACGATGTACCGCACCTCGACGGCGACGGGCCGGTCGGGACGGAAGGGCGTGGCGACGGTGGGACCGATGCGCTCGGCGAGGCGTCCCGCGAGCGCCGGCGTGTCGGTTCCGGGCGGGTGGCCGACGGTGACGGTCACGCGCTCCGGCCGGCTGAAGGGGAAGGTCTGCTCGTAGGTGATGGTGATCGAGAGGCGTTCGAGGTCCTCGTAGTCGTCGATGGCGTCGTCGACGGTCGCTCGCGTCTCCTCCTCGAAGGTCGCGGTGCGGTAGGTGCTGTACGTGACACCCGCGAGTAACGTCGAGAGGACGAGCAGCGCGCCCCCGAGTGCAGCGATGCGTTTCAGCGTCGCCACCCGTGCTTCCTCGGAGCGGAGCCAACTCTTGGGGCGGTAGCCCGTCGCCCAGAGCACTGCGAGCGCCGCGAAGTTGATCGACAGGAAGTTGACGAGGACGAGGACGAGAGCGCCGGTGACGCTACGGGGCGACCCCCAGGCGAGGCCGATACCGACGACGGCGGTGGGTGGAACGAGCGCGGCGGCGATCATGACGCCGACCAGTGCCGTCGAGACGCCGGTCGAGAGACTGAGCGCCCCCGCGGCGCCCGCTGCCAATGCGATGACCAACGAGAGGACGTCGGGGACGAGACGCTCGCGCACCTCGTCGATGGCGAACACGTCGGCCGTCTCCAGCGGGACGACGTGGGCGGTTCGCAACAGCACGGCGAACCCCGCGGCGGCGAGGACGGCCAGGAAGCCGCCCGCGACCTGCTGTTTCACGCCGCGTACGAGGAGTTCGCGGTCGTCGACGACCGATCCCGTACTCGTGGCCATGGCCGGCCCGATCAGCGGGGCGATGACCATCGACCCGACGACGACGGCCGCGGAGTCGAGCAGCAGTCCGGCGGTGGCGACGACCGAACTCACCACCGTCATCACGACGAACGTACGCCAGTTCGGCGCCAGCGACCGCGCTCTGGCGGCGAGTTCTTCGCGGGCGATCCGGTCGCCGTTCTCCTCACCCTCCTCGTAGCGCTCCACGAGGTCGTCGAACCGGCGCGAGATGACCGTCTCGGCGTTCAGGACGACCGTGTATGCTTCCCGGTCCAGCCCCGCGTCGTGGAGGCGTTCGAGGACGGGTTCGACCGCCGTCTGTGGGAGCGGGAAGGTGACCGACGCGGTGTACTCGCGGTGACTGGTCTCGTCGGCGACGACGTAGTCGATCCCTTCGTCGTCGAGGGCTCGCAGGATGGCGTCGCGCTTCCCCGGCGGGATCATGACCTGAACGAGTCGCACGGACGCATATCCACGCCCCGCCGGCATATAGCCTGCCGTCGTTCTCAGTCCGCGCTCGTGGGCTCGCCGGCGTCCGGCGTCGTCCCCTCGCGCCACGTGAAGTAACTCGCCAGCGCCGGGCCGGTGACGTTGTGCCAGACGCTGAACAGTGCGGGAATCAGGGCTGCGGCCGGCGAGAACAGCGACGTGGCGAGCGCGACGGCCAGGCCGCTGTTCTGGAGGCCCACCTCGAACGCACAGGTCCGGACGCGGTCTTCGGACATGCCGGCGGCGCGGCCGACACCGAAGCCCGCTCCCAGTCCGATGGCGTTGTGGGCGACCACGGCGAGGAGAACGAGAGCGCCGGCGGTGCGGATGTTCTCGACGTTGGCGCCGACGACGCCCGCGACGATGGCGACGATGGCGACGACGCTGATGACCGGGAACACGTCGACGCCCACCTCGGCCGCCGTCGGGGCCTTCCGGTCGAGGACGTAGCGGATGGCGAACCCGAGGACGACCGGGATGATGACGATCTGGACGATGCTCGTGAACATCTGCATGAAGGTCACGTCGACGCTCTCGCCGACGATAAACAGCGTCCACGCGGGCATCACGATGGGGGCGGCGAGCGTCGTGAGCGTCGTGATCGCCACCGAGAGCGCCACGTCGCCGCGCCCGAGGTACGTCATCACGTTCGAGGCGGTGCCCCCCGGCGCCGCGCCGACGAGGACCAGTCCGAGACCGATGGCGTCGGGCAGGTCGAGGACGAGATAGAGGGCGTAGGCCGCCAGCGGCATCACGAGCCACTGGGTCACCGCGCCGATACCCACGGCCACCGGTTGGGCGACCAGTCGTTCGAAGTCGGCGGGCTGGAGGGTCAGCCCCATCCCCAGCATGATCAACCCGAGCAGCGGTGTGACGTAGTCCAACACCGGGACGAACGGCGCGGGGTTCACCATCGCCGCGCCGGCGGCGACGACGACCCAGACGACGAAGTACTTGCTTGCCAGACGACTGAGACGGGAGAGTCGATCGGTGAAGCTCACGTCGATACGGTCGGTGCCGAACGCCGGATAGCTCTGACTATTTCCTCGTCCGCACGCTCCGCGAGCCTGAGCGGCGTGCTGGTATCCGTTTGACCGAACGCGGCGTGGTGCCTCGGTGCGAGCGGCCGCGTCACTCCCCCGCCAGTCGCGCCAAGAGCGGCATTTCGGCGATTCGTTCGTCGGACAGCGCGTCCCACTCGATGCCCGACGGCTTCCCACCCGCGCCCGTCCGGACGGTCCGCGACGGCGTGACGACGAGGTCCATCGGCACGTCGCGGTCGTCGGTCGGCAGGTCGGCGTCGAGCACCTGCCGTTCGTGGACGGTGGTGACCGTCGTCGTGGTCTCGTCCACCGGATCGAACTCCCGGAGGACGGCGAACTCCAGGTCGCTGTACCCCTCACCCTTGCCGATCCGGGTCCCCGCCTCGTTCACTGCGACGCTCCCGCTGACGATCAACTCGACCGGGGCCATCTCCGCGGGGCCGACCGGGTCCCCGTACTCCTCGATGCCGCCGATGGTGGTCGCGTCGTCGACGTCGTCGATTTCGGCGGGATCGAGGCGGCGGAACGCCCGTTCGTCGCGTAGCCGCGGCACGGCGACGTACAGCACCTTCCCGGCCCGGAGCGCCGCCCGTCGCACCGGCAACTGCGGCGCGTCCGGATTCGACTTGACCGTCGCCGCCGCCGCCCACTCGTCGGTCGCCGCGAGTCGCGTCGCCGCCTCGTCGGCGCCCGCGAAGTTCGGGATGCGGCCGTGGGGCGGGAACGGAAACCGCGCCTCGCCGCTCTCCGCCAGGTCGTCCCAGACACGCTGCCTGATGCGATCCTTGTCCATGGGAGGGCACGGCGCCGGACGCCCATACGTCTCCCGCCCTCGACACGCCGAGTTTAACCGCACGAACCGCCAAGGGCGGGTATGTTCGAGGACCGCCCGGACCGCGACGAAGTCGTCCTCGTCGGCCGGTCGAACGTCGGCAAGTCGACGCTGATGCGCGAGTTGACCGGGCACTCGGTCTCTACGGGCCGCAAGCCGGGGGTGACACGCCAGCCCAACCACTTCGACTGGGTCTCCGAGAGCTTCATGTTCACCGACCTCCCGGGCTTTGGCTTCATGTCCGGCGTCTCCGAGGAGCACCGCGAGCAGATCAAGACCGACGTGGTGCGCTACGTCGAGGACAACGCCGACGACATCCTCGTGGGCGTCCTCGTCGTCGACGGCAAGAGCGTCGTCGACATCATCGACCGCCACCGCGGCGAGGGTGAGGTCCCCCACGACGTGGAACTGTTCCACTTCCTCCGAGACGTGGGGGTCCCGACCGTCGTCGCCGTCAACAAGATGGACAAGGTCGAGGACCGGGACGAACGGCTCGACGACCTGTGTGACCGCCTCGACATCCTCCCGCCGTGGCAGCAGTGGCAGGACACGATCGCGCCCATCTGTGCGAAACGCGGCGACGTCGACGCCCTGACCGACGCCCTCGAAACCCACTTCCACGAGGCGAAACGTGACGACCTGCTGAAGTTCCTCTAAACGACCCGGTTGGTCAGCGACTCGCCCGCCGCGAGGCGGCGCAAGTTCTCCCGGACGATGGTCGCCACGCGCTCGTAGTACTCGACGTTGAACCCGGCGGCGTGGGGTGTCAGGATCACCTCCTCGCGGTCCCAGAGCGACGACTCGGCCGGTAGCGGCTCCGTCTCGAACACGTCGAGACCGGCGCCGGCGACGGCGCCCGAATCGAGGGCGTCGACGAGGGCGCCCTGGTCGACGACGGGGCCGCGAGCGACGTTGATCAGGTAGGCATCCTCGCGCATCGCGTCGAGTTCGGGCGCCGAAACCATGCCCTCGGTGTCGTCGGTCAGCGGCACCGCCAGCGCGACGAACCGGGCGTCCCCGATGGCCTCGCGGAGGTCCGCTGGCGGGTACACTTCGTCCACGCCGTCGACGGGCGTCGGCGTCCGCTTCACGCCCGTCACGTCCATCCCCAGTGCCGACGCCCGCGTGGCGATGCCCGTGCCGAGGGTGCCGAGGCCGACGACGCAGGCCGACTCCCGGCGCAGGGGGAAGGCGTCGTTCCACGCCGGCTTCCGCCACTCGCCGCGCTCCTGGTTCGACCGATGGGTGTGGAGGCGGCGAGCGAACGAGAGCATCATTCCCACCGCCGTCTCACCGACGACGTCGCCGTGGATGCCGGTGCTGTTGGTCAGTGCGATATTCCGGTCGGCCAGCGCGTCGAACGGGAAGCGGTCCACGCCCGCCTGAATCGAGTGGATCCACGTCAGGTCGGCGTCGAGGAAGCGGTCCTCGTAGGCGAACGTGACCAGGGCGTCACAGGCGGCGAGTTCGTCGTTCTCGCCGTCCCCACGGGAACCCGCAGACCCCTCGCCACCGACGATCTGAACGGACGGATCGACCGCCGACAGCGCGTCGCAGAACACCGCCGCGGGGAACACTTCGCCGACCGACTCGTGGACGCCGAGCGTCGAAACCGATGACATGACGGCGGCTACCGAGTCCGGGAGCAAAAGCCTGTCTGCGAATCGACGGTGGCTCAGGAGAAGGGTGTCATCACACGGGGCTGAGTGGGGGTAACCGTCATCATCGCCACCGCCCGAGCTTTGGACACGCGGGCTAAAGAACCCACGGCCTCGGGACGGCGTGTCCCGGTATTCCGCCACGAGCGACGCCGCCGGGATCGAACGGCCACTCGAGCACTCGCTCGCCGCAGGCCCGGCGGCCGACCCGGCCGACGTAGTCGACGCCGTAGGCGGAGGTGAGTGCCGCGTCACAGTCGGGCCAGGTCGCGTCGGAGTCGACCGGTCCGGTCCCGTGGCCGTCGGGCCGTTCACCCACGTTCACCGTACTTTATCGGGATTAAATCCGGCTTAAGATGGGTTCAAACCGCGGAAAACCCGGGTTCACTGCGTCGGGGGTTCAATACCCCCTGGCGACAGTGTCCGAGCGCAACGATGACCCGAACGAAACTCGTCGCGGTCGTGTTCGCGGTGCTCGTGGCAACCGTCGGTACGGTTGCCGCGGCGCCCGGGAACGCGCCCGTCGAAGTCGGTGCGGACGACCAGTACGACGACCACGCGGAGCAGGCCGACGAGGACGCTGACGACGCGGCCAACGAGTCGTCCGACGACGGTCGACCCGCGGACGTTCCCGCCGACGGTAACGCGGACGACGCTACCGCCGACGCGGCCGACCGCCGCGGCCCGCCCGCGGACCTACCCGCACAGGTGCCCAGTCACGTCTCCGCGATCCACGACCTGATCGGATCGTTCCTGGTCGGTGACCTCGACGGGTCGCTCGGCGACGCCGTGAGCGACGTGACGCCTGACGACGGCCGGAACGACGGGGCGAGTGACGCCGGCGCGGCGTAACGCCCGATGACCCCGATCACGGTTCCCGGTGTCGAGGCCAGACTGCTCACGTTCCTCGTGAGTGCGCTGATCGGCGGCGTGGCCATCCACGCCGGCGCCCGGATCGTGTCCGATGCCCGAGGCTACGCCCACGCCGTCCTGACCGCGCTGGTCGGGGCACTCGTCTGGGCGCTGCTCGAACCGGTGCCGGTGCTCGGCGGTTTGCTGGCCCTGATCGCGTGGATCGCCGTCGTCCGGTGGCGGTATCCGGGCGGCTGGCTCCGCGCGATGGGTATCGGTGTCGCCGCGTGGGCGGCCGCCGTCGTCGTCCTCGCGGGCCTCGACCTCCTCGGTGTCGGTGCGGTGTCGGCGCTGGGCGTGCCGGGCGCCTGATCACCCGCTGACGGTTCCGGCTCCCTCCAGTCCCCCGTCCCACTCCGCACGCTCCCGGTGTTCGGCCGCCACCGCCCGGATCCCCTCGGTGTCGAGTACCCCCCGTTCCGTGACGACGCCGGTCACCAGATCGGCGGGCGTGCGGTCGAAAATCGGATTCGCGACGGACACCGGCGCCGCCCCGTCGTAGAGCGCGGCCGTGTCGCCCGTCTCGCCGTGGACCGCCTCGTCCGGACGCACCTTGGCCGCGGCGGCGACGACGTACACCGGCACGTCCTCCCGGGCGGCGGCGAGTGCCAGTCCCCGGGTCCCGACCTTGTTGACGACGCTCCCGTCCGCGAGCACCGCGTCGGCGCCGACGAGGACGCTGTCGGGCGCTCGGGCGGCGAGTTCAGCCGGGAGCGCCGCCTCCGTCGTGAGCGTCACGTCCAGTTCCGCGTCGGCCAGCGACGCGGCCACGTCGGTGCCCTCCCGGGCGGGGCGCGACTCGCCGATCAGCACCGCCGGCCGTGCCCGGTCGAGCGCCGCCCGGACCGTCCCCGACTGCGAGAGGGTAACGACCGACACACCACACCGCTCGGCGGCCGTCGCGGCGGCCGCGTCGTCGGCGTCGAGTGCCGCCTCCGCGGCGGCGGCCGCCCGGTCGCGGACCGTCCCAGGGGTCCGATCCCCCCCGCTCATTACCCGATTCACGCGGTTCGCGACGGCGGCCATGCTCGGCCGGGCGTCACGGAGGGCGCGGGCGACGCTCGCCACGGCCGCCTCGTCGTCGGCGACGGCGGCCCGGTCCCGCAGGACCTCCAGTGCGCGCACGGAGATCCAGGCCGCCCCGTGGGTGTCGTCGCTCGCCACCGTCTCGACCGTCGGCGCGACGGCCGCGTAGACCGCCCACAGCCCGGGGACCGTCTCGCGCTCCCGAATCGCCGGTGGCGACACCCACTCGTGGACCGCGATTTCTTCGTTCGGGGTGACCTCGCGGGAGTCCACCTCGAACAGGAAGGGGTGGACGGTCCACTCCCGGCCGTCGTCCTCGATGTCGACGGGGTCGCCGGCCCGGACGAGCGTCGCGTCCGTCCGCCCGGTCTCCTCGCGGACCTCGCGCCGGGCGTCCCGTTCCGCGTCGGCGGGGTCGCCTTCGACGTAGCCCGAGATCCCGGCCCACCGGCCCGTGTAGGTGCCGACGGCGTCGCTCCGGCGGCCCAGTAGGACCGCCGTACGGTGACGCAGAAAGCAGGTGACGACGTTGGTCATGGCCACCCTTCGGTCGCCGGAGATACGGGTCTTGCGGCGACCGCGGGCCGACGGCTCGTGGGACAACGATATGCCGATCGCTCGCCAACTGGTGCGTATGGATCTGGCGATCATCGGCGACACGCACATCCCCGGTCGGGCGACGGGGATTCCCGACTGGGTTCGTGAACGGATCGAAGCCGCGGATCACGTCATTCACACCGGTGACTTCGAGACGCCGGCCGTCGTCGACGAGGTTCGAGCGCTGGCCGGCGGCGACCTCACCACGGTCCGGGGCAACATCGACGCCGCGAGCGTCGACCTCCCCGCCGTCGCAACCGTCGAACTCGGCGACGTCGCGTTCGTCGTCACCCACGGCACCGGCGACCGGGTGGGGTACGAGGACCGCGTCGCCGCCGTAGTCGGGGAACACGGCGGCGACGTGGGGATCGCCGGCCACACCCACCAACACCTCGATACGGTCCACGACGGCGTGCGCCTCCTGAATCCCGGGTCGGCGACCGGCGCCGATCCGGCCACCGAGACGACGATGCTGACCGCCGCCGTCGCCGACGGCGACCTGGACGTGACGCTCCACCGCGGCGGCGAGTAGTACCGGCCGCCCTCGCCAGTGGCGCGGCGCTTTTCACCGCCGGCGGCGGAGGGGTGGTATGAAGGTCTTCGCCGTCCCGGACCTCCCGGAGATCTCCCCGGGCGACTCCCTCGCGACCCTCGTCGCCGAGCGCGTCGACCTCCGGCCCGACGACGTGGTCTGTGTCGCCAGTACCGTCGTCTCGAAGGCCGAGGATCGGATCGCCGACCTCTCGGCGTTCCCCGCCAGTCCCCGCGCCCGCGAACTCGCCGCCGGTCTCGAACGCGCGACGGGCGACGAGAAGGACCCTCGCTTCGCGCAGGCCGTCCTGGCGGAGAGCGCCGACCTCCTCATGGAGGCGCCCTTCCTCCTGACCGAGACGCGATTCGGCCACGTGACGGTCAACGCGGGTATCGACCGCTCGAACGTTCGCGGCGGCGACCTGTTGCTCCTGCCCGAGGACCCGACCGAGAGCGCCGCCCGCATCGAGGCCGGACTCGACGCCGACCGCGTCGTCGTCACGGACACCTGCGGCCGGCCGTTCCGGCACGGACAGCGCGGCGTCGCCATCGGCTGGGCGGGGATGCCCGCGGCCCGCGACTGGCGCGGGGAACGCGACCGTGAGGGGCGGGAACTCGGCGTGACCGTTCAGGCCGTCGTCGACGAACTCGCCGCCGCGGCCAACCTCGTCGCCGGCGAGGGCGCCGGCGGGACGCCCGTCGTCGTCGTCCGCGACTTCGAGTTCGGCGATCACGGCGGGAGCGACGCGCTCTTCCGGGACGTCGAGGGCGACTTCGTCCGGCAGGCACTCCACGAGTGGTCGTTCGAGGCCGAGTAACGGACGTCTTCGACACCGGCAGGACCCGCGACCGACGAACGGTTTTTCCGCGTCCGCGCCAACCGACGCACGAATGCTCTCGACGCGTTCGTCCACGACGACTGCGAGGTGCCAGCACCGCTGATGTTCGGGATCGAACTCACGCCCGAACATCCGATTGAACGCCTGGTCAACCTCGGTACGTCCGCCGAACGCGCCGGCTACGACACCGTCTTCGTCTCCAGTCACTACAACAACCGCTCGCCCTTCGCCGTCCTGTCGCGGCTCGCGGCCGAAACCGACGAGATTCGGCTGGGTCCCGGCGTGGTCAACCCCCTCGAACGCCACCCAGTGACCTTGGCGAGCGAGGTCGCGACCGTCGCCGAGGCGAGCGACGGCCGCGCCGTCTTCGGCATCGGCCCGGGTGATCCCTCGACCCTCGCCAACCTCGGCCTCGCCGACGACCGGGGACTGCGCCCCGTGCTGGAGGCGTTCAAGGTCGCGGGGCGACTCTGGGACGGCGAGCGCGTCACCCACGACGGCACCTTCGAGGCCGAGGACGCCGGCCTCAACTTCGACGTTCCCACGCCCATCCCCACCTACGTCGGCGGCGAGGGGCCGCATATGTGCAAGATGGCCGCCAAACACGCCGACGGCTTGCTGTTCAACGGCTCGCATCCCGCGGACCTGCGCTGGGCACGCGAGCAGGTGGCGGACGGCCTGTCCGACCGTCTCGACGGCCTCGGAGCGTTCGACCTCGCGGCCTACGCCAGCGTCAGCGTCGCCGCGGACGAGACCGCCGCCCGCGAGGCCGCTCGCCCCCCCGTCGCGTTCATCGCTGCCGGCGCCGCTCCGCCGGTCCTCGCCCGCCACGATCTGGATGCGGAGCGCGCCGCCGATATCGGCGAGGCGATCAGCGCCGGCGACTTCTCGACGGCCTTCGACCGCGTCTCGCCCGCCATGATCGACGCCTTCTGCATCGCGGGCACCGTCGACACCGTGGCCGACCGCATGGCCGCGGTGCTCGACCACGCCGACAGCCTCGTCGCGGGGTCGCCGCTCGGTCCGGACCTCGACGCCGCTATCGACCTCGCGGCGACGGCACACGAACGGGCGACGGAATAGCTAAGAGTCGCCCGCTCGACCCTTCTCGCGTGTCCGATCGATCGCTCGACGAGTTCGCGACGGCGGCGGACGAGAGCGCCGACGAATCGCCGGTCGACCCCGCCCCCGCGACCATGCGCTGGTCACCCGAGGGTGCCCCCTGTGCTGCCTGCGGATCGACCGTCTCCCGTCGGTGGCGCTCCGCCGCCGACGCCTTCGTCTGTGCCGACTGCAAGGAGTGGTGACGCCGGTCAGTCCCGACGTGGGTGACGCTCGAACCCGCGAGCGAGGTGTCCCTCGTCGATGGCGAGGACAGTCGGCCGACCGTGGGGACAGGCGAACGGCTGCTCACAGGTCCCGAGGCGGGTGACCAGTTCCGCCGCCGCCTCCTCGGAGAGGTCGTCACCTGCCTTCAGCGACGGGTGGCAGGCCAGATCCGCGAGGAGACTGTCCCGCCCGTCCGGCTCCTGCCCGTCCCGCAGGGCCGCGAGCGTGTCTCGGAGGGATTCGGGGGCGGCCACCCGACCGAGCGGCGCCGGCACGGCCCGCACGCGGACGGTTCCACCGCCGAAGGGTGCGGCGTCGAATCCGAGGGCCGAGAGTTCGTCGGCGTGTGCCTCGACGGCGGCGACCTCGTCGGGTGTGAACGAGAGCGTCGCCGGCGGATCGAGGGATTTCGCGGGGATCCCGTCGGCCCCGACCGCCCCGCGCAGGCGTTCGTAGTTGATCCGCTCGTGGGCGGCGTGCTGATCGATCACCAGCAACTCCTCGTCGGCGGCACAGAGCACGTAACAGTCGCGAAACTGGCCGAGCACGTCGATGTCGCCGAGGACCGACGGTTCCGCCTCGACCGGGTCGAGCGCCGCCGACAGATCCATCGCCACGTCCGCGGACCGCCGCAGGTCGGCCGTCGACAGGGCGTCGGCGACGGCGTCCTCGACGGCCGCTGCGACGGCGTCGGCCGACCGGAGCGCCACCCGCTCCTTGGTGGGGTGGACGTTCGGGTCGACGGCCCGGGGGGGTAGCGACACCGACAGCGCGACGACCGGGTGGCGGTCGCCGGACAGGAGCGACCCGTACCCTCGTTCGACCGCACGACGGATCGCCGGCATCGCGACCGGCCGTCCGTTGATCGCGACGCGGACGTGAGCCGCCGACGCTCTGGTGACCGACGGGTAGGCGAGCACGCCATCGATCCCGACCGAGGCGTCGCCGTCGCCCACCTCGACCCTGGCCTCGGCGTCGAGGGTCGTGCTCTCGCGAGCCACCTCGCGACCGTAGACGGACAGGGCGGCGTCCTCGAACGCCCCCGACCCGGGCGTGGCGAAGGTCCGTCGACCGTCGTGGTCGAGGCTGATCGCTACCGCGGGTCGGAGGAGGGCGTAGGCGGCGACACGGTCGCTGATCCGTTCGAACTCCGTCGCCGGCGCGGCCAGCGACTCCCGTCGCGCCGGGCGGTTGTGGAACAGGTCGGTCACCTCGACGGTCGTCCCCCGCCCCCGGCCCGCGGCGTCGACACGCACGTCACCGTCCGCGACCCGCACCCGCGTCCCCCGTGGCCCGCCGTCGTTGGTCGTCAGTTCGAGCGTCGCCACGTCGGCGATGCTGGCGAGCGCTTCCCCGCGGAACCCGAGCGTCTCGACGGCCCGGAGGTCGCCGTCCGGAAGTTTGCTCGTGGTGTGGCGCTCGACGGCGAGCGTCGCCGCCTCCCGACTCATTCCTCGGCCGTCGTCGGCGACGCGGATCCGCTCTTCCCCGCCGCCCGTCACCGCGACGTCGACTCGCTCGGCGCCGGCGTCCAGCGCGTTCTCCACGAGTTCCTCGACGACGCGTGCCGGCCGCGTCACCACCTCGCCCGCGGCGATGCGGTCGACCGTCTCGCGGTCGAGTCGCCTCATGGCTCCTCGACCCGCGATTGCAGGTCCGCGAGCAGGTTCAGCGCCTCGATGGGCGTCGTGGTGGCGAGGTCGACGTCGCGGAGTTCGGCGGCGACGGCCGGGTCGACAGTCACGCCGGCGTCACGCTCGTCGGTCGTCGATCCGTCGCTCACGCCGCCCCCGCCCCGTTCGTCGCGACGCCACCGAGTCCCGACAGCGTCACCTGCATCCCCTCGTCGTGGCCGGTCGTCGCGCCGTCCCCGTCGACGAGGGCGTGCGCCCGGTCGACCACCGGAGCGGGGACGCCGGCCATCCGCGCCACCTCGACGCCGTAGGAGGAGGAGGCGGGCCCCTCGGCGACCCGATGGAGGAAGGTCACGTCCTCGCCGTCCTGATCCGCGGCGAAGTGCAGGTTTCGGACCCGTTCGCGTTCGCCGGCCAGTTCTGTCAGGTCGTGGTAGTGGGTGGCAAAGAGCGTCGTCGCGCCAACCTCGTCGTGGACGAACTCGGCGGCCGCACGGGCGATGGCGCGGCCGTCGGCGGTGCTCGTTCCCCTGCCCACCTCGTCGAGCAGGATCAACGAGTCGCTCGTCGCCTCGTGCAGAATCTCGGTGAGTTCGGTCATCTCCCGCATGAACGTCGACTGCCCGCCCGCGATGTCGTCGCTCGCGCCGACGCGGGTGAACACCCGGTCGACCACGGGAAGACGTGCGGCGGCGGCGGGGACGAACCCGCCCGCCTGTGCCAGGACGACGATCAGCGCCACCTGGCGCATGTACGTCGACTTGCCGCTCATGTTCGGGCCGGTCACGAGCGTCACGCTCCCCGGGGGGAGTGTGGCGTCGTTGGGGACGAACCGCTCCTGGGTCACCTCGACGACGGGGTGTCGTCCCGCTTCGATTTCGACGCCCCCGTCGTGGAACGTCGGGCGCGCGTAGTCCCGGTCGACGGCCACCGTCGCCAGCGACGCCAGTGCGTCGAGTTCCGCGAGCGCCCCGGCGAGCGCCTGGAGACGGTCCGTCTCCGCGGCGACCGACTCCCGAACCTCGCGGAAGCGCTCGTACTCCAGGGCGTCCGCTCGCTCGGCCGCGCCGATGATCTCGTCTTCGCGCCGTTTCAACTCGGGCGTGTAGAACCGCTCGGCGTTTTTCAGCGTCTGACGGCGCGTGTAGTCGTCCGGGACCCGGTCCAGATTGGGGTCGGTCACCTCGATGTAGTAGCCGTGGACCTGGTTGTGTCCGACCGAGAGGGAGTCGATCCCCGTTCGCTCGCGCTCTGTCGCCTCGAGGTCGGCCACCCACTCCCGGCCCTCGCGTTCGGTCGCCCGCAACCCGTCGAGTTCGTCGTCGAACCCCTCGCGGATCACGCCACCCTCGGTCACCTCCACCGGCGGGTCGGGCCGGATCGCCCGCTCGATCAGGTCGCGCACGTCGGTAAGCGGGTCGATCCGCTCTCGGAGGTCACGCAGGCGCGTCGCCTCGGCGTCGTCGAGGGCGTCCGCCACGGCGGGCACGGCCCCGAGCGTCGTCGCGAGCGACCGCAGGTCGCGGGCGTTCGCTCGGCCGCGGGCGACCCGGCCCGCGAGGCGTTCGAGGTCGTACACCTCGCGGAGCGCCTCCCGAATCGTCTCGCGGGTGAGCGCCTCGGCGGCGAGTTCGGCGACGGCGTCGTGTCGTGCCTCGATCCGCTCGCGGTCGACCAGCGGTCGGCGGAGCCAGCCGTCGAGTTCGCGGCGGCCGAGCGCGCAGGCCGTCTCGTCGAGGACCGAAAAGAGCGTCTCGCTCTCGCCGGCGCCGCGGTTCTCGAACAGTTCGAGGCTCCGGATGGCCGTCGCATCGAGCGTGAGGGCGTCCCGCGGATCGTACCGCCGGATCCGGGTCACGTAGTCGAGCGGGCCGTCGTCGCCCTGCGTCCACTCCGCGTAGGCGAGGACGGCGCCGCAGGCCCGTCGCTCGGCGACGTCGTCGACCACCGCTTCGGGGCTTGAAACGTAGGCTTCGAGCCGTTCCGTCGCCGTCTCGTCGTCCATCCCTGCGGCCGCGTGATCGGTCACCATCGGCTCGACCGACAGTGCCTCTGGATCGACCGATGCGTCCGGGCCGACGAGCAACTCCGCGGGGGAGAGGCGGTCGAGTTCGGCCACGAGTCGGGCGTCGTCGTCGACGCTCGTGACCAGACACTCGCCGGTCGAGGTGTCGACGGCGGCGACAGCCCGGGTCGCTCCCTCGCGGGCCACCGCGGCGACGTAGTTCGTCGTCCCCGTCCCGAGGAGTTCGTCGTCGAGGATGGTGCCCGGCGTCACCACCTGCGTCACCGCACGCTCGACGAGTCCCGACGCCTCCTCGGGCGTCTCCACCTGTTCCGCGACGGCGACGCGGTAGCCCGCGTCGAGCAAGCGCTCGACGTAGGAGGCGGCGCTGTCGACGGGGATGCCGGCCATCGGGTACGTGCCGGTGCTGTCCTCGCGTCTGGTGAGCGTGAGTTCGCACACGCGAGCCGTCTCCTCCGCGGCCTCGCAGTACGTCTGGTAGAAGTCGCCGTTCTGGAAGAGCAGGAGGGCGTCCTCGTAGTCGGCACAGCACTCGAAGTACTGACGCAGCATCGGCGTCAGTTCCTCGCGAGCGTCGACCATGCCGTCCGGGGGACCGGTCACGGCGTCCGCGTCCATACTCCCAGTCCGGCGGCCGAGAGATAAAAACCGTCAGGTTAGCCGACCAGCCGTCCGAGCGGGCCGCGGACGTCGCTCACAGCTCCGTCACCCACGCACGGTAGTCGTCGTCGAGGCCGTAGGTGACCTGCAGGGCACGGTCGAGGAACTGGCCGAGGCGACTGGCGTCGGAACGGGCGGTGACGCGCACGTTCGCCCCCTCGGCCTCCTCCGGCCGTTCGATCCGTTCGATGCGGAACTCCGGAAACTCGTCGAGGAGGGACTTCAGGCGGTCGAGTTCCGCGTCGGTGCAGTCGAGGTTGAACGTCTCCTCCGCGAACTGGACCCAGGGGACGGGTGGCCCCTCCGCGTCGTCCTCGCCGGCGTCCGTCGCCGGCGCGTCCTCGGGGTCGACCTCGACGGTCAGAAACGGGCTCCCGCGGTTCCGGTGGGCGAGTACCGCCTCCGCGAACAGTTTGCGTCGGTCGGCGGCGTCGGCGGCATCGAACCGTGTCATGTTCGTGTGTCGTACCCCTGCGGCAAAAAGAGGGACGGGTCGCGGTCCCGTATCCGAACGCCTTTTGCCGTCGCGGCCTTCCCTCGTGTCGATGAACACGCTGCTGTGGGTGCTCGTCGGCGTTCTCGTCTACTCCCTCGTCGCGAAGGCGCTCCAGATCCGGGGGTATCTCCCGGACGCGGTCCGGCTTCAGGGTCCCATCGCGACCATCCACACCCGCCGCGGTCGCGCTCTCCTCACCCGTCTCGCCCGCCCCAAACGCTTCTGGCGTGCGTACAGCAACGTCGGCGTCGGCGTCGCTCTCGTCATCATGGCCGGGATGTTCTTCCTCCTGCTCTTTCAGGCGGTGACCATCCTCCGGAACCCGCCGGCGCCGTCGGCGGTCAACCAGCCCCAGAACTTCCTCGTCGTCCCCGGCGTCAACGACTTCCTCCCGCTGGCCGTCGCGCCCGAAATCGTCTTCGGCCTCCTCCTCGGCCTCGTCGTCCACGAGGGCGGCCACGGCCTGCTCTGCCGGGTCGAGGACATCGACATCGAATCCATGGGCGTGGTCTTTCTGGCGCTCATCCCCGTCGGCGCCTTCGTCGAACCCGACGAGGAGAGCCAGCGCGAGGCCGACCGGGGCGGCCGCACCCGGATGTTCGCGGCCGGCGTCACCAACAACTTCGTACTCACGGCCGTCGCCTTCGCCCTCCTGTTCGGCCCCGTCGTCGGCGCGGTCGGTGTCGCCCCCGGCGTCGCCGTCGACGGCGCCTACGAGGGCTCCCCGGCCGACGTAGCCGGTATCGAGAACGGCGACCGCATCACGAGCGTCGCCGGGACGGCCGTCGGCACGGAGGCCGACATGGACGACGCCCTCCTCGCGGCCGAGAACCGCACCGTCTCGGTCGAACTGAACGGCGAGCGCACGGTTCGGGTCGAGCGCTCCCTCGTCGTCGTCGGGAGCGTCGCGGGCAACCCCGCGAACGTCTCCGTCGAGAGCGGGAGTGATCCCATCCGCGTGACGGCAGTCAACGGCACGCCCGTGAACACCCGCGAGGAGTTCCGGGCCGCGACGGTCGACAGCGAGTTCGCTCGCATCGAGACGACGGCCGGCGACGCCGTCGTTCCCGTGGGCGCCTACGTCACCCGCGTCGCGTCGAACGGTCCGCTGGCGAACGCCACCGCGCCGACCAACGCCAGCCTGATCGTCACCGAAATCGACGGCAAACGTGTCACCTCCTCGGACTCGCTCTCGCGCGTCCTCGACCAGTACGACGAGGGCGCCCGGGTACCCGTCCGGGCCTACGTCGACGGCGAGTTCCGGACCTACGACGTGCGCCTCGGCGAGAACCCGCGAGACGGCCGGGGCTTCCTCGGCGTCGACATCTTCCCCGGTACGAGCGGTCTGCTCGTCACCGACTTCGGCGTCCGGAGCTATCCGGCGGGCACCTATCTCGAACTCCTCGGCGGCGACGCCGGGGACGGCACGGCCTCGCCGTTCTCGGGGCTGACCGACTCGCCGCTCAGCCTCGTGTACGTCGCCCTCGTCCTGCCACTCGCCTCCGTCGTCCTCGGGATTCCCAACTTCCCCGGATTCACCCCGGCGGTGACGAACTTCTACGTCGTTCAGGGACCGCTCGCACCCCTCGGCGACGGGGTGTTCATCCTCGCGAACACGCTGTTCTGGGCCGCCTGGGTCAACCTCCAGCTCGGCCTGTTCAACTGTATCCCGGGCTACCCACTCGACGGCGGCCGCATCCTGCGGATGGGCGCCGAAGCCGTGGTGTCGCGGCTGCCGGTCGGCGACCCCGCGCGGGTCGTCCGGACCATCACTACCGGTATCGGGCTGACGATGCTCGCGTCGCTCGTCCTGATGATCTTCGGACCGCAACTGCTCTCCTGACCCGGGACCGGTCACGGGGTCGAGGCGTTCGTCGTTACGAGCCCCCGGGCACCCTCCCGATTTCTGCGAAAACACGCAACTCCCATACCCCCCCAGTTCTAACGGCCGGTCATGCGAGAGCCTCCTCAGACGGACGAAGGCTGGTACGCACTGCACGACTTCCGTCGCCTCGACTGGGCGGCGTGGCGTGACGCCCCGCAACGGGAGCAGGACCGCGCAGTCGAGGAGGGCGTGGAGTACCTCCAACACCACGAGGACGTCGCGGACGCCGAAGACGGCGCCTCCGCCGTCTTCGCCATGGTCGGCCACAAGGCGGACCTGCTGGTCGTCCACCTGCGGCCGACGCTCGACGCGCTCTCGACGGCCGAACGGCGATTCGACCGGACGGCCCTCGGCGCCTTCACCGAGCAGTCCACCTCCTACGTCTCCGTCACCGAAGTGAGCGGCTACGTCTCGGACGCCTACTTCGCCGACGACGAGGAGGAAGTCGACACCGGTCTGAAGCGGTACATCGAGGGCAAACTCGAACCCGAGATCCCCGAGGACGGGTACCTCAGCTTCTACCCCATGAGCCGGAAGCGCGGCGAACAGGACAACTGGTACGACCTGCCCTTCGAGCGCCGCCGCGAGATGATGCAAGAGCACGGCGAACACGGCCGCGAGTTCGGCGGCCGCGTCAAACAGATCGTCGCCTCGTCGGTCGGTCTCGACGACTGGGAGTGGGGCGTGACGCTCTTCTCCGACGACCCCACCGACCTGAAGGACATCGTCTACGAGATGCGCTACGACGAGGCGAGCGCCCGCTACAGCGAGTTCGGTCCCTTCTACGTCGGGCGACGCTTCCCGCCCGAGGACCTGCCCGCGTTCCTCGGCGGCGAGTCGGTGCCGACGGGGGCGGACGGACACGCCCACGGAAGTGGCGCTCACGGCGAGGGCGGCGAGGGCCACCACGGGGGCGACGCCCACGGCGAGGGCGACGAGGGCCACCACGGGGGCGACGCTCACGGCGAGGCCGGCGACGAGAACGTCGAGGACGCGGACATCCGCGGCGAACTCGCCGATCTGGACGTGTACGCCGGCAAACCCCACGGCGAAGACGTGTACGCGACGGTGCTCTACTCCGAGGCCGACGCCGACGAGTTGTTCGAGGAGGTCGACGGACTCCGCTCGAACTTCGACCACTACGACACGCACGCCAAAACCGCGGTCTACGACGCCCTCGACCGGGATCGGCGGGCGGTCGTGAGCATCTGGGACACCGCGAGCGCGGCCGACACGGCCGCCGGGTTCCTCGCCGACCTGCCCGACGTCGTCAGCCGAGCGGGTGAGGAGTCCGGCTTCGGCACGATGGGCATGTTCTACACGGTCAAGCCGGAACACCGCGAGGACTTCGTGGAGAAGTTCGAGACGGTCGGCGGACTCCTCGGCGACATGGAGGGTCACGGCGAGACGGATCTGATGATCAACCTCGAGGACGAGAACGACATGTTCATCGCCAGCCAGTGGCGCTCGAAGGAAGACGCCATGGCCTTCTTCCGCTCCGACGAGTTCACGGACACCGTCTCGTGGGGGCGTGACGTGCTCGCCGACCGGCCGCGACACGTCTTCTTGGCCTGACGACACCACCGCCGATTCCCGCACGGCGCGCACACCCGAACCCCTTTGGGTACCCCCGACTTACCACGCCTGCAATGACGAAGCGACACGTCTCGCTCCCCATCGAGGCCGACGCGGGCGTCGAGGAGTTCATCGACCACGTCGACGAGCGACTGGCCTCCGACGAGGACACGTGCAGGGTGGTACAGGACGTGCTGATCGACCTGTTCGGGGACCGCGAGGCGTACGAACGCTGGCAGGACGGCGGCGACGTCTCGCCCGCCGAGCGCGTCCGTCTGCAGGGCTACGACCCGTGTAACGCCACGCTCGAGAGCGAGTACTACGCCGAGAAAGACGAGGAGCGCTTCACCGAGTCGAAGTACCTCCAGTGGCTCTGGCGACAGTTCGACGCCACACCGATGGCCGACAACGTGGAGTTCGCCCTCCGATTCCGCTCGATGCTCGCCGATCACCTCTTCGAGGAATGCGGCGAGGGCTGCCGATTTTTCAAGGGCATCAGCTTCACCTACGGGCACAACATCTCCGTCGGCGACAACGTGGTCATCCACGACGACGTCCACCTCGACGACCGGGGTGACCTGACGATCGGTGACCGGGTCTCAATCTCCGACGGCGTCCACGTCTACAGCCACGACCACGACATCGTCGACCAGACCGAGGTCCGAAACTACCACACGACCATCGAGGACGACGCCCGCGTCACCTACGACGCGATGGTCAGTGCGGGCTGCCGGGTCGGCGAAAACGCCGTGATCGGCGCCCGTGCGGTGGTCCAGGGCGACGTGCCCGACCACCACATCGCCGTCGGCATGCCGGCCAAGAGCGTCCGCGTCAAGCCCGGTTGGGAGGACCGTGCGGACCCGCTCGAAGCCGGCGGCGAGAACCGACAGGAGTCGCGCCGAATCGAGTACGACCTGCCCGACGACCTCGACGTGTTCGACGAGTTCCAGCGAAGCCTCGACCCCTCGACGTAGGCTTTTACCGATCGAGGCCCGAGAGCGCGTATGGACCGACGACGCTATCTGACGAGCCTCGGCACAGCGGCGGCGCTGGCTGGCTGTGCCGGGCGCCCCCGTCCGGGCGGGACGGACGCGGACGGGACGGCGTCAGCCTCCGCTTCGACCGAGGATGGTGGTGTCGCCGTCGAGACGCTCGCCACCGATCTGGAGGTCCCGTGGGGCGCCGCATTCCGCGACGGTGACCTCTACCTCACCGAGCGTCCGGGACGGATCATCCGTCTGGTCGACGGGCAACTCGAACCGGTCGTCGAGGACGTGCCGGTGAAAGCCGTCGGCGAGGGCGGCCTCCTCGGCCTCGCCTTCCACCCCGACCAGCCCTACGCCTACACCCATCAGACCTACGAACCCGCCGGTGGCGGGACGGCCAATCGGCTGGTGCGCCACGACCTGAACGACGGGTGGGCACAGGAGCCCATGATCGAGGGGATTTCGGGGGCACACATCCACGACGGCGGCCGACTCCTCGTCCACGACGACGCCCTGTACGTGACCTGCGGCGACGCCGCGACCGAGGAACGGGGGCAGAATCCCGACGCTCTCGCGGGGTCGGTCCTCCGAGTCACCCTCGACGGCGACCCGCATCCCGACAACCCCTTCGACTCACGCGTCTTCAGTTACGGCCACCGCAATCCACAGGGGCTCACCGTCCGCGATGGCGCGGTGTACAGCACCGAACACGGTCCCTCCGTCGGCGACGAGATCAACGTTCTCGACGCGGGCGAGAACTACGGGTGGCCCGAGGTGACGGGACCGAGCGACGACGACCGCTTCACCGACCCGGTCACGAGCTACTCGCCGACCATCGCCCCCGCCAGTGCGGCGATGTACGACGGTCCCATCGAATCCTGGCGCGGTGACCTCCTCTTCGGGACGCTCAAGTCCCAACACGTCCACCGCGTCCGCCTCGACGGCGGTGACGACCCCGGTGTCGCCGCGGAGGAGCGCCTGTTCGAGGGCGAGTTCGGGCGGATTCGAACGGTGTTTACCGGCCCGGACGGCCACCTCCACGTCACGACGAGCAACCGCGACGGCCGGGGATCGCCCGTCGCGAGCGACGACCGTGTGCTCCGCGTCGTCCCCGCCTGAATGGCCCGCGCCGTCGCCATCAACGTCGGAGCCAACACCACGCTCCCGGGGTTCCGGGGACCAGTGCTCCCCGACCGACGGTTCGCCTACGTCCCAATCCCCGAACGGGAACCGACGGCCGATCCAGTGCCGACGTACGCCGACCTCGACGTTCCACTCGACGTGGACGTCTCGAACGTTTCCGACCGGCGCGTCCACCTCGACCCGGAGTTCGCGGGGCTGTACGGGTCGACGGCCTACACCTACGGCGACGAACACGGCGTCAAGGCCGGCCCGCTCTCGGCGCTTACCCCCGGCGACTCGCTCTTTTTCTACGCGACGCTCTCCCTCCGGGGCGACCCCGTGGCCGCACCGACGCTCCCGCCGGAGTGGGGCGCCTACCTGATCGGCGAGTTTCGGGTCGACCGCGCGGTGACGGGCGAGGCGTACCGTGACCTCCCCCCGGCCGAGCGCGCGCGGTTCGAGAGCAACGCCCACGTCAAGCGAGCCGAGTTCGACGCGCGGGTGCTCGTCGCCGGGGATGACGGATCACGGCTGCTCGAACGGGCGGTACCGCTGAGCGCGCCCGAGGCCGGCGCGACGGCTGGTCCCCTCGTAACCGACCTCTCGGCCGATTCGGGGAAGGGACCGTGGTGGCGGCGCGTCCTCCGGTACGACGCCGACGCCACCGAGTGCCTGCGGGCCGTCGTCGACGAGGCGCAACCGTAGCTACCGCCCGCGCAGGCGGTCGATCCGGTCCCCGAGCGCGACGTTCACCGAGAGCGGGTTCGGGACCCGCCGTCGGATCGGCTCCATCGCGTGCACCGCGGCGTAGCGTTCGAGGGCGTCCGCGACGGCGTCGGGACCAACCCGCGCCGCGGCGTCGTCGTCGGCCGCACGCACGGCACACCGGCAGGCCCAGAACCCTACGAGGACGACGGCGACGGCGGCACCGAGGAACAGCCATCGCGGTTCCAGCCCCGTCACCGCGGCGACGAGGGGAGCGGTAGCGAGGATGGCGGTTCCGGCCCGGCGGAGGAGCAGGTGCCGACGAACTCGCCCGGCCTGCACCGCGAAGAGGGCCGCCGCCGTCCCGTCGTCGAAGCGGTCCAAAACGGTCGTCGTGACGAACAGCCGGCGATACCCTGGCGGCCCGCGGACGTGAACCGTCGCCGTCTCCTCGTTGTCGGTGTCGAAGACGCGGACGTCGCGAACGTCGAGGCCCGCGCGCTCCCGGAGCGTCGCGAGGCGGTCGCGGGTCGCCTCGTCCGGGGTGATCGTCGACCGAAGCGACGTCAGGAGCCACGGCGACCCGACGAGCAGGGCACTCAGCGCGACGGCGAAGAGACCGACGAGGGCGAGCGGCGAGACGCCGGGACCGAGGCGGAGCGGCGCGACGAGGACGGTCACGACGGCGCACAGGCCGACGACGTAGCGTGCCATCCGGACGAACGTCCGCCCGGTCGAGAGGTCGACGTCGCGGACGGCTCGCACGCCACGGATCGTCGGTGCGTAGGCCAACAGGCCGACGCATCCGGCGGCCAGCATCCCCACGAAGTCCGCGAGGAGGGTGGCGACGACGCCGCCGGTGCCGCCGAGAGTCGCCGCGACGACGGCATCCCCGAACTCCAAGAGGGCGAGGACGCCGTACGCAAGCAACGCGAACGGGAACAGCACGCCGACGTACAGCAGTCGATACTTGCCGACGGGGTTCGAGAGGCGGCGAACGATGGCACTGCTCACGGCGCCGAGGACGACGCCGCCGACGAGCAGGAGGGTAAGGACGACCAACGGCGGGCCGAGGGACGGAGCGGCGGACTGGAGGGCGAACACGCCGGCTGATCGATGCCCTCGACACAAAAACGGTTCCGTGTCGGACGGCGACCGACCCGCGGGAGAGCGCCGTCCGGGAATTGAACCACGGTCGTTCCGCTCGCGACGCTCGCTTCACTCCCTGATTCGATTTCTTGGGCGATTTTCCTCGCTTCGCTCGAAAAATGCGCCGTCCGGGAATTGAACCCGGGCTAGTGGCTTGGGAAGCCACTGTCCTGCCACTGGACCAACGGCGCCCGTGTATTGGATTGCCTCGGCATCCCACTTCAACGTAGCGTTTCACGGAACGAACGCTTATACCGGCACGCGTCGTAGCTGTAGGTTGACATGACGGCTGCACAGACGTTCGAGGTGTACCTGACCGACGAAGCGAGCGACGAGTTCGGCGCGGGAGCGATACGGGCCGACTCGGTCGAGTTCTACGACTCGGGCGTCTGGCTCAGTCACGCCGACGGCCGGGACTTCTTCCCGTACCGACGCGTGCTCCGCATTCGGGAGGGTGCCGGCGCAGACGACACCACCGCGGACGACACCTCGACGGGCGAACGCCGCGACGCGGCGAGCGGTACGGGTTCCGTCGACGACACCGAACTCGACGTGGGGTGATCGGAACTGACGGTTCCGTCGGTTTCGTCCCGGCCACGCGAACGCGTGTCCATCGGTTTGCCCGGACGAGAGACTATTTCAAACTCGGATCCGTATCTCGGGGCGATGAGCGACGAATCCGTCATTCTGGCAGAATCGGCCCCGCTCGACCTCCGACTCTCGGAGGCGGAACTGGCGGCGACCCGTGACCATCTCGTGTCGTTCGTCGATCGGATGGTCGACCGCGCCGGCGCGGACGGGGCGGTACTCGGTCTCTCCGGCGGTATCGACAGCACGCTGACCGCCAACCTCGCAGTCGAGGCGCTGGGGGCCGATCGAGTCCACGGACTCGTGATGCCCAGTGAGGTGAACGCCGCCGACAACATGAGCGACGCCGAACGCGTCGCCCGCGACCTCGGCATCGAGTACGACGTGATCGACATCGGTCCCATCTACGACGCGTTCGTCGAGGCGTTCCCCGACGAGGCGACCGAGCAACGGGTCGAGACCGACCCGCTCCGTACCGCCGCCGGCAACGTTCGAGTGCGGATCCGCGCCGTCCTCGATTACTTCGTCGCCAACGCCGAGAATCGCCTCGTCCTCGGGACGGGCAACCGCAGCGAGGCTCTCACTGGCTACTTCACGAAATACGGCGACGGCGCGGTCGACTGCCATCCCATCGGGAACCTGTACAAACAGCAGGTGCGCCAACTCGCCGCTCACATCGGCGTGGACGACGACCTGGTGACCAAGACGCCCTCGGCGGAGATGTGGCTCGGACAGACCGACGAGGAAGAGATGGGGCTTGGCTACGACACGCTCGACGCCATCCTCGCGCTCCACGTCGACGGGCCGCTCTCCCGGTCCGCGACGGTCCGTGCCCTCGACGTGACCGCCGAACAGGTCGACCGCGTGGTCGACCTCTACGAGATGAGCGCCCACAAGCGGTCGATGCCACCGTCGCCGGACCCGCTCTACCTGTAGTCGCGGCGTGTGAGGCCCGCCGTCGTGGCGGAGGTACCGGTGCCGTCCGGACGACGACGCGGGCCGCTCACCGGACGACCCCCGCACGCGGCCGGGCGTTTCCAAAGGTCTTTGCCTCTCGCCCCGCAACTGTGCAGCGATGGACAACGCCGTACGGGCCCGGCGTGCCGCCCGTGACGCGCTCGCCGACATCGAGCCCGAACGGCTCGGCCAGGTGCTCCGTGACCGTCTCACGGACGCCTCGATGGCTCCCAGCGTGCTGGCGCTGGTGAGTGCGCACGCCCTCGACCCGACGGTTGACCTCGACCACGTCGCCGAACGCGGTGCCGGCGTCCAGCTCATCTACGAGGGGCTGCGGCTCACCCGCACGCTCACCCACACCGAACCCTGGACCGACGGCGACGACGAGGCGGCCCGTCAGGCCGACCTGAACATTCTCGCGGCGGACGTACTCGTCTCCAGGGGCTTCTACCTGCTCGCCCGGACCGAGACGGCCGAACGCGCCGTCGAGGTGGTTCGCGCGTTCGGTCGGGACCAGACCCGCCGTCGCGACGCCGGTGCCGACCGGGCCGCGCTGGATCGCAACCTCGAAGCCGACGTGTTCGCGCTCTCCGTCGCGGCGGGAACGACCGCCGTGGGCATCGACCCTGGGGACGACCTGCTGGAGTACGCCGCGGACCTCGCCCGCGAGTTCGACGGCGACCTGCCCCCGCCCGAGGCGGCGCTCCCGGAGACGACTGCCGACCGCGTGCTCGCTCTCGCCGGCGGCGATGCCGCCCCGCCCGCCGACCCGTAAATCGAAACGCCTAAAGATGGTTCCGGCCAAGCGATGTACGCGTGCCTGGGTAGCTTAGCGGTAAAGCGCGTCCTTGGTAAGGACGAGACCCCGGGTTCAAATCCCGGCCTAGGCTCTTTCCTCCGTACACTCCTTGTGCGCACACTTTTCCGACTCCACTCGCCTGAACGAAACTCGTTCAAGATTCGCTTCTCTCGCTAAACAGGGCATCCCTCGTCGTAATGCGATTCGTCAAACTGTCAGGACACACAAACTAATTCACAGACAGCGGCGGGATAGTCCCGAAATCGACCGGGGGCGCGTCCCCCTCAAGCGACACCCCGGATTTCGCTAATCCACGCTCACAGAGAGACGAATGAGGCTTAGTCAGGAATGTGATAGAACGCCCTCGATGCGGCTATCCACGACGAGTACGTGACGAGTGAGGTTCCGCCGAAACGACTATTGGTAAGACTGGCGTATTACGTCTATATGTCTGAAGCAGCTACGAATGACGACGGTGGGGACGACATCGCCACGGTGAATTTCAAACTCACCGAGTCGTTCCTCGAACAGATAGACGATACGTGGCAGGGGCGCGGGTTCAACAGTCGGAGCGAATTCATCCGGTACACGCTTCGGGACGCCGTCGAGTTCCCGACGTTCGACCGCGACGAACTCGTTGCGCTCCTCGAAGCCGAGGAAGACATCCGCGAGGGACGAACGACGAGCGCCGAGGAAGCCCGCGAGCGGTTCGGCACGAGCGATGAGTGACGACGGGTGGACGTGGGAACTCTCCTCGACCGCCGAAGACGACCTCGACGGACTGTCCCCTACCGAACAAGACCGGATACTCGACAAACTCGATGAAATCGTCTCCTCGCCGTGGCGCGATCCGCCGGACTACGGTGAGCCGCTCCAGAACAGTCCGTACAAGAAGATACGCGTCGGGGAGTTCCGGCTCTCCGTGACCTTCCGACAGGACGACGGGCGGCTCGTCGTCGTAGCCGATCAACACGGCGACGTGCGGGGGGAGGTGGGGAGGGGCCTCGTGTAGATATCCGAGCGACGCCGGATCGAGAAACAGAATCACCGGGTCGTTCCCGTCCACCCGCGCGGTCACCTCCGCCCAGGCCGTCTCGAAGTTTTCGCCCCGTCGAAACAGGTTCGAGATGCCGAGTCGCTCGAAGAAGGCCTGTTCCAACCAGGTCGGACTGGCCCGAAACCGGACCCATGGCGCCTCGGGATCCTCGTAGAGGACGAACGCGGGACCGCCGCCGATGCCGAAACACGCCGCCTCGCTGTAGTTCAAACCGTAGTACGCCGTGACGTTCTGGAGCGCAGTCGCTCCACAGTGGACGCCGGATCGGTGGTCGTACCGTTCGACGAGTTCCATAGCCAGTACACACATTGGGAAGCCAATCAATTTCTGCTGTCAATTCTTCATCCGTGGCGAAGCCGACGGACGTGATCGTCGGGGAGCCGTCGGCATCGGCGTGGGCGAGCGCGCGAGGCGCTGGACCTGCCGACGGCGTACCGACCGGCTGCTCACCCCTCCGTCTCCACGATTCCGTGCTGTTCGAAGTACAGCCGGAGGCTCCGGATCGACGTCACCACGACGTCGCAGTGGTCCTCGACGATCGGTTCCGGATCGTAGCCGATCGCAGTTCCGGCGACCTGCAGCATCGGTAGGTCCATCGCCCCGTCACCGACCGCGATGGTCTTCCCCAGAGCGATGCCCTCGGTCAGGGCGAGTTCCTCGAGGGCTCCGTCCTTCCCCGTATCGAGCAGCGGCCCCTCCACCTCTCCGGTCACGGCCCCGCGTGCCAGCACGAGTCGATTCGCGACCACGTGATCGACCGCCACGCCGGCCCGATCGAGCGCCGCCTCGACGCCCCGATCGAACGTCCCGGTGACGATGGCGACCTGCACGCCGGAGCGCCGCAGGTCGGCGATCATGTCGGCGGCTCCGTGGTGAAGCTTGCACCGTGCGAACGCGGCGTCGACTCGCGCCTCCGGCATCCCCTCCAGGAGGCGAGCCCGGCCCCGGAGCGTGTCGGCGAAGTCGACCTCGCCGCGGCGGCTCCGTTCCGCTAGCCCCTGCATCTCGGTCGCCACGCCGTACTCCCGCCCCAGGAGGACCGTGAGATCCGAGCCAGTGAGCGTCCCGTCGAAGTCGAAGGCAACGAGCGTCATGCCCGATCCGTTCGGCCTCTACATTCAAGTAGCTAACATTTGTTTCCTGACGGTTGGTGGCGTCCGGTGTGTGCTCCGCTCGGAGACTGTTGGACCGACTCGGATCGGCGGCGCCGCGTCCGAACACCTGACCCACGGTCACCCTGGACCCGATGCCCGGCCCCGTGAGCGTGTACGGGCTTCCGCTCCGGAAGGCGCGGCCGAAGACGGCGCCGTGGGGGAACGGCGCCGAGCACCGAGGTGCCAGTGGGGTGTGCCGGGCGCGCGGGTGGGGAGGATGGGAACTGAAGCCGGTAGTGCGCGCCCAGTCCAACAGTTGCCATCCCTTGACTTAAATATACGTCAGACATTGGCCGTCGGGTCGGGCGATGAGCGATCCGGAGGAAGGCTTTTCCTCGCCGCGACGGAGGCTTCGGCGTGACCTGGGACGACCTCTTCGAACGGGCCGACCGCTACGAGACGACCGAGGCGGACGTCGTCGACGCGCTCCGCCGCCACCGCACGGACGACGATGAGTGATCCCGCGCCGACGCGGGTGGCTGCCGACGCGGACGTCCTCGCTGCGGATCTGCTCGTCGGCGACTCGTCGCGGGCGGCGCTCGATCACGTCCGCGAACACTCGTGGACGACGCTCGTCGCGAGCGACCACCTCCTCGACGACGCCGAGGCGGTGATCGCCGGCCTCGCCGACGCGTCGCTGGCGCGGGACTGGCGCGTACGGATCGAGGACGACTGCGAACTCGTCGCCCACCCCGCGGAGGATCACCCGGCGCTCGCGGCCGCCTACCGCGGCGGCGCCATGCATCTGCTGACCCTCGACGAGTCGCTCCTGTCGGCGTCGGCGGGGGCGGCCGTTCGCGGGCGCGTCGAGACGAGCGTCAGGCACCCCCGGGCGTTCGCGGCGCTGTTCGACGCCGAGAGCCTCTATCGCGAGGCCGTCGGCGGGGAGTATCCCGGTCCGGATCGGGACCCGCGGGCCTAGCGGGTCGGGTACCACTCCGCGAACTTCTCGAGGGCGCGGCCGCGGTGGGAGACGGCGTTTTTCTTCGCCGGTCCCATCTCCGCGAAGGTGGTTCCCTCGTGTTCGAACACGGGGTCGTAGCCGAAGCCCTCGTCGCCACGGGGGTCGACGAGGCGCCCGCGCACGGACCCAGTGAACAGTTTGACCGGCAGATCGTCGCCGTCGGCGTCCTCGTCGGCCGCCGCGGCCGCCGCGCGGTCCCCGCGGTCGATGGGGTCGGGACTGGCGTCGAAGGGGTCGCCGTCGCAGTAGGCGAGGACACAGCGGAAGGCGGCGCGGGCGGGGTCCGTCGCTTCGCGGGCGAGGGCGCTCACGCGCTCGATGCCGAGTTTCTCCTCGGCGTAGGCGGTGTAGGGACCGGGGAAGCCGTCCAAGGCGTCGATGAACAGGCCGGCGTCGTCGACGAGGACGGGTTCGCCGGCGTGGCGGAACGCCTCGCGGGCGCCGCGGGCGGCGATGGGTTCGAGGGTGGGTGCCTGAATCTCGGTGTAGTCGAAGTCTAGCTGGGCGACGGCGCCGTCGTCGAGATACTCACGGACCTCCCGGACCTTCCCGGGGTTGGTCGTGACGTAGTTGAGCATATCGGCCGTGGGGTCGGTCGGGTCAAATGAGCGTCGGTCCACTCTCCGCCGGAGAACAGCAACTTTATCACCGGCAGGGAGCGAAATTCCTCCAAGATTACTCTCAATGGCGACGGAAACACACCAGCAACCGGAGGTGAACATCGGTCTCGTAGGCCACGTCGATCACGGCAAGACGACGTTGGTACAGGCTCTCAGTGGGTCGTGGACGGACCAGCACTCCGAGGAGATGAAACGCGGAATCTCCATCAGACTCGGGTACGCGGACGCGACGTTCCGCAAGTGTCCCGGTGTCGACGAACCGGAGGGGTTCACCGTCGACGAGACCTGTCCCGACGGCTCGGAGAGCGAGGCGCTGCGGACGGTCTCGTTCGTCGACGCACCCGGTCACGAGACGCTGATGGCGACGATGCTCTCGGGGGCCGCACTCATGGACGGGGCGGTGCTGGTCGTGAGCGCGACCGAACAGGTCCCGCAGGCCCAGACCGAGGAGCACCTGATGGCACTCGACATCATCGGCGTCGAGAACATCGTCATCGCCCAGAACAAGATCGACCTCGTCGACCGCGAGCAGGCCGTCCGGAACCACGAACAGATCGAGGAGTTCGTCGAGGGAACCGTCGCCGAGGACGCCCCCATCGTCCCGATCAGCGCCCAGCAGGGGGTCAACATGGATCTCCTCATCGACGCAATCGAGCGAGAGATCCCCACGCCGGACCGCGACGAGGGCGACGCCGCGCGGATGTTCGTCGCCCGGAGCTTCGACATCAACCGGCCGGGGACGACCTGGGAGGATCTCAAGGGCGGCGTCGTCGGCGGCAGCCTCGTCGACGGGACGCTCGAAGCGGGCGAGGAGATCGAACTCCGCCCCGGCCGCGAGGTCGAGGAGGAGGGGCAATCCGAGTGGCGACCCATCACGACCGAGGTGCGCTCGCTGCAGGCGGGCAGCCAGTCGGTCGACGTGGCCAGCCCCGGCGGCCTCCTCGGCGTCGGCACCGGTCTCGATCCGTCGCTGACGAAAGGCGACGCGCTCGCGGGACAGGTCGCGGGCGAACCGGGGACGCTCCCGCCGACTCACGAGGCCTTCGAGATGGACGTCGAACTGCTGGATCGCGTCGTCGGCGAAGACGGCGACGAGATCGAGGAGATCTCGACGGGCGAACCGCTGATGCTCACCGTCGGAACCGCGACGACCGTCGGTGCGGTAACCAGCGCGCGTTCCGGCGAGTGTGAGGTATCGCTGAAACGCCCCGTCTGTGCGGAGTCGGGGTCGAAAATCGCTATCAATCGCCGCGTCGGGGCGCGCTGGCGGCTCATCGGCATCGGCACGCTCAAGTGACAGGACCACCCGTCGCAATGGACACCAGTGCGCTCATGATGCCGGTCGAATGCGACGTGCGCGTGTTCGACGAACTCGACCGCCTCCTCGGCGACGCAGAGTTCGTCACGCCGGCCGCAGTGGTCGCGGAACTGGAGAGCCTGTCGACGGGTGCGGGAGAGGAGGCAACCGCCGCCAGCGTCGGTCGTGATCTGGCGGAGCGCTGTCGCGTGGTGGAGACGGACGCATCGTACGCAGACGACGCACTCGTCGAACTCGCCGAACGTGGCGAGTGCGAGTACGTCGTGACGAACGACGGCCCCCTCAAGGACCGGCTGCTCGAACGTGGTGTTCGGGTAATCGGTTTAAGGGGTCGGAACACACTGAACATAACACAACCTTAGCATGTACAAACGGGTACGACTCAAGGACACGGTCGAGGTGCCTCCGCGGCACCTCGCCGACGTGACGCCCGAGCGGGTGAAGCGCCTGCTCCAGGACAAACTCGAAGGCCGGATGGACGAGGAGGTGGGGAGCGTCGTGAGCATCATCGAAGTTCACGACATCGGCGACGGTGCGGTGTTGCCCAACCGCCCCGGCGTCTACTACGAGGCCGATTTCGATGCCATCACCTTCGACCCACAGATGCAGGAGGTCGTCGACGGTACCGTCGTCGAAGTCGTGGAGTTCGGCGCCTTCGTCGGGATCGGTCCCGTCGACGGCCTGCTCCACGTCTCACAGATCTCCGACGAATACCTCGCCTACGACGGCGAGAATCAGCAACTCGCCTCGACGGAGACGAACCGCACCCTCGGCGTCGGCGACGAGGTCCGGGTGCGCATCGTCACCAAGAGCGTCGACGAGCGCAACCCGCGAGACAGCAAGATCGGGTTGACGGCGAAACAGCCGGGGCTGGGCAAACACGGCTGGCTCGAAGAGGAACGACAGAAACGAGAGGCGCAGATGGAGGGTAACTGATGGCCGAGGACCGCCTCGCCTGCCGTGAGTGTCACTTCATCAACGACCCCGACACGCAGACCTGTGCGAACTGTGGGTCGTCGAGTCTCACGGAGGACTGGGCGGGCTACGTCATCATCACCCACCCCGAGCGCTCCGAGGTGGCCGAGGAGATGAACGTCTCCGAACCCGGCGGCTACGCGCTGAAGGTCCGCTGACCGTGCTCGAACTCCCCGACGACTTGCGGGGAGCGTTCAAGGAGCCGCTGGGCCCGGTGTTCACCGATGCCGACGCGCTCCTCGCCGCCGACGGCGCCGGCCCCCCGCTGATCGCCGTGGGCGACGTGGTCACCGCCCACCTCCTCGACACCGGCTACCGGCCGGACGTGGCGGTGATCGACGGTCGAACCGAGCGCGAACGCGTCGCCGACGACGTGGCGCGGGTCCTTCCGGACCCGGACGTCGAGGTGGTGAACCCCCCAGCGACGCTCTCTCGGGACCTGCTGGAGGCACTCGTGGACGCCCTCGACGACGGGCCGACCGTCGTCGGCGTCGACGGCGAGGAGGATCTGGCGACGCTGCCGGCCATCCTCGCGGCACCGCTCGGCGGGGCGGTCGTCTACGGTCAGCCCGGCGAGGGGATGGTGCTCGTACCCGTCACCGACGAGTCGCGGGCGGTCGCCCGTGACCTCCTCTCTCGCATGACCGGCGACACCGACGCCGCCCTCGAGATACTCGCTGAGGGCGATTCGGGCGCTTCGTAATCCTTTTGTCCGGTTCGAGACCACGTATGGGTAACTGAACGATGGATATCGATATCATCGAGGAAGACGAGAACCCGATGTTGCACCGTACGGACGTGCGTTTCCAGATCACCCACGAGGACGCCACCCCGTCCCGTCTCTCCGTTCGAGACAGTCTCGCGGCCAAACTCAACAAGGACTCCGCCGAAGTCGTCGTCCACAAACTCGACACGAAGTTCGGGATGCGCAAGACTATCGGCTACGCCAAGGTGTACCAGAGTCCGGACCACGCCCGCGACGTGGAGCAGGACCACATGCTCGACCGGAACAAGATCAGCCCCGACGGCGAGGACGCCGAGGACGCGGACGCGGAAGCCGAAGAAGCCTGAGCGCGCCACCGATGCGCATTCTCGGTATCGAGGGGACGGCGTGGGCGGCCAGCGCCGCAGTCTACCGGTTCGATCCGGACGCGCCCCTCGATTCCGATCCGCCGTTCGTCGAAACTGACGCCTACCAACCCGAGAGCGGCGGCATTCACCCGCGCGAGGCCGCCGAACACATGGGCGAGGCCATCCCCACCGTCGTCGAGACGGCCCTCGACGCCGCCGACGGCCCCATCGACGCCGTCGCCTTCTCCCGCGGGCCGGGACTCGGCCCCTGCCTCCGCATCGTCGGCACCGCGGCCCGCGCCCTCGCGGGAACGCTCGACGTGCCCCTGATCGGTGTCAACCACATGGTTGCCCACTTGGAGATCGGGCGCCACGGCTCCGGCTTCGACTCGCCCGTCTGTCTGAACGCCAGTGGCGCCAACGCCCACCTGCTGGGCTACCACGACGGCCGCTATCGTGTCCTCGGCGAGACGATGGACACCGGCGTCGGCAACGCCATCGACAAGTTCACCCGGCACGTCGGTTGGTCACATCCCGGTGGACCGAAGGTGGAGGCGGCGGCCGAGGGCGGCGAGTACGTCGACCTGCCCTACGTCGTCAAGGGGATGGACTTCTCCTTCTCGGGACTCATGAGCGCCGCCAAGGACGCCTACGACGAGGGCACGCCGGTCGAGGACGTCTGTTTCTCCCTCCAGGAGACCATCTTCGCCATGCTGACCGAGGTGGCAGAACGGGCCCTGTCGCTGACGGGGTCCGACGAGCTCGTCCTCGGCGGCGGCGTCGGCCAGAACGAGCGCTTGCGCGAGATGCTGTCGACGATGTGTGCCGACCGCGGCGCCGCGTTCCACGCCCCAGAGCCGCGATATCTCCGCGACAACGCCGGGATGATCGCCGTCCTCGGCGCGAAGATGTACGCCGCCGGCGACGAACTCGCCATCGAGGACTCGGCGGTCGACCCGAACTTCCGCCCCGACGAGGTGGACGTGACCTGGCGGAGCGACGAGTCCGTCGCTATCGACCCCGTCGAGGCCGCCGAGCGTCAGGGCGCCGAGGCCGTCGTGACGGTCGAGAGCGCGGCGCCTCGTTCGGCTGAGCGTCGGACGCGGCCGGGAGAGTCCGACCGCGTGATCAAGCGTCGCCTGCCGAAGGCGTACCGCCACCCCGCCCTCGACGAGCGACTCCGCCGGGAGCGGACGGTGGCGGAGGCCCGCCTGACGAGCGACGCGCGGCGGCAGGGCGTCCCGACGCCAGTCGTCCGCGACGTCGACGTGGCCGAGGCGACGCTCACGTTCGCCCACGTCGGTGACCGTGACCTCGCGGCCGCCCTCACGCCCGACCGCGCCCGGGTGGTGGGCGAGCATCTCGCGACGCTCCACGGGGCCGGCATCGTCCACGGCGATCCGACCGTGCGAAACGTCCGCGTCGACGAGGACCGGATCTACCTGATCGACTTCGGCCTCGGCTACCACAGCGGCCACGTCGAGGACCACGCGATGGACTGTCACGTCTTCGAGGGGAGCGTCCGCGGGACGGCGACGGAGACGGCCGCCGAAGCGGCGCTCTCGGCGTTCGAGGCCGGCTACGCGGCGGCAGGAGACGAGGCCGTCCTCTCGCGACTCCGGGACGTCGAGGGACGCGGGCGGTACCGGTGATCAGCAGTCGGGTTCGGCCGACCTGCCGCCGGTGAACAACGTCGCCCACGCCGACCAGTAGCGGTTCCAGACGCCGGCACAGCGGTCGACGGCGGCGTCGAGCGAGTCGGCGTGGACCGACCGTCGATCCGCGGCCCGGCGCTCGTCGACGACGTGCCGGCAGTCGGGACAGCGAACGCGTCGGTGGCTGGCAACCGTGCGGACCTCCCAGTCGCCGTCGAGGGGACTCGCGTGGCCACAGTCGGGACAGAAAAGCGTCGCCTTGCGGTCGGTGTCCTCGTCGTCGGCCGGGGACCGTGAGGGGGAAAGTGCGGGGAATTCCATTGGCACATCTTGGTGCCCGAGGGGGATAATCCTGGCGCTAGAGCGTACAAAACGGACGATTGTGAACGATTCGGAAGTACACGGATCGGCGTCAGAGCTTTGTGCGAACGCCCCGTCGCCGACAGGTGTGACCGAGATGGACATCGGTGAGGCGGCGGCGGTCTGTAGCGATATCGTCGACCGGGTCGGCGAGGCCGTCGTCGCCGACCGGCGGTTCCTCGAGACGGTGTTGACCGGGATGCTCGCCCGGGGGCACGTCCTCGTCGAGGACGTCCCGGGAACCGGGAAGACCCTGACGGCCATCGCCCTCGCCGACGCCCTCGGACTGGACTTCAACCGCATCCAGTTCACACCCGACCTCCTGCCGAGCGACATCACGGGCACCAACGTCTACGACGAACACGAGGGGGAGTTTCGATTCCAGCGCGGCCCCGTCTTCGCGAACGTCGTCCTCGCGGACGAAATCAACCGCGCCCCGCCGAAGACTCAGTCGGCACTGCTGGAGGCGATGGACGAGGGGCAGGTGTCCGTCGACGGCGACACCTACCCGCTCCCGGAACCCTTCTTCGTCATCGCCACACAGAACCCGGTCGAACAGGACGGTACGTTCTCCCTGCCCGAGGCACAGCGCGACCGCTTCATCGTCAAGGCGTCGATGGGCTACCCCGACCGGGCGGGCGAACTCGAACTCCTCGACCGCCGGAGTAACCGTACGACGACGAAACCCCGCGTGGATGCCGCCGTCGATGTCGACCGGGTGACCACGCTCCGACAGGTGCCCGAACGGGTGCGGGTCAGCGGCGAGGTGCGAGCGTACCTCGTCGACCTGGCACGCGCGACCCGCAAGGACTCCCGGGTCGAGGTGGGCGTCTCGCCGCGGGGCATCCAGCGGTTCTTCGAGGCTGCCCGCGCCCGGGCGGTGGTCGCCGGGCGCTCCTACGTCGCCCCGGACGACGTGAAGGACGTCGCGCCCGCAGTGGTGACACACCGACTGATGTTGACCGCCGAAGCGGCCATCCGTGACACCGATCCCCGCACCGTCGTCGACGCCGTCCTCGACGGCGTCGAGGTACCGGCGGCGACGGCGGACTAGCCACGCAGGAGGCCAAGCAGGATCACCGACCCCGCGACGGCGACGACAGCGCCCACGAGGGCGCCGCCGGGATGTGCGATGGCACCGACCAGTCCCGCCACTGCCCACGCGGCGGCGACGCCGAGCGCAGCGACGCCGACGCTCGCGACGGCGTGGACCGTCTCGATTCGTGCGGCCGAGCGGGGACCCAGATCCGCGCGGGCGCCGACGCCCTGATCGCTCACGTCCCACGCGACGACGGCGAGACCGACGAGCGTGAAGACGACGAGCGACGACGCACCGTCGACGCCGAGCAACACCGCGGCCGCACCCAGGCCCGTCCCCGCCAGCGTCCCGCTACTCCCCCGTGTCGGCAGCAGGCCGACGCCGCCCGCGACGACGAGGACGGTCAGGAGCGTCGTCAGCGCGGTGAGCGCGACCAGCGTCACGCCGAGGGCGAGTCCCGTCGGCGACAGCGCGTCCAGCAGGCTCGTGGCGACCGATCGGACCGTCGGCGGAAGCCCGGCTACGAGCGCGCGGACGACCCCTCCGCCGCCGACGGCGGCGACGACGACGCCCACCCCACCGGCCGTCAGCGGGAGCACGTGCCCCAGTGTCGCGGCCGTCTCGCCCGCGGCGGCCTGCAGGAGGCGTCCGGCGAGGGCGACGCCGCCGGCGACGGCGGCGAGGGCGAGGAGCGCCCCCCTGAGCGCCGAGGACGCGACCAGCCCCGCGAGGGCGACGACCGGCAGCGCCTCTCGAACCGGCGGGACGACGGTCAGCACGCTCACGAACGCGACTAACACGCCGTATTTAACCGTCGCGAGCAGGGTAGCGTCGACCCGCGCCACCGCCGCTCGAACCGCCTCGCGGCGCCGCCGGTGGGTCAGTTCCACGACGGGAAGCGCCGACAGCGCCGCGCGCCCGGCGAGGGCCGCGGCGACGACGAGCGTCGCGAACGACGCTAGGCCGACGGTCGGCGCCGTCGGCGCCAGGAATGGGTCGAGCGGCGCCCCGAACTCCACCGGCGGGACCGGGAGCGAGTCGAGCGCGTCGAACCGGGTGACTGCGAGGGCGCCGAACGCCACACCGACTACCGCCGCCGTCGCCGACGCGGTGCGCCAGGTCCGCGAGACGGCGCCCTCGCCGATACCGTCGCCGAGCGTCCCCGTCGCACCGAACGCCGCCAGCCCCGTGCCGAGCGCGAGCGCGAGTGCCGGGAGGAGCGCGAGTGGCCGTGCGAGCGTCGCGGCGCCCCGGTGGTCCGCGAGGAGGACGACGCCGGCGACGCCCGCGAGCGCGACGACCGGCGACAGCACGGACACGGCGGCCGTCCAGGCCGGGCCGTCGCGGGTGTTGCCGAGGACGGCGAGTCCCAGCCCCGCGCCCGCGGCGGCGGTCACGCCCACGCCGGCGACGGTTCCCTCGGCGACGGCCACCAGCGCCAGACCACCCCCGACGCCGAGGCCGGCCACGAGGCTCGCGGGTCGGGAGGCGCCGGCACCGAGGGTCGGTCCTTCGTCGACCGACGCCATCACCGCACCTCCGCCCGGAGCGTCCGGGCCAGGGCGAGCGGCAGCCGTTCGTCGCGATTCCAGTCGACGACCGTCGCCCCGAGCCGTCGCATCCGGTCGAGCCGAACGCTGCGTTCGAGGGCGACGACTCGCCCGCCGACCGATCCACCCGTCACGTCCGGCGCGAGGACGGTCGTCTCGTGACCGCGGGCGCGGATCGACTCCACCGCCGCGGGCATCGCGTCGTCGACGGCCGGCGTACAGAGGAGCACCTGCGCCGTCTCGGGGAGGTGACCGAGGAGCCGGTCCAGCGCGGCGTCCCCGCCGTCGGCTAGCACCGCGTCCGCGGGCACCGCGTCGTCCGGTCCCGTCGCGGCCGCGTTGCAGACGGCGGCGGCCTGAGCCGGAAACCCCTCGACGTCCGGCGGGACCCACGCGGGACGGCCCCCGGTGATCGGGTGTTCCGGCCCCAGCGCACCGACGCCGACGTGGTGGCCGTCGTCTCGGAGGACGCCGACCGCGAGCGTGGCAGCGTACGCCGATAGCGTCGCTCCCGTGGGTAGGGACGTCCCCGCGGCGACGTGGGCCGGGTCGCGGCCGTCGATCAGTACTGCCACCCGGGCGGCCCGCTGTTCGCGGTACTCGACCGTCGAGAGTTCACCCGTCTTCGCGTAGCGTCGCCAGTTGATTCGGTTGACCGGATCGCCCCGCCGGTAGTCGCGGGTGGCGTGGAACTCGACGCCGACACCGCCGGTGTCCGTCGACAGCGACCCGGTGAACGTCGAGGTCCGCCGGCGGAGGGGCATATCCTCGACGGTGACCCGGCAGTCGAACTCCGTCGCCCCGTCGGCTTCGACGGCCGTTTCGGTGACGACCGTTCCACTCACGGCACCGGCTCGGAGCGTCACGGGGCGGAACGCGTAGCTGCCGCGGTTCGCGGTCAGCGTGTACGTCGCGGTCAGCGTCTCGCCGCTCCGGAGGGCGTCCCCCGCCCGGGCGTCGCCCCCGCTCACCTCGAGTTCCCGCGGCACGCCGTCCAGTACCCGAAGATCCGGCATCACCGACTCGCCGACGTTCGTCACCCGGAGCGTCACCTCGACCGGTTGCCCCGGGAGCGGCGTCTCCGGACGTATCTCGCGTTCGACCCGCACTCGGCCGTCCAGGGACGAAAGCGACGACACTGCCCCCTGGACGACGAAGGCGAGGGGGACGAGCGCCGCGAGCAACAGCGTCGGCCTCCCCGCCGCCACGCCGGCGGCCACCAGCCCGACCGTCGCCCCGACGAGCCCTCGGTACCGGTGGATGCGCCGGGTCACGACGACCCCTCCACCGCCGCCCGGAGCCGACGCCACCACCCGTCGGTCGGCCGGGCCGGCGGTTCGTAGCCAGTCACGCGCTCGCCACACGTCCGCTCGACGGCGCGGAGCGCGCGCGTCACCCGGCGCTCGTACGCCCGCTCCGGATAGAGCCAGGCGTACAGGCGGTGGTACCAGGGGTAATCAACTGCGGCCGTCGTCGAGAGGAAGGCGGCCGCGTACCGGTCGTCGGTCCACGTCCCCTCGTCCACCACCGCCGCCGCCCCGTCGCCCCCCCGCTCGTGGCGGTACGTCCCGATCACGACGTCCCGGAGGCGGTCACGGAGGGGGGTAGTCCCCGTCCCGGAGTCCTCGCCCGCGACGGTCCGTTCGTAGTGGGCCGTGAGGTCCTGTCCCGCGACGGCGGGGTGCCGGCCCAGGCCGTCGTCCTCGTGAGCCGGCAACGGTGCGGCGTCGTCCCGCCGGTTGACCCACGCGTAGAGCAGGCCGAGGACGCCGGTGACGGCGCCGACGATCAGGAGGGCCAGACCCGGCTCGAGTCGTTCGGTCACCGTCCCCACTCCCCGTCGGATCGACGCGGGAACGAGTTCGGGCGCGTAGCCGTAACTCGCGGCGAAGCCCACGCCGGCGAGGGCGAGTCCGACCGCGAGACGTCGTCGCCGGCGGCGGTTCACGACTCCTCACCCCGCGCCGCGGCACGGAGCCGGTCGACCGCCTCGCGGACACGCGCCAGACGACCCTCGTCGGGCGCGAGACGGCCGTATTCGGCGTCCCGATACGCCTCGGTAAGGGTCTCTACCGCGTCCGCGGGCAACCCCCGTTCGACGGCGTAGCGCGCGATCTCGCCGGGCGTCCGGGTGGTCGCCGCCGGCGGGGCGACGAGCGCGACGAACTCCCGCCAGAACTCCCGGAGCGTCGGCGACGCGCCGGACGCGCAGTCGGCCTCGCTTCCACCCACTCGTCCGGCGGGTGCCGACTCGCCGCCCCCGTCGCTCGCGTCGGACCGTCGCCGCGCTAACAGGCCGGCCAGCCACCGCCACAGTCGTCGGAGGAGGCGCCGCGGATCGAGTGCGGTCACGGCGGCCAGTCCCTGGGCCGCCACCCGCGCCGGCACCCCCGCCAGCCACCGCAGGCCGCGACGGAGCACCCGGCCGGCGTCCGCGAGTAGTTCGGCGGTGCGGAGACACACCGCCACCGCGCGGGCGGACAGCGTCGAGAGCGTCGCCCCCAGCCACCGGGCGCTCCCCCGCGCCGTGATACCCCGGCGTCGGAGCCGCCACCCGAGGGCGACGAGGACGGCGAGGGCGGCGCCGCCGAGGAGCACGGCGTTGCGATACAGTCCCCGGACGGCCGTTCGGGCGGTCGTCCCCGACGGTCCTCGGGCGGTGATCGTCGCCGACCCCGCCACCGGAAGGGTCACCCCGAGCGTCCCGTTCGCGTCCGTCTGCCCCCCGGCGGCGCCGTCGACGCGCACTGTCGCGGCCGCTACGGGCGACCCGTTGCGCGTCGCCGTCACCGTCGCCGGCCCACCCGGGAGGGGGAGGCCGAGCGGTGCGTCCACCGCGACGGTGATGGGCTTTGGTTCGGTCCGGTCGGTCGGGTCGCTCCCGTTCGGGGCGCGCACGCGGAGGGGCGTCGTCGTACCGAGGTCGTCGCGGCGCACGCGGAGCGTGTGGGTCCCCGGCGCCACGCCCGAGAGCGAGACGCCGGCGGTCCCGTTCTCGCCCGTTTCCCCGATCCGTTCGCCGTCGAGAGTCACCGTCGCTCCCCTGAACGGCACGTCCCGAATCGCCGCGACGACGGTGAGTCCGCCGCCAGCGACGGGCCGTCCCCGTACCGACAGCGTCACGTTCGTGTCGCTCCGGTAGGTCCGCGAGGAGCCGTTCGTGTCCGTCCCCGCCTCCCGCTGGAGCGGGCCAGTCGCGGGCCGTGCCGCAGCCAGCCGGTCGGGCGCGTCGGGGCGACGGACGGCGTCGACTGGGACCGACCCACCCGTCGCCCGGGCAGCGCTCGGTCCGTCGTCGTCGTCGTCGTACTTCGTCACCGCGTCGGGCGGGTGCGCCGTGACCGTGAACTCGGCGGCGTAAGGGAGCGTGGTCCGCACCCGCCCTCTCGCGTCCGTCCAGCCCACGCGTTCGTCGTTGATGGCCACCGGCGCGCCCACCACCGGCGTCCCGTTCTTCTCGACGCTGACGGCGACGCGGGCGCCGGCGACGGCCGATCGGTTGAGCGAGAGGTCGTACGGTGGCTGGGGGTTCTTGACGGGCAGATCGCCGGATCCCGTGGGGTCGAATCGAACCCACCCGGTCCCCGGGAAGTACACCTCGACCCACGCGTGCCCCCGGTCGGCGGTGACGAGATACCGGTTCTCGCCCACCCGTTCGCCGGGAGCGTAGCCGACGACGTACCGTGCCGGAATTCCCTGCGTCCGCAGCATGACGACCATCGAGGTGGCGTAATACTGGCAGTAGCCCGACTCCATCTCGAAGATGAACTGGTCGGCGATCGGTTCGCCGGGTTCGTGGCTGGCGTTCAGCGAGTAGGGTTTCTGCCGGAGCCAGTCCCTGACGATCACCGCCGCGTCGTAGGGTGTCTCCGCGTCGGCCGTCAACCCGGTCGAGAACCGCTCGACGCGACGGGGCGTCGCCTCGGGCACCTGCGTGTAGTGCCGTTCGAGTTCGGCCGGGTAGTCGAGTCCCGCGGCCCGCAACGTCCCCGGCGACCGGGGCGGTGCCGCACTCCGCGCACGGTAGGTGGTCTCCGCCGGTAGCGACTCGGTAGCGCGGACGCCGCCGAGGGTGGACGCTTCGACGCCGACGCTCCGGTTCGGCACCTGTACCCGCTCCGGTTGCCACGCCGTCGGGAGCGACGACGAGGGGACGAGCAGGGTGACGTCGTACGCCATCCGCTCGCCGGCCGCGGTCAGGTCGCCGTTCGGGACGCCCTCGCCCATCGACTGCCACCGCGGCGACCGCTCCCACGCCGACCCGGTGTACCGGCCGTAGGCGGTCTGTCGCCAGTAGGTGTTCCGCGGTCCCTCAACGACGAACTGGGGCGTCTGTGCGAGCGGCGCCCCCGAGGGCTGCGTCGAGCCGATCCGCGTCCGCTCCGGCGGGTTCGAGAGGCCGACGCCACTCGGTGAGCCGCCGCCGAGGGAGCCGGGGGACGACCGTTCGCCGCTCGATCCGCCGCCCGGCGTGGCTACCGTGGTCCCGGTGGCCGCCTCCCCGGGCGTCGCGGTACCGTCCCGCTCCGAGCCGCCGTCGGGCGAGTCGGGGCCGCCGAGGCCGGCCGCGGGGAGGAGCGCGGCGGCGACGACGAGGGCGAGGACGGCCGCGAGCGTGACCGCTAGCTCGCCGTACTCGACGCCGTCGCCGTCGCCGTCGACATCGGGTCCACTCGACGGCGCGGAGCCGGCCGCCGATCCGCCCCCGGAGTCGCTCATGACCGATTCTGGATGAACGGTCCGCGGCGACGGACAATAACCCTGTTCCCGCCCCACCGTCGAGCCGAAACGATTTATCCCGGGGAGCCGTATCCCTCTCCCATGGTCGACAAACCGCAGTCCGGTTCGATTCTCGGTATCCCGTACAACTTCGAACGCCCGAGCCTCGGGCGCCTGCTCTCCGCCCACTGGAAGCCCGGCGAAGGGATGGTCGTGGAGAAGCCCTTCGGCATCGGCTACACGCTGAACCTGGCGAACTGGCGCTCCTGGCTCGTCGTCCTCGTCGCCGGCGTCCTCCTCTGGCAGGAGAACGACGGCGGTCTGCGCCCCGACACCGACGAGAACGACGACGACCCCGTCGAAGTCGTCGTCGACGACTGAGCGGGGCGTGGACTCGGAGTACGCGTTCGAACTGGCGCTGTGTGCCTACCTCGAGGAAACCCGCGAGTGGGTACTCGGCCGCCAACTCGGCGCCTCCGTCGCCGACCCCGGCGCCCGCATCGTCGACGTCTGCGCGGTGGCTCCCGGCCCCGAGTTCGACCGCCGTGCGGCCATCACGAGCGAGACCATCCCACCCCGAGCGGTCGAGAGCGACGTCGGCCCCGGCCGGGCGGTGGATCCGGTCGCGGCCTTCGACTGTGCGCCCGGCGTCGCCCGCCGCGCGGCCGACAGGGCGGTCGAGGTGGGCTTTTTCGAGGTCGAACGACGCGGAAGCCGCCGCCACGTCCGGGGGACGACCCGGTATCCCGACTGGATCGGTCGTCTGATCGGCATCGAGAACAAACCCGACCTCGGCCGGCCCGGTGACCTGCAACGCCAGTTGCGCCGCGACGCCGCCCTCGGCCTCTTCGACGCCGTCGTCCTCGTCACCGAGAGCTACGTCACCCGCGCACACCTGAACCGCATCCCCGAGTCCGTCGGAGTCTGGCGATTCGTGGGTGATGAGGGCGAAGGCGAGGAGCCACGCGCCTCGGGCGACCGGCCGGCGGCCGGGTTCGGCGACCTCACGGTGATCCGGGAGCCGACGCCGCTCGATCCGACGTCGTCCGGTGTCGAACCCCTCGCCGACCACCCGCTCCGGACGGACGTGGCTGTCGTCTCCCCGGAGGAGAAGGCCAGTAAGCGTCGCGCTATCGCCGAACGCGCATACGGAAAGGGATGGCGCCCCCGCGACTACCCGGGCTGTGCGTCGATGTGCCCGACCGCCGACGGCCGGCCCTACTGTGCCGCGTTCGACCGCGTCGTCGACCCACGGTACGACTGCGGCGAGTCGTGCCCGGCCTTCGAAGCCGCCGATTCGCCGGCCGTGGACCACGAGGAGTTGCGCGACGCGCGGACACCCTGGGTCGCGGACCCCGATGGGGTCACCCGCCGGCAGACGGGTCTCGACCGGTTCACTTGAGGCGTCGGCGACGCCCCGCGAGACCGGCAACGACGACGCCGACGCCGAGGGCGAGGCCCGCGGCGGCCGCCCGACGCGGGTCGGGAGCGCCGAAAAAGAGCAGCGAGACGCCGATCCAGACGAGCGCTCCCGCGAGGCCGCTGGCGGCGCCGCGGCCGAGCGTCGAGACGACGGTCATGGCTCCGACTGCGGCCGGCGGCTCGTTATAGGTTGCGCTACAGGTCGTAGGTCTCCCCGTCGACGGCCAGCGGTTCGGCGAAGGCCTCTCCGGCGGGGTAGTAGTGGGCGAGATGGACCAACCTCGTCCGGTCGGCGTCCAGTTCGGCCGCCAGATCCAGCGCCCCCTCGCGAGTCATGTGTTTCGACCCGAAAGTGCGTGGGACGCCGGCGTCGTTCCGGTGTTTCCCGCCCTGCGGGTGGTGTTCGCAGGAGGACGCGGGGACGATAGCGTCGGCAAGGAGGAGGTCCGGATCGGCCAGTGCCGCCCGCGAATCGTCCGGAATCCCGAAGCTCGTATCGCCTGTGAGAGAGCATTTCGCGCCCGTCTCGGGGTCCTCGAGTACGACGCCGTAACACAGGAGCGGGGGGTGGTCGACGGGGACGAAGCGCACGTCGAGCCCGCAGACCCGAAACGGCTCGTGGGGTGTGTGCGCCGCGACGCTCACCCGGTCGAGATAGTCGTACTTCCGGCGAATCGTGCCGGCGACGCTCTCGTCGGTGGCCGGATCGACGACGTTCGTCGCGTGGACGGGCAGGTCGTCGAACAGGCGATAGGCGTTGCCGAGGCCGTCGAGGTGGTCGAAGTGGATGTGCGTCACCAGAGCGGCGTCCGGGAGCGGGACCTCCTGGGTGAGAAACTGGTGGCGGAAGTCGGGACTGCAGTCGATCAGGAGCGACTCGCCGGTCCGGTCGTTCCGGACGTGGACCGAAAAGCGCGAGCGCTCGACGTCCAGTTCTCGCGCCCGCTCGCAGGTGGCACAGTCACAGCCGACGGTCGGGGTGCCGGTCGTGTCGCCGGTTCCGAGTAGCGTCACCCGCATTCGACCGCACGTTACCGGTCGGTGGCCTTATACTGACGGGGAGACCCCCGGTCGTACTGCCGGCTGTAAGCCGATTGGGGAGTCGCCACTCCAGTGTGTGACTCTCTCGAAACAGTTACAGCCGCCGGCATCAGTCGCGGTAGCCGTGACCGACGATCAGCGCCGCGGCGTTCACCGCGAGGACGGCGGCGACGAGCGACAGGTTGCGGTCGAACGCGAGGAGGGCGATGGCGGAGAACGGGAGCGCAACGGCGGCCCAGAACGCCGCGGCGCGGACGGCGCTCCCGGCGCGGGCGGCGACCGACCGAGCGTGGACGGGACGGGCGGAGGGCATCGTGCTTCGTACGTCTACGCGGGGGCGCAAAAGGCTGTGCAAAACACAAGTGCGCGTTTGAGTGACCGACTACGACCCGCCGTCGGTCGTCACCGATACCGCCGGTGGATTCGGGTCCGTGCCGCCCGCTGCGTCGACGTCGGCGACCGGGTCGGCGTCCGTCCCGCCCACGCCGAAACCGCGGGCGGAGTTCGCGACGACCAGCAGACTGCTCGCTCCCATCGCGACGGCGGCGACGAGGGGATTCAGCGCGCCGAGTAGGGCCACCGGCACCGCGACGGCGTTGTAGAGGAACGCCCAGCCCAGATTCTGCCGGAGGCGACGTTTCGTCGCCGCGGTCAGGTCGAACACCTCGGGTACGGTCGTCAGATCGTCGGTGGTGACGACGGCGTCGGCGGCGTCGGCGGCGAGTCGGGTGCCGCTCTCCAGCGAGATGCCCAGATCGGCCGCTGCGAGCGCCGGTGCGTCGTTGCTGCCGTCGCCGACCATCACCGTCGTCCCGTCGGCGCGAAGGCGCTCGACGACCTCCGCTTTCGCCTCGGGCGGCACGTCCGCGAACACGTCGTCGATGCCGGGATGCTCGCGGAAGCGCGCGGCCGCCGCCTCGCCGTCGCCCGTGAGGACGACCACGCGGTCGACCGTCTCCGCGACGGCGGTGACGACCGACGACCACTCCGGACGCGGGTGGTCGCCGGCGACGAGAACTGCCCGTACCTCGTCGTCCCAGCCGACGAACGCGGGGATGCGCCCGGCCTCCGCGGCGCGGTCGTACCGCTCGCGGTAGGCCTCGGGAACCGTCGCGTCCGCAAACAGGTCGGCACGGCCGACGGTCACCCGGACGTCGTCGCCCGCCGACCCACCCGCTCGGCCGACGACGCCGCTGACGCCCCGGCCGGGGTGGCGCTCGAAGTCCTCGACCGGCGCGTCGACCGGATCGACCGCCTCGACGATAGCCCGCCCCATCGGGTGTTCGGCGAACGTCTCGACGGCGGCCGCGCGGGCGAGTGCCGCTTCGTCCCCGACGGCGTCGTGGAGGCGCATCTCGCCCGTCGTCAGCGTCCCCGTCTTGTCGAAGGCGACTACGTCCGCCTCGCTCGCCCGTTCGAAGACGTCGCCCTCGGCGATGACGACGCCCCGGTCGAGGGCCTCGCGGACGCCCGCGGCGACGGCGAGCGGCGTCGCCAACCCCAGCGCACAGGGACACGACACCACCAGCACCGCCAACCCGGTCAGGAAGGCGTCGGTCGGCGCCGCACCGAGGGCGAGGTGAACGAGAAACGCCGCGGCGGCGAGGAGGACGACGACGGGCACGAACACCGCCGCGAGGCGGTCGGCGAGTCGCTGGACGCCGGAGCGCGAACTCCGGACGTGCCAGAGGTGGGTCACCAGACGGTCGAGCGTGCTCGTCGCCGCGTCGGACACCTCGATCACGATCCCGCCCTCGGTCACGAGGCCGCCGCCGATCACTTCCTCGCCCTCGCTTCGGCGGACCGGTACGGACTCGCCGGTGACGAGTGACTCGTCGACTGCGGCGGTCCCTTCGAGCACCTGGCCGTCGACCGGGACCCGGTCGCCCGCGCCGACGACGACGTGGTCGCCCGGGTCGAGGGCGTCGATGCTCACCGTCTCCTCGCCCTCGGCGGTGCGGCGTCGCGCCTCGTCGACGCGGCTCTCCGTGAGTTCGGTCAACTGCCCGGCCGCCCGCTCTTTCAGCCGCGTCTCGTAGTAGCCACCCAGCGTGACCACGAGGACGACCACCGTCGTGATATCGAAGTACACCTCAGTGCCGCCCACGAGGAGCGTCGCGGTGCTGTAGACGTAGGCCGTGCCGGCCGCGAGCGCGACCAGCAGGTCCATGTTCGGCCGTCTCGCCCGAAGGCTGACGTAGGCTCCCCGGAGGATGGGGTAGCCGGTGTAGCCGAGGACGATACTCGTCATCACCCACACGTTCCAGAGGAGGTACTCGCCGGCGATCCCCGTCACGTCGAAGAGGAGGAGATTCGGGTCGAAGCCGAGGTAGCGAGGGTAGAGAAAGAGGACGTACCACGCCATCGTCATCATGCCGAAGAAGCCGCCGATGATGAGACGACCGATGGTCTCGGTGGTGTCGTCCTCGCCGTCCTCGTCGACGTCCCGGGCGCGGTAGCCCGCGCCGTCGAGAATCGGCGGTAGGTCCTCCGTACCGAGGCGGTCCTCGTCGTAGACGAGTCGAACCAGGTTCGACGGGTAGGACGCCTCCGCCGCGACGACGCCCTCGTGGTCGGTGGCCCGCGCCTCCAGAAACGCCTCGCAGGTCGCACAGTGCATCCCGTCGACGGCGACGAAGGCGGTGTCAGTCTCGGCGTCGGCGTCGGCGTCGACTGCCGGCCCGGCCTCGTTCGACAGCGCCGCCCGCACGTCGTCGGGGTCGGTGTCGGCGGCCGTCCGCTCGTCGTCCATCCCGTCTAGCTGCCGGGCCACCTCCAGACAGCCCCGACAGCAGAACGTCCCCTCGACCGCTCCGTCGCTGACGGGTGGATCGGGTGTCGGAAGGTCACAGAGCGTACAGGACATTATCCGAGGGGCTGATAGACGGGAATCGGCGGGTGGGGGAGGTGGATCCCCAGAAGCATCAGCCCGTGTGCCAGCGGTAGGTAGCCGAGGGCGACGAAGGCGACGCCGAGGACGCGGTGGAGCCCCACTCGGGACCCCGCCCCGAGCGACTGGAAGACGGTACCGTAGGCCAGGAGCGTCGGCACGGTTCCGACCCCGAGGACGGCGAGCGACACCGCCCCACGGACCGGCGAGCCGACGGCGAACGCGTAGAGGAAGGCGGGGTAGAGCAGGGGACAGGGGAGGATGCCGTGGAGTGCGCCCAGCGCGACGATCCGTGGGCCCCCGACCCAGGCGTCGACACGGGCGGTGACGGCGCCGTACACCCGCGAGAAGGCGTCGCCGACGAGGGGAATCGAGACCCCGTGACCGACGGTGCCGCGAAGGAGGTGTCCCGCGCCGGTGAAGACGATGAATCCCCCGGTGAGGATGCCCGTGACGCCGCGCACGTCGGTGGCGACGGTTGCGACGGCGGCGACGTCGAAGAGGACCGCTCCGAGCGCCCCCATCACCGCCCCGATGGTCGCGTAACTGAGCGTGCGACCGGCGTTGAACAGTAGGTGTTGGCGGACGTCGATGGGTCGGACGCGGTCACTCTCGGCGCCCAGCCGATCGGCGTACAGCGTGACGAGTGGGCCACACATCCCGAGGCAGTGAGCGCCGCCGAGAACGCCAATGGCGAGGAAGACGAGCAGGGAGACGTCACCCTCTACGGCAGCCACGACCCCAGCCGCGCCGGACCCGGCGAGTGGGATCATCGCCTACGCGGATGCCGCCTTGACGGTCGATTCGCTGGGCAGGAACATCGTGTACACGCTCGCGGCGATGAGGACGACGTTGATGAGCGCCACCACCACGATCATCTCGACCGACAGCGCGTACAGCGCGACCGGAAGCAGCGCGAGCAGCGCGACGAACGGGACCTGGTGGACCGAAACCATACCCGAATTCTCGGGACTTCTGCCTAATAACTACCCCCGCTATTCCAGCGATCCGAAAATCGGGTGCGTCTATTATGTAGTGGAGGTCCTGTGGTCGCACGTATGGTGGCATCCGACGGTAGCGAACGGCTCACCGGCAAACGGTACGGGGGTGAGACCGGGAGACGACGGGGACGCCGCTCTCGGCATCGTCTTCCTCGGCACGAGGACGACGGTCGCCCACGACCGGTCCGTGAGGCGTTCACCGACGACCACAGGAGGCGACGAGTATGACCGACGCGACCGACCGCGGACGCATCCTGTCCCGACGGGCGGCGCTGCGGGCGGCCGCCGGTACGGTGGCGGCCGGTCTCGGCGCCGGCACCGTCGCCGCACAGAACGGCGTCGACTACGGCGGCTGGTTCGGCGACAGCAAGGGGGCGACGACCCAGAACTTCGACGGGACGGTCGACCGCACCGGTCAGGATTCGGTGACGGTCGAGGTCGGCGCGGAGGGCAACGGCGGCCCCTACGCATTCGGCCCGGCTGCCGTCAGGATCGATCCCGGAACGACGGTGACGTTCGACTGGGTGTCGGACACCCACAACATCCTGATCGAGGAGCAGCCGTCAGACGCCGACTGGGGCGGCGTCGATGCGATCGAAAACACCGGTTTCAGCCACGAACACACCTTCGAGACCGAGGGGATCTACAAGTACTACTGCCAGCCCCACCTCGCACTCGGCATGAAAGGTGCCATCGTCGTCGGGGGCAGTGGCGGCAGTGGTGGCGGTGACGGTGGCGAGACCGGCGATGGAACGCCCGCTGGCGGCGGCGAAACCGGCGGTGGCGGCGGATCGTCCACCCTCTCGCTCATGTTCCGGGTGGTCGGTGGCGCCGTCGCGGCGGCGCTCGCTCTCGTCCTCGGGCTCACCGCTTGGGTGTTCCTCAACTACGACGAGTTCACGACGACCGGGGAGGCGGATACGACCCCCTCCCAGGCCGAACGGACGGCTTCCAAGTCCGTGTTCGAAGAGGGTATCGTCCGCGACCTCGACCACGACGACTACAACCCCTACGGCACGGCGACGTTGATCGTCATCTACGCCGGGATCATCAGCCTGCTGTGGGTGTTCATGTACTTCGTCGAGTTCCTGGGTGGCGGACCAACGGTGGTCGGGTAACTGGAGGGAACACGCATGGAAATTCATCGATACGAGAAGATCTGGACTGCTGCCGCGCTCCTGTTGATCGTCGGTCTCATCGCGACGGTGACCTACGGAGCGGTCGGCCCAGGGGTAAAGATGGTCGACGACTCGGGCGGAACGATCGATTCCGGGTCGCTCGACGAGACCGAGTTCGCCGATCCGGGCGTGACTCGGACCGGCGAGAATCAGTACGAGGTCCACGTCATCGCTCGACAGTTCCTGTTCCAGCCCGGAACGACCTCGCCGATCCGCGTGCCCGCGAACTCCGAGGTGACGTTCTACATCGTCAGCGCGGACGTGGTTCACGGCTTCGAACTCGCGGGTACCAACGTCAACACGATGGTGGTCCCCGGGCAGGTAACGAAGGTCTCCGTCCAGTTCGACGAACCGGCCGAGTACGGGATCGTCTGTCACGAGTACTGCGGTTCCGGCCACCACACGATGGCGGGCCAGCTCGTCGTCGTTCCCGAAGACGAGTACGACACGGAGGGTAACTAAATGGCATACGTCGACGACTTCCCGACCGACGCACGCATCGTCCGCTGGAACATGATCGTCGCCTTCGGTGCCCTCGGCATCGGCGGTCTGTTCGGCATGATCCAGGCGCTCCACCGGACGGGCGTCTTCCGCGGGTTCGTGAGTTCTGCAGACTACTACACGGTGCTCACGGGACACGGTGTTCTGCTCGCGCTGATATTCACGATCTTCGCGCTCTGTGGCGTGTTCACGTGGGGTGTTACCCGTAGCCTCGACCGTTCGCTACCGAGCGCGCGGTTCGCGATGACCTGGTTCGGACTGATGCTCCTCGGTACCGTCATGGCTGCGGTCACCATCCTCGGGGGACTGGTCCCCTCGATACCGTTCAACGCCGACGTGTTGTACACGTTCTACGCACCGATGAAGGCGCATCCGGCCTTCTACCTCGGTCTCGTGCTCTTCATCGTGGGCACCTGGCTCGCGGGCGTCGACTGGTTCCGTACCTACTGGCGCTGGCGGGGCGACAATCCCGACGAGCGCATCCCCCTGCAGACGTTCATGGTGCTGACGACCATGCTGATGTGGTACATCTCGTCGGCCGGCGTGGCCGTCGAGGTGCTCTTTTTCCTCCTGCCGTGGTCGCTCGGCCTGATCGAACAGGTCGATCCGCTGCTGACCCGGACGCTGTTCTGGTACTTCGGCCACCCGGTCGTCTACTTCTGGCTCATGCCGGCGTACTTCATCTGGTACACCGTGCTGCCGAAGCTCTCCGGTGGGCGCCTGTTCAGCGACCCGCTCGCACGCGTGGTGTTCGTCCTCTTCCTCCTGCTGTCGACTCCGGTTGGCTTCCACCACCAGTACGTCGACCCCGGGATTCCGGAGGGGTTCAAGTTCATCGCGATGACGAACACCATGTTCCTGCTGTTGCCGAGCTTCCTCACCGCCTTCACCGTCGTCGCCAGCATCGAACACGGCGCGAGACAGCGTGGCGGTGAGGGGCGACTCTCCTGGCTGCGGAAACTCCCCTGGGACGAACCCGCCTTCGCCGGCTGTGCGCTCGCCGGACTGATGTTCGCCGCCGGCGGCTTCTCCGGCATGATCAACGCCGGGATGAACATCAACTACCTCATCCACAACACGCTGTGGGTGCCCGGCCACTTCCACCTCACCGTTGGGACGGCCTCCGCGCTGACGTTCATGGCCGCGGGCTACTGGCTGTTCCCACAGATCACGGGCAACCGCCTGCGGTTCCGGTCTCTCGCGACGGTCCAGCCCTACGTCTGGTTCGTCGGCATGACGCTGATGTCGAACGCGATGCACCGGGCCGGTATCGCGGGCATCCCGCGCCGCACCGCCGAACCCCAGTACGACTCCGTCACGTTCCAGGGCGTCGTCGGCGGCGTGAGCGAGATGCGCCTCCAGATCGCTCTCGGGGGCACGATTCTGTTCTTGGGACTCGTGCTCTTCCTGATCGTCATCTTCGGCACGTGGCTCGGTGGGGACGGCAATGAATCGATCCGAGTCAACGGCCGGCTTCCGGCGCCGCTCTCCGGCCCGGAACACAGCCCGAAGATCCTCGACAACCTGAAGCTGTGGACGGCGGTCGCCATCGTGTTGATCGTGCTCGCCTACGGCCTGCCGCTGTCGGCGCTCATCAGCGACGGTCTGTTCGCACCGGGCAGCCCGCCCATCCCGGTCTAACCCCCTTCTCTCCCCCTCTCCACCCGTGACCGACGATTCCACCGCGCCAAGCGACGAGACCGACGAGACGAACAGCCAGCCGGCCGCTTCGGACGCAGACTCGGCCGACGGGACGCCCGGCGGCCTCTCGAAGCGGACGTTGATCCGCTTGCTCGTCGGGTTCGGAATCGGGATCCCGATCCTCATCGAGGGGCTCACGTTCCTCGGACTGCTCCAGAATCAGTTCGGCGGCGAGGGTGACGACTCGACCGAGAGCACCGCGACCGAGACCGACGGCGCTCCGGAAGCCGTCGGTGTCGGCGACGACATGCTCCCCGAAACCGACCGGACGGAGACGCTCGCCTCGGCCGTTCTCCGGGAGACGAGCGACGACCGGTGGCCGCTGTCGCTCACCGTCGAGGTGACGAACACCGGCACGGCAGACTACGAGTTCCAGATGTTCGCCGTCCACCTGGACGACGGGCGGAGCGTCGAGGGGCGGACGAGTACCGACCGACTGGCGCCCGACGAGAGCCGAACCGTCACGGGCGAGTGGTCGGTTCCCGCGGGTTCGACCCCTCGATCCGTCGACGTCGTCGCCCTCGTCTACGACGAGGACGAAATCGAAACGATCGAACGGCGCGTCGATCTGGCGAAGATTCCGGTTCGCGGCAGCTGATCGCGGCTCGACGTCGCCGAAGCAGTCGGTTTCCACCGGAGCGTCCCGCGGATTCGGTCCTCCCTCTCGCGCTCCCGGAGTTGGTAGCGTGCGAACGGCGTGTTCCGCACGGGTTCGCGTTCGGCGCGCCGGAATCGGCGGCGCTCCACAGATCCTCTCCCGCTCCTCGTGTCTCCCTAGTGGTTCCCTCCTTCGGGTCCGGATCGATGTACCCGTCTCCCTCCTCGAATCCCTCCACGGTGCCACGCTGGGAGCCGCCACCGCTCGTCGGTGCCGAACGGTATCGTGCCGGTCGGCCCACTCCCGCGTGTGCAGCGGGCTTTGAACCGCCGATACGGTCCGTCGCCGCCCACTGGTGTCCCCGGGCGGCCCGTTTTTTGACGGTCCCCTCGTCGACGGAACAGTCGAACTGTACCCGGGCCCGGGCGTAGTCGCCGGGAGCCGGTCCGCCCAGCTCTGCGGTGGCGTCGCCCCACGCCGTCGTCTCCGTCGGAGCCTTCCGGGTGTTCTCGATAACACGGCACGTCGCCACGAACGGGTACCGACGCGGCGGCCAGCTGTCGGAACGGTCCGTTGACACGCCGATCACCGGGCTGTGCACGGTCGGGCGTGCAGCGATGTACACTCGGTGTGGCGGGCGGCCGGTGACGAGTTCGACAGAAGGTGACGGAACGGTTCGGGGACTCAGTACCGCGAGGGCATGTACGCCATGCCGAGCAGCAGGATGGCCGTGGCGAAACTCACGATGGAGATGCCCCAGAGTCCGTTGACGTGGTCGTGGTACGTGTCGATCTCTGCGGTCTGCCGTTCGTAGACCCCGTAGTCGCTCTCGAGCACGAGCGTGCTGTTGTCAGGGAAGTACGCGAAGTACTGCTGGTCGTTCAGCGTGACGTTGGCCTCGTCGCCGACGTCGATGGTGTTGGTTCGGGGCGCCGTCCACGCGAACGTCGCGCTGTCGTTCGACACGCTGGTCACCGTCGTCGTGTTCCCTTGGTACGGGAGGGAGTCGCCCTCGCTGTACTGGGTCGAGGCCGGTTCGGGGAAGTACTCGCTGGCCGGCGTCAGCGAGCGCTCGTCGCCGCTCTCGCGCACGACGTACTCGGTGCCGTTCACCGTGACGAGTTCGTTGCGAACGGCGGAGTCGTTCTGCAGGATTGCGCTTCGATTGATCGGCTCCTGCAGACTGAACGTAGTGGGGTCTTCGCTCCGTGTGACGAGGACGCGGTAGTCCTCTCCCTGGTAGGTGACGGTGGAGTTGTGCTCCCATGTCTGGGTGTAGCGTGCGGAGTCGTTCGTCCAGGAGACCTGGCCGGAGCGCGTGACACTCGCGGCGCCGCCGTGACCGCCGCCACCACCCTCCATCTCCGCCGAAATCGTCGTGACGGTGTACTGCCGGTTCTCGACCGAGAACTCGTCGCCTTGCGAGAGTCTGTGGTCGGGATTGTCGAACTCGACCGTCGGCGCAGTGGCCGTTGCGATCACCGAGTACGACGCCGCGCCGAGCACGATAAAGAACGCGACGTAGATGGCCGCAGCGCGTCGTTGCATACGTGGGGCCTAGTCCACCCCGCGTATAACGATTACTAACTGTCGACGACGGTTGGGCACGAACGTCACGTCGACGGGTTACGGACGTGACTCTTCGAGCGCCTTTGCGAGCTGGAGCGCCTGTCGGAGGTGGAATCTGGTCTCCTCACCCTCTGCCGATTCGAGCGCCGTCTGCAGTTGCCGTTCGAACGCTTCGACCGGTGCCGGCGCGGCTTCGGCTCCTCGCTCCCCCCTTCCCTCGGTCGCTGATTCGGAGCTCATAGCCGGGTTTTCTCCCCCATCCGGCTTAGGTATCCGGAGCATACTGGGATTCTAAGATCCGGTGAAGACGGATTCCGTCCGTTCGGGATTTCCCGATCGACGCGGATTTCACCCGGTTCAAACCGGCAAAAACGCACCATTAACTGGGTGACACTATCCGTCGATCCAAACTATGACCTTTCGGCCCCACGTACGGTGGGTATGCTCCGGCCGACTCCGACCGCACGGACGCCCAACGCCGACGACCGACCCCTGGCAGGTTGTGAGTGAGCATGCCCGCCGACCGCCGGCAGCTCCTGCGGTACACGGCCGTCGCCCTCGTCGGCGGACTCGCCGGATGTGGCGGCGGGTCGTCCGCGTCCGAAGGCACCAGCGACTCTCCCACGACGTCGTCGACGGGGTCACCCACCGCCACCGCCACCGCCGATCGGTCGGGCGTCGGGACCGAACGCATCGCCGAGGGCTTCACTGCACCGACGGACGTCGTCTTCCCGGCAGGACCCGACCGCCCGTTCGTCGCCGACCAGCCGGGGCAGGTGTACGTCGGCGACGCGACCGATCCGTTCCTCGACCTCTCGGATCGGGTCGTCGACCTCCGGAGTGGCCCCGACGAGCGGGGATTGCTCGGGCTGGCTCTCCACCCCGACTTTCCCGACGACGACCGGCTGTTCGTCCGCTACAGCGCACCACTCCGCGAGTCGGCGCCCCCTGGCTACTCCCACACGTTCGTCCTCTCGGCGTTCCCCGTGGACCCCGACGGGCGATCGGTCGGGAGCGAGCAGGTCGTCCTGGAGATTCCCCAGCCCCAGCCGAACCACAACGCCGGCGCAATCGTCTTCGGCCCCGACGGCTTCCTCTACGTCGGCGTCGGCGACGGTGGAGGCAGCGGCGACGTGGGCCGCGGCCACGCCGAGGACTGGTACGAGCGGGTTCGCGGCGGTAACGGACAGGACGTGACGACGAACCTGCTCGGGAGCGTCCTCCGCATCGACGTCGCGGGCGACCCGTACGCCGTCCCGGAGGACAACCCCCTCGTCGGCCGTGACGGCCTCGACGAACAGTGGGCTTGGGGCTTTCGCAACCCGTGGCGGTTCTCCTTCGACGACGGGGCGCTTCTGGTTGCCGACGTCGGTCAGGCGCGCTACGAGGAGGTGAACCGCGTCGAACGCGGCGGTAACTACGGATGGAACGTTCACGAGGGGACGGCCTGTTTCGACCCGTCGGCACCCCGCGACGAACCCGCGGGCTGTCCGAGTCACACGCTCTCCGGCGCCGACCTCCGCGACCCGGTGGTCGAGTACCCGCATCCCGGCATCGGCGACGGCGACGACCCGACCGGCGTCGCCGCCGTCGGCGGCTACCGATACCGCGGATCGGTAGACGTCCTCGACGGCCGGTACGTCTTCGCCGATTGGCGAGCAGATGGCCAGTTGTTCCTCGCCGATCCCGCCGAGGACGGTCTCTGGCCGCTCTCGACGGTCCCCGTTCGCGACGCGTCGGTCCCCTTCCTCCGTGCGTTCGGCCGCGACTCGGCGGGGGCGCTCTACGTGCTGACGAGCGAGCGTCCGGGCGTCGCCGGGGCGACCGGCACGTGCTACCGGCTGGTGGCGTGATCAGGAGCGAGACCACGCCACGCCACGCCGCGGCGCCGCCGGCGGGCGAGTTCGGCGGGGTCGGTGAGTTCGAGCAGATGGTCGAAACAGCGGCGGGGAGCGGCTCTTCCCCGCCACCCCGTCTCGACGGACTCCTCGTCTGCCGTGAGGTCGATATCGACTTCGTGGACCGGGAGCACGTAGTGGCCCGGTCGGTCACACTCGACACAGCAACCGTCCGCCGCGGGCGCGTCGAGTTCGTCGTCGAAGCGTCGACGTTCGCAGGTCACACGGTAACTCCCGAGGACGGTTCCGGTCACGAGTTCGACCACGGCCCGGTGGAACTTCGACATGCCTTCGCACTCGACACATCTCATCGGCCAGTCGCCCCCTCGATACGGGACCGTCAGTTAAATGGTCGGGACGAACCCTGCCACCTCGCGACGACCGACAGGTTTTGTATCGACCTACCCCTAGACCGGGCGTATGACTTCCGGGATCGTTTTGCTCAACTTCGGTGAGCCGTCAGAGGGGCGTAGAGAGGACGTACTCGACTACCTGGAACGGATCTTCATGGCGAACATGTCGATCGAGGGGGAGACGACCGAGGAGGCGGCCCGGAAGCGCGCCCAGGAACTGGCCAAACGGCGCGCGCCCGGACTCATGGCGGAGTACGACGACATCGGCGGCTCCCCCCTGATCGATCACGCCACCACCCAGGCGACGCTACTGGACGAGGAACTCTCCCGACGCGGGTACGACGTCGAAACCTACCACGGGATGCAGTACACGGACCCCTTCATCACCGACGCGGTGGAGGCGGCCCGCGAGGACGGCGTGGACCACCTGATCGGGCTTCCGATCTACCCGCTCTGTGGCCCCTCGACGACCGTCCAGTCGCTCGACGAACTCGACGAGGCGCTCGACGAGGTCGGGTGGGACGTCCCCGTCGACGGCCTCACCGGGTGGCACAAACACCCCGCGTACACCCGCGCCCGTATCGACAACATCCGCCGCTATCTGGACGAACACGACCTCTCCCTGGGGAACGGGACGCGACTCGTGTTCTCCGCGCACGGCACGCCCCAGTACTACCTCGACGAGGGGAGCCGGTACGAGCAGTACACCGAGGAGTTCTGCGGCGTGGTGGCGACGGCACTCGACGCACCGGACTACGAACTCGGCTACCAGAACCACGAGAACCGCGACGTGGAGTGGACCGAACCCGACGTCGAGGCGGTCATCGAGACGGTCGACGCGGACCGCGTCGTCGTCGAACCGGTGAGCTTCATGCACGAACAGAGCGAGACACTCTCGGAACTCGACATCGAACTCCGCGAGGAGGCCGAAGAACGCGGTCTCGACTTCCATCGTGTCCCCATCCCCTACGACGACGAGCGGTTCGTCGGCGCGCTCGCGGACCTGGTGGAACCGTTCGTCGCCGGCTACGATCCGGAGTACGCCGGCCTCCACCAGTGTGAGTGTCGAGACGAACCGGGGACGATGTGTCTGAACGCGCCTCACGAGGCATGACGGTCGGCATCGTCGGCGCCGGCATCACGGGGCTCGCGCTCGCCCACTACTGCCGGGAGCGCGACGTCGACGCCGTCGCCTTCGAGGCGTCGGCGAAGCCGGGCGGCGTGATCCGATCGGACCGCGTCGACGGGCGCGTCCTCGAACACGGGCCCCAGCGCACCCGCCTGACGCCCGCCATCGAGTCGCTGATCGACGACTGTGGCCTGCGTGGGGACCTGCTGACCGCCGACACCGACCTGCCGCTGTACGTCTACGCCGACGGCCGCCTCCGACAGGTCCCGTTCTCGCCGCGGGCGTTCCTGACGACCGACCTGCTGTCGGCCCGGGGGAAACTCCGGATGCTCGCCGAACCCCTGACCGGGGGCGCCCGCGACGACGAGACGGCCGCCGACTACTTCACCCGAAAGTTCGGGTCGGAGGCCTACCACAACATGATCGAACCGCTGTTCGGCGGCATCTACGGCTCGGACCCCGACGAGATGCCCGGGGAGTACGCCCTGCGGACGATGCGGCGGATGGAGCGCTCGGGGAGTCTCGTCCGGGCCGCCGTCCACCGGCGTCTCGACGGAAAGGAGCGCCAGCCGCCAATCTCCTTCGCCGAGGGGATGGCCCAGCTCCCGCGCGCACTCTACGAGCACAACGCCGACCGGGTGGAACTCGAGACGGCGGTAGAGCACGTCGCGGCCGACGGCACGGGCTACCGTCTCGACACCGAGGACGGGAGCTACGCCGTGGATCGCGTGGTCCTCACCGCGCGGGCGGACGTGACGGCCGGCCTCCTCGACAGTGTCGACCCCGAGAGCGCCAGTGCGCTCCGCCGCCTCTACTACAACCCGCTCGCCTACGTCCACCTCGTCTCCGAAGCCGACCCCGACGGCTTCGGCTACCAGGTGCGCCACGACGAGTCGCTCCGAACCCTCGGCGTGACGTGGAACGCCAGCCTGTTCGACCGCGACGGCGTCTATACCTGCTTCCTCGGCGGGATGAAGCACCCAGGAATGATCGACCGATCCGACGAGGAACTCGGCCGGATCGCCAGCGAGGAGTTCGAGACGGTGATGGGGGTGTCTGCCGAGGCGGTGAACGTCACCCGCCACCCCCGCGGGATGCCCGCCTACGACGGGTCCTGGGCGGCGATGGAAGCGGTCGATCCGCCCGATGGCGTAACCCTGGCGACCAACTACACCGGGCGGATGGGCGTCCCCGCGCGGGTCCGCGAGGCGAGACGGCTGGCCGAGGCGTTCGCGACCGGCGACGAAGGCTCCGCGACAACCGCCGTCGCCGAGGCGTAGTGACCGCTACCGGCTGATCGACTTCGCCGTCTCGACGAACGCTCGCACGGACTCGACCGGCGTGTCGCGGTCGACGCCGTGGCCCAGATTGAGGATGTGTCCGCGCGGCCCCGCGGCGTCGATGACCGCCCGAGTTCGCTCGCGGACGAAGTCGGTGGTGCCGAACAGATACTGCGGATCGAGATTGCCCTGGACCGGCCGGTCCCCGAGTTCGGCCCGGGCCTCGGCCATGTCGACGGTCCAATCCAGCCCGACCACGTCGGCGCCGGTGGCGTCGAGGCTGTCGAGGCGGCCGTTCATGTTGCGGACGAAGACGATGGAGGGAACCGAGAGATCGGACAGAATCTCGCGGTGAAGCGGCAAAACGAACTTGCGGTAGTCCGCGGGCGAGAGCACGCCGGCGTACGTATCGAACAGTTGGACCACGTCGGCGCCGTGGTCGGCCTGATACTCCAGATACTCCCGGACGATGTCCGCGAAGGCCGAGAGGAGGGTGCGAAACGCCTCGGGATGGCGGGCGCGGAAGCGACGAACGGGGCCGTGGTTACGCGAGGTTCCGCCGGCGACGGCGTAGGACGCGAGGGTGAAGGGACCCCCGGCGAAGCCGATGATGGCGGTTTCGTCGCCGACCCGTTCGACCAGGTTGTCGAGGAGTGCCCCGACGAAATCGAGATCGTCGGCCACCGATCCTCGGGGTCGCTCGGCGTCAGCCGGCCCATCGACCGGGTTCTCGACGACGGGACCGACGCCGCTCTCGAGGTGGTAGTCGAACCCCAACGGTTCGAGGACGGTCAGGATGTCGGAGAACATCACCAGGCCGTCGGGTTCGTAGCGGTCCCACGGCAGGAGGGTGATGCGGGTGGCCACCTCCGGCGTCTCGATGGCCTCGCGGAAACTGTAGTCGGCGCGGATCTCCCGGTACTCGGGGATGTGCCGCCCGGCCTGTCGCATCAGCCAGACGGGTGGGCGTTCGGTTCGTTCGCCCCGTGCCGCGCGGACGAGGAGGTGCGTCATGGGGGGTGGTTGGGCCGAGGCCCGCTAAGTATGTCGCATCGATTCCGGCGGTGTTAGAGTGGAGGGGGAGGATCAACGCCACCTCGAGCCCCCGTACGCTCGTCGCCTGCGACTCGCCGTCGTTCGAAAGAGTGCACGTACTCTTTCGTGATGACGAGAGACCGACTGCCTCTCGAACCACGCTCCTCACTGCGTTGCGGTGTCCGCAGCGTCACCGGATCGCCGGTCTGACGACCGTCACCGGAGGCTAGAGGCTTCTGGTTGGCTCACAAGAGCGCTGCTCTCGTGAACGTCTCGGTTGACGAGCGGACTCGTCGGCGTTCAAAAACGACGTTAGCCGAGGAAATACCGAGTCCACGGATACCGTTCGACGAGCGGTTGACCGCTAATTTCGTACTGTTCCACGTAGGCATCGAGTCCAAGAATACGGCCAGCGCCGAATGCGGCGACCGAGAGGAACACGAGCATGTACGCGAAGTCACCGTTGATGTAGCCGTGGGAAATCTCCCAGTTCCCCAGGTAGAACAGCAGCATCATAAATGCGCCCCAGAACGCGGCAAGACGCGTTAGTGCACCGGCCAAGAGGCCCAATCCGATGAGTACCTCTCCCCACGGGACAGCAACATTCACGAAGTCTACGAACCACGCGGTGTTGCCCATCGTAACGAAGAGGTCGGCTACGGGACTCCCGTTGGCCGGCGGTGCGTTCTGCAGGTACCCCGATGCACTGAAGCTCCCGGACAGCACTTTCTCGAAGCCGCTCTGAAAGAACGCCACCCCCATCATGAGACGTAACGCAAGGATGAACCAGATACTCAGCGTATGGAGCCTTCCTTCCGCGGTGAATCCCGCGACCGTGCTCCGAAGTCGTACCTCTTGGGAAGACATCACAGGAGCAAGACGCGGACGAGTGATAAAGGTGTTAGCTATGTTATCGTACTGTGGGTAGTGCTGTGCGCTCCTAACGGTGAATCTACAGCCGACACCGAGCGGCGTTTCGCCACCTGTAGAGACCGTGTCTGGGTTCCGACCGGCCCCCTCGTGTTGAATTTGCGCTCTGTATCGGCCGACTGCGGCCCCTGTTAACTGCGGGTGCCCCGGCGTGAGATATGCTCCCCGTCTTCAGCACAGTCGGTGGAACCGATCACCGAGTGGGGGCTTCGACAGGGACGTTCTTCCTGCTCATCTGAACGCTACCCCGATTCCGGTCGTGTTCAGATACGCAGGCGAAACTGGGAGCACCTCGAACGCTCCCCCTTTCGGTCCCGCCCGGATCGGCTGGCCACTCAGCCGCCGTCGGGTGGGACTGAAAGGGGCGACTCGCTGGAGGAAGGCGGCCGATGCAAGCACGCGAGCGAAGCGAGTGCGCGCAGCGAGGCGGGACGTTCGAGGTGTCTTCAGCGGAAGCGTTCTACGCTGAACACGAGGCCGATTCCCGGGCGACAGTATATGCGCCTCCGTCCCGTAGCGCGCGGCATGAAGCCAACTATACGTAGTCGTGAACGATCCTCCGCACTCGACGTCAGCCTACTCGGCGTCATCGCCGTCATCGTCGGGGGATACGGCCGAAGTCTCTCCGTGCCGGCCGACGCGTCGCCGGATCTGATCCGCTTCTTCTCGGTGTCACCGGATCGAACGTACGCGGCGGTGCTTCCCCAGGACAAGGCGTTGCTCCTCCTGAGTGACCCGTCGACGGGCGAGGCGACCCGGCAGGCGACTCGGACTCCCGGCGCACTCGACGGCGTCTGGACGCTCGTCGCCCTCGTTGGCATCATGCTCCTCCTCGCCGGACCGGCCATCGCCTGGGCGAACCGAGGGGACTGATCAGGCCTCCAGTTCGTCCTCGGCGACCCACTCCTTCGCCCAGTCGCCGATGGCGTCGAACACCGGGCAGAGCGACTCCCCTTTCTCGGTCAGCGAGTAGTACGTCGCAACCGGCGCGTCCTCCTCCAGTCGCCGGTCGACGAAGCCCATCTCTTGCAGGTCGTCGACGACCCGCGAGAGCGTCCGGGAACTCGCGCCCGTCGAGCGCTTGAGTTCGTTGAACCGCTTCTCGCCCTCCTGCAGGTCGTGCAGCACCGCCAGCCGCCACTGGGAGCCGATCTGTTCGAGCGAGTCGATGACGTAACAGGTCTCCTCGTCGCCGCCGGTTCCCGGTCCTCTCGCCATGTGTCGTCCTCGGCGTCCAACGGGTTAGCAGTTACGCTACGAATCAGGTAGCAGAATGTTACCGTGTTAGGCGCCGACCCGGTGACACGGGCGCCACCCGGTAACACCAATGTCAGATAACGTATATATTCGTCGGGGACCTACTGATGGATACGATGATTCGCTCATCCACTGCCGCCGTATCGCACCGCACGCCCACCTCCGTCGGGGTGGTCGCCTGATGGCCTTCGACACCGCCGGCGCGGGCCTGGCCTTCCTCCTCGCCCGCGTCCTGTTCGGCGCCGTCCTGGCCTTCACCGGTCTCAATCACTTCCAGAACGCCGAGAGCATGGTCGGCTACGCGCAGGCCAAGGGGATTCCCATGGCGTCGCTCGGGGTGCCGATCTCCGGTGGCCTCCTCATCGCCGGCGGTCTGGGTATCGTCCTCGGCGTCTACCCGACGCTCGCAGCCGGTGCTCTCGCCGTCTTCCTTGTCGTCGCGACCCCCACGATGCACGACTTCTGGAACGCGCCCGAGGAGCAGTACCAGAACGAGTTCAACAACTTCCTGAAGAACGTCGCCCTCCTCGGCGGCGCTCTCGCCTTCCTCGTCGTCGCGAGTGAGACGTGGCCGCTCGCGGTCAACGTCGGCCTGTGATCGACGGCCACCCGCCGTCCGACTGCCGGTCATCCTCGTATACGACCGATTGAACCCGTTTCTGCGTCCAGAAACGGTCGTCTTGGGGCGTCTTAGCCGTCATCTCTGTTTTGTGACAACGGCTGTACCGTACCGATCCATCATCGACACAGCGCCGGGAAATCCGGGAGCCAGGCAGTGGGGAAACCGGCACTCGGGGCGAGCGAGGGACCACTCACGGTCCGGCGTCTCGCGAGTGTGTCCGCCGGTGGATTCGCCGACGTTCTCGTGATGGGTTCTTCGTCTCCGGCGTCGCCCCGCTCCCGTTCGTCGTCACCGGTATCCTCTCGCTCCTCGGTATCTGCGCGGTGCGAACGGCCGGCGAGCGGCGCGTCCGGCCCGCTCCCGCCGTTCGGCCGATACTGCGTCGAGCCGAGTTTTTATCATCGCTGGCTCCCTCATCGGAAATAATGAACTCCGACTGGGGACGCCGCCTCACGACCGGAACGCTCGTGGGGATGGTCGTGGCGGCGCGGCCGGCCGCGGGACACGTCGACTACGTTACGGAGGGTGGTGACGGGGGGCCGGGCGTCGTCGACTTCCTGACGGCCGTGTTCTCGAACCCGCTCAACCTCGTCCTCCTCGGCGCCGGTGGGGTGGGCGTGGCCGTGGCGACGGCGGGCTGGCTCAGGTACGGCGACCACCTGAAGGACGTGACTGTGATGCGACGTACGCTGCGGTCGTACCAGCCGTACCTCGGCTGGCTGTTACGTCTCGCCACCGGGCTTCCGCTCATGGGCGCCGGCTTCGGTGGCTACTTCTTCTCTCCCGCCGTCCCCGTCGAGGCGCGCCTCGTCCAGATTTCGCTCGCCTTCCTCCTCCTGTTCGGGCTGGCGACGCGGCTCGCGGCGGCCGCGGGACTCGTCACCTACGCCGTCGGCCTGGCGACGCACTTCCCGACGCTCCTGCTCAGTTCCGAGTACGTCGCCGGCTTTCTGGGTATCCTCCTCGTCGGTCCCGGTCAGCCGAGTGCCGACCTCCTCTTTCGGCGACTGGTTCTCACCGACGGCACGATAGCCAGCCGGTTCCGGGACGTGACGACGCCGAACGACCTCCTCGCGCGGGTCGGCGTCGAGAAGGACGCCGCGCCCCTGCTCGTCCGCCTCTTCCTCGGATTCAACTTCGCCTACCTCGGCGTGACCGAGAAGTGGCTGAACCCCGGACGGGCGCTTCGGGTCGTCGAAAAGTACCAGCTCTCGGCCGTCCTTCCCGTCGCTCCCGAGATGTGGGTGTTCGGTGCGGGCCTCGGCGAACTCGTCGTCGGGCTCTGTCTCCTGACCGGCACCTTCACGCGGAGTGCGGCCGGGGCGGGCTTTCTCATCCTCACGACCACCCTCTTTGGCCTCCCCGACGACCCGGTACTCGCCCACGTCACGCTCTTCGGTCTCACCTCCGCCCTCCTCATCACCGGCAGCGGTCCCGTCGCGCTGGACCGGTCGGTGATCCCCGCGCTCCGAGCGCGCTTCGGCACCACTCCGCCGACCGACGTCGACGCAGCCTCCCCGGCCGACTGAGCGGCTCCCGGTCGGCGATTATCAGACGTTGTACTGGGAGGAGTGCGGTTAAGATAACCGATCAGCTATCGGCGCACAGGTATGGGCATTCCCATTCTGGATCGCGTGCGAGAGCGCTACGGGCTGAAGCTGGCCGCCGCGTTCGTGGCCGCGCTCCTGTTGACGGTTGCGGTCGGTGCGGTGGTGAGCGCCGATGCATCCGCGCAGTTGCGGGATGACGTCGAGCGAAACATGGTCGATACGTCCGAACAGCGAGCGGAGCGGCTCGACGCCTGGCTGTCGGGGGTGACGACACAGGCCCGGGTCGCCGCCGACCATCCGGCACTCCGAAGCGACGACCGGTCGACGGTGACTGCCTATCTCGACGAACTCGCGAGCGACGAGCGAGCGCCCGACGGCGTCGTCGCCGTCCACTACGTCGACGCCGACACCGGCGAACTGGTGACGAGTTCCAACGACCGGATGATCGGCGTGGACGCACGCTCGCAGGGCGCCCCGTTCGCTCAGGAGAGCGTCTCGTTCTCCGGATCGGAGGACGTCCTCGTCACGGACCCCTTCCGACCCGACGTGGTCGATTTCACGACCATCGCCGTCGCGACACCCGTCGACGGTCGGTCGGACCGACTGCTGGTCTACATGGTCAATTTCGAACGGCAGGTGAGTGGGTTCGCCCAGCAGACCGAACACAGCGAGACCATCGTCGTGGGTGAGGGCGGGACGATCATCGCACACCCCAATACGGAGCTGATCGGGTCCGCGGTGGCGGAGCTATCGACGGTGATTCCCGAGACGGCGTTCGAGGGCGCGACGTTCGCCCGAGAGAGCGACGAGGCCGTCGCCGCCGCGCCGATGGAGACTACCGACTGGGCAGTCGTCGTCTCTCAGCCCACGGCGGAGGCCTTCGCCGTCCAGAAACAGATCGTCTCGGGCATCGTCGGACTCCTCCTCGTGGCCGTCGTCTCGCTCTCCCTGATCGGCGTCACCATCGGCAGTCGGACCACACTGTCGCTGCGTCGGCTCTCGGGGAAGGCCGAGGCGATGGCGACGGGGGACCTCGACGTCGACCTGACGACCGGTCGCACCGACGAAATCGGTCAGCTCTACTGGTCGTTCGGGCAGATGCGTGACTCGCTCCAGGACCGCATCGACGAGGTCGAGGACGCCCTGGACGAGGCGGAACAAGCCCGCGCCGAAGCCGAGACGGCCCGCGCCGAGGCGACCCGGACGAACGAACGCCTCGAACGCACGGCCGAGACCTACGGCCAGGTGATGCAAGACGTGGCCGACGGCGACCTCACTCGCCGCATCGACGTGAACGACTCGAACGACGCGATGGCCACCATCGGCACCGCGTTCAACGACATGGTGTCCGCCATCGAGTCGACGATCCGGGAGGTCAAAACCTTCGGCGCCGAGGTGGCCACCGCCGCCGAGGCGGTCGACCAGAACGCGGTGGAGGTCAAGGCCGCGAGCGAGGATATGAACGAGTCGGTCGCGGAAATCGCCGACGGCGCACGAACCCAGACCGAGAGCCTCCAGGACATGACGGGCGAGGTGAACGACCTCTCGGCCAGCGCCGAGGAGATCGCCGCCACCGTCGACACGGTCGCGGACACCTCGGAACGCGCCGCGGAGGCGGGTGCCGACGGTCGGGCCGCCGCGGAAGCGGCCGTCGAGGAACTCGACGGGATCGAGGAGACGACCGAGGAGACCCAGACGGAAGTCGAGGCGCTCAACGAGGAGATGGCCGAAATCGGCGAAATCGTCGACGTCATCACCGATATCGCCGAGCAGACGAACCTGCTCGCGCTCAACGCCTCGATCGAGGCTGCCCACGCCAACGGCGAGACTGGCGACGCCGACGGCTTCGCGGTCGTCGCCGACGAGGTGAAGAACCTCGCCGAAGAGACCAAGGAGTCCGCGGGCGAAATCGAAGCGCGCATCGAGTCGGTCCGCTCGCGGACCGAACAGGTCGTCTCCGGCACCCAGGAGACGGGCCAGCGCGTCGCCGAGGGCGTCGAGACCGTCGAGGGTGCCATCGACGCTCTGGAACAGATCGCCGACTACGTCGAGGAGATCGACACCAGCATCCAGGGTATCGCGGACGCCACCGACGGCCAGGCCGACTCCACCGAGCGGGTGGTCGAGAGCCTCGACGAGGTGGCGGCGATCAGCAAGCAGACCGCCGAGGAGGCGACCGGCGTGACCGACACCGCCAGCCGGCAGGAGCGGACCCTCGCCGAAGTCGACGACGCGGCGGACGAACTGACGCGCCGAGCCGAGCGCCTGCGCGAACAGCTCGCCGACTTCGAGGTCGAGTCGTCGGGACCGGGCGCGACGGCGGCCGGCGGTCGGTCGACCAGTGCGCTCGGTGACGGCGGCTACGAGGAGGGAGGACGCTAATCATGGTTGGAACGACGACGTGGGCGGCTCTCGGCGCGGTCGGCATGGCACTCGGTACGCTCCCGCCGCTGTGGGGGCTGGGGAACGACCCCGACCGACGCAACCACTACCTCGCGCTCGTGGGCGTGACCGGCATCGCGGCCGTGGCCTACACGCTGATGGCGCTTCGGATCGGTGACCTCACGGTTTCCGGTCGAATCGTCTCCCTCCCCCGATACGTGGACTGGCTGCTCACGACTCCGCTCATCCTCCTTTTCCTCTCGATGCTGGGGAACACCGGCCGCGGATCGCTCGCTCGGCTCGTCGTCGCCGACGTGACGCTACTCGTCCTCGGCGCCGTCGCCGTCGTCATCCCCGGGACCGTCCGGTGGCTGGCGTTTGCCGGCGGCCTCGCCGCGTTCGGCGTGCTGGTGTACGAACTCTACGCACGCATCCCCCGGACGGCGTCGTTCTCGAACGAGCGGGCGCGTATCCTCTTCGTCACGCTCCGCAACCTGACTATCGCACTCTGGACGCTCTACCCCGTCGTCTGGGTGCTGGCGCCGTCCGGCATCGGCCTGCTCACCCGCGACATGACGATGCTCGTCGTCGCGTACCTCGATCTGATCAGCAAGGCGGCGTTCGTCGCGCTGGCCGTCGACGGGATGGACGCCCTCGCCGACGCCGACGGGGCCGCCGACGCCGGCGCCGTCACGGTCGAACCGGGGCCGGACTCCGACCCCCAGACTGCCGACTGAGCCCGTTCCCGTGACCGCCGAGGAGACACCCCCGCTCGCGGTATGACCGATATGCCTGCCCGGTCGTCGATTCCGGTGCCCCTCAACGACGACGGGGTTGCACGGCCGGCCGCCACGCACCTGGAACGGACCGACGACCGCCTGTCGATCCGCACGGTAGCGACCGCCCCGCCGTCCTCGCCGGTGCCGACTCGCCAGTCGACTGCGTCGTCGCCGACTACGGTGTTGGTGCGATGGACGGCGTCGAACTGACCCCGCGGCCCGTGCGTTCGACCTGATCGAGGAACTGCTGACGCTCGCTCGTGGTGCCGATACGCTCACGCCCACTCCTTGCTCCGTCCGGTCGGTGGCCGAGGCGTGTTTGCCGTCCGCCGCCGCGGACGCGACACTCGCGGTGGACGCCGACCTCACGATTCGTGCCGACGAGGCGGCGCTCAGACGACTGTTCGAGAATCCGCTCGGCGACTGCGCGGGGCACGGCTCCACGAGCAGTCGGACGGCGCCCGACGATTGCACCGACTCCGGTCCCGCGGACGACGGCGTGACCGTCACCGTGGGCGCGCTTGACGACCGCTCGGGATTCTACGTCGCCGACGACGGCCCGAGAATCTCCGCTGACGGTGGCGAGGCGGTGTTCGACGTGGGACACCACGGGTACGGGGGACGGGGCTGGGGCTAGCCATCGTCGAACTGATCGTGGACGCACACGGGAGGACCGTCTGCCTCGCCGGGGGCGACGGCGGGGCGCGGTTCGAACTGAGCGGCGTCGACGTCGTCGATTCTTGAAGCGGCGTCAGGGGGCTTCGCCGGTTTCGATAGTGAAGTCGGCCTTCGGGTAGGCGACGCAGGTCAGCGTGTAGCCATCGCCGAGTTCGTTGTCGTCGAGCATCTGCTGGTCGTCGTGGACGACGTAGTCCTCGGAGTTGCCACCCGAGGTGATCTGTCCGGCACACGAGACACACTGGCCCTGTCGGCAGGCGTAGGGCAGGTCCCACCCCTCGTCCTCGCCGGCCTCCAGAACCGTCTCGTTCTCGGCCACGTCGATGGTGTCGCCCTCCTTGGCGTACTCGATTTCGAAGACGTCGGCCTCGTCGTCCGGTACGTCCCACGGCCCGGACTCCTCGGCTGCCTCGGCACCGCCTTCGAGTTCGGCTTCGCCCTCCTCGCCCGCCACGGCGCCCGCGGCGGCGACGGCACCGCCCCCGCCCCCGATGGATCGGTTCATCGGTTCCGGGAAGTCAGTCTCGGGCACCGACTCGGCCCGCCGTTCGAGTACCTCCTGAGAGATGTCGGTGGTGGACTGCCACCCCGTCCCCTTCGACAGGTGGAGGGCGACGGCCGTGAGCGTGAGGAGCGCCCCGATGCTCAGCCCCACCAGATTTACCTCGACCATGACTGACGGTTTGGATGCGGGGGTTAAGGGAATTGTGATTGCCGTGCCGGGCGCGGGTTCAGTCCCCGCGTCGAGCGACCTCGTGCCGCCCGAACCCGTACCGGAGGCGGTTGGCGAGGCGTCGCGAGAACCGGTCCCGGCGCGAGGCGAACCGCTCCGCGAGCGCCTGGTGGATCAGCGGCACCGGAACTTCCCGCTCCAGAGCTTCCTGCACCGTCCACGTCCCCGTGGACCCGCCGGCGACGTGATCCGCCACGTCGCCCAGATCCGTTCCCTCCTCGTGGAACGCCTCCTCGCAGAGTTCCAGCAGCCACGAGCGGATCACCGCACCGTTGTTCCACGTTCGGGCGACGGCCTCGAGGTCCAGGTCGTACCGCCCCTCGTGGAGCAGTTCGAACCCCTCGCCGTAGGCCTGCATCAGGGCGTACTCGACGCCGTTGTGGACCATCTTCACGTAGTGACCCGACCCCGACGGTCCCATCCGGTCGTGACCGTCCGGTCCCGTAGCGACGGCGTCGAAGACGGGGGCGAGTTCCGCGTAGGCGTCCTCCGGACCGCCGATCATGAGCGAGAACCCGAGTTCAGCGCCGGCGGGACCGCCGCTCGTCCCGCAGTCGAGGTAGGCTGCGTCGGTTCGTTCCGCCCGGCGGACCGAGTCCTCGAAGTGGGAGTTGCCGCCGTCGACGACGACGTCGTCGGCCGAGAGGTGTGGTTCGAGATCGTCCAGGGCCGCGTCCACCGCGTCGCCCGCGGGCACCATCAGCCAGACGTGCTTCTCCTCGCCGAGGCTGTCCGCGACCTCGGAGAGCGAGTCGGCCGTCTCCGCCCCGGCGTCGGCGGCCGTCGCCACCGCCGCCTCGTCGATGTCGAACGCGACGACGTCGTGTCCGGCCGCGAGCACCCGTTCGACCACGATCTGTCCCATCCGCCCCAGTCCGATGACGCCCAGTTGCATACACCCGACTCCCGCGCGCCGTGAGGTAGTGGTTGTGGTTCGCCACGCCGGTGCGGTGCCAGCGGGGACCCTCTTTTCACGGTGCCAGCGGGCATCCTTTTGCACCCCGGCGTCCATCCCACCTCATGGACGACCGCATCCGCGCGCACGCCGAGACGCTCGTCGACTGGAGCGCCCGGGTCGCCCCCGGCGACGACGTGGTGGTCCGCGTCGCCGAGGGGGCCCACGACCTCGCCGTCGCCGTCGCCGCCGTCCTCGGGGACCGAGGCGCGAACCTCCTCGCTACCTACGGCTCCGACGAGGTGACCCGCGCGTACCTTCGCGCCCACGACGGCGACTTCGCGCCCGCCGAGGCCGAACGCGCACTCTACGAACGCGCCGACGTCTACCTCTCGCTCCGTGGCGGGCGCAACACCGCCGCGACGGCCGACGTCCCCGGCGACGTCCGGAACGCCCACGCCCGTGCCCACGAGGACGTCCGCGAGGCGCGCATGGCGACCGACTGGGTGTCGACGGTCCATCCCACCCGCTCGCTCGCCCAGGCCGCCGGCATGTCCTACGAGGCCTACCGCGATTTCGTCTACGACGCCGTCCTCCGGGACTGGGAACGTCTCGCCGAGGAGATGGCGAGACTGAAAGGGATTCTCGACGGGGGCCGCGAAGTCCGGATCGTCGCCGACGGAACCGACGTCACCCTCTCCATCGACGGCCGAACCGCTGTGAACAGCGCCGCGTCCGTCGTCTACGACTCACACAACCTCCCCAGCGGCGAGGTGTTCACCGCGCCGGTGACCGTCGACGGCGAGGTGACCTTCGACGTGCCCGTCACGGTGCAGGGGACCCGGCTCCGCGACGCCCACCTCGTCTTCGAGGACGGCGAGGTCGTCGACTTCTCGGCGCGGGCGGGCGAGGCGGCACTCGCCGACCTACTCGACACCGACGACGGCGCGAAGCGACTTGGTGAACTCGGCATCGGGATGAACCGCGGTATCACGCGGCCGACCGACAACGTCCTCTTCGACGAGAAGATGGCCGGAACCGTCCACCTCGCCCTCGGCCGGGCGTACGACGCCTGCCTGCCCGACGGTGAAACGGGCAATTCGAGCGCCGTCCACGTCGACCTCATCACGCGGATGGGCGAGGGGTCGCGACTGCTCGTCGACGGCGACCCGATCCAGCGCGACGGCCGCTTCCGGTGGGAGGACGGCGGGTAATGCCGTCGGTGATCGCCCACCGTGGCTTCGCGGGCATCAATCCCGAGAACACCGTCGCCGCCGTCCGTACGGCCGCCGACCGGGCCGACAGCGTCGAAGTCGACGTCGTCGCCTGCGCGGACGGGACGCCGGTCGTCTTTCACGACGCTCGCCTCGACGAGGCGGAGGGAAGTCGCGGCGTCACCGACGGCGCGGGCGCGGTGGGTGACCTGTCTCCGGGGGCGGTGACGGCCGCGGAGATCCTCGAGAGCGGGGAGACGGTCCCGACGCTCGCACACCTCGTGGACGCCACGGCCGTGCCTCTGGACGTCGAACTGAAGCGACCGGCGGCCGACCACGTTTGGCGCGGGTCGCTCCCGCCCGGGGACCGCGAGACGGCGCGGGAGCGCTGGCAACCGTTCGTCGACCGGGTGCTCGACGAACTGGACGACCGCGAGATCCGTCTCTCCTCCTTCTCCGCGGGCGCGCTGGCGGCGGTCCGGGAACGTGATCCGCCCCACTCGCGTGCCGTGCTCTGTCGGGCTCTGTCGACGGGTCGGACGCTCGCCGACCGATACGACGCCGACGCGGTCCATCCGTCGCTCGCGGCGATGCGGAACGCCGACCCCGGGGCCGTCGCGGCCGTCCACGACGCGGGGCGCGACGTGAACGTCTGGACGGTGCGGACGTGGGTCGAAGCGCGGGCGGCGGTCCGAGCGGGAGCCGACGGACTCATCGCGGACTATCCGGGGATAGAGCAGTGGCTCGGCGAGGAAAGCGGCTGAGAGGAGTAAGCCCCCTTCTGTTCTCCCGGCATTCGGCTGAGCGTCCACCTCCGCGTCCGGACTACCTTGACGAGGCGGACTTGCACCGGTGAAGATTCGCCGTTCCATCCGTTCTCGACCGTCACGGGACCCGACGGGTCCCGGAGGCGCGTGGCGTCCCGCGGTTCACGGCTCGTGCCGTTCACTCCGAGGCGCGTGGCACCTCGCTGCCCTCGGTGGGTTAACTCCCTTCGCTTGCGCTCGGGTTCGCACACCTCATCGGTCGGGCCGAGTGGTCTCGTTTCTGTTCCAGAGCCAGCCGTCTCCGACTCCGGGCTTGCGCCCGGTCACCCGTCCGGACGGTGGGGGGACTTTCCTCATGCCCGGGGACCGACCGTCGGTCCCGGCGGCACGGGGGCCGGGCTCTCTCTGCCACGCTTACGTACTCTCGGCGGCCGAATAAGCCGTTCGGTCGGCGGACCCCTCGGCCAAAAATCATCACGGTCTTCCCCGGAGGAAAGGAAGGGTTCAAGTCAGTTCGGAGCAACGTATGCCGTATGTCAGAGGCGCAGATGGTCCGCCTTTCTTACGAGGATGGCGCCCGAGCGGTGGAACTGGCCCGCGAGGCTGTCGAAGCGTACGTACTCCAGGGTCAGCGTGAACAGCCGGGGAGTATGCGTGACGCGTTCTACGCACGCACCGGCGCATTCGTTCGAATCACGTCCACCCGCGGCCGGGGGCGGCTTCGGGGCTGTGCCGGGGCGTATCGGGGGAACGATCAGCTCGGCCACGCCATCGTCGACGCGGCCATCACGGCCGCCTCGGACGACTCCTGTGGCTCCGAAATCGAACCACCGGAACTGGAGAGCCTCAACATCTCCATCTGCGTCGTCTGCAACCACGTCCTCACCAACGACCCGCTCGCCGACCTCGAACTCGGCACACACGGCATCGCCATCGACGCCGACGGTCAACACGCCTGGATGTACCCCACGCTTCCGGTCGAGAACGACTGGAACGAAGAACAGTTCCTCACGCACGCCTGCCGGAAAGCCGGCCTCTCGCCGCTCGCCTGGCAGGACGACGACACCATGATCACGCTCTTCGAGGGCCAGGTCTTCCGTGAGCGTCCCGAGGGCGGTAGCGTCGAACAGCTCTAATCGGCCGCACCGAACCCGACTGTCTCCGCGTCCGCGAGCGCCCGCTCGGCCGCGGCGTCGAGATCGAACTCCCGGACTACCTCCCCGCCGCGAATCACCGGTTCGAGCAACTGCTCCCCGTCAGCCGGTCCCGCTCGGTCCGCGAGACCGACGTGGTGGCCGCCGTCGGGCGTCCGATAGACCTGCTTCGTCCCCGAGAGCTTCCCCCGCTTGGCCGCCGGCTCCCCGTCGACTTCCACGATGTCCAGCGCGAAGTCCACCGGGTCGGCGTTGGAGACGTAGCCCCCGACGCCGAAGCCGTCGACGACGTCCCGGAGCTCGCGGAGCTGGGTGGGGTCGAGACCCCCGCTCGCGAACAGGCCGACGTCGTCGACGCCGCGAGCGTCGAGTTCCCAGCGTACCTCCCGGAGGATGTGTCGGAAGTCGCCGCGGCGCGACCCCGTCGTGTCGACCCGGACGCTGTCGAGGTCCTCGCCGAGCGCCGCCGCCGCGCGCAGTACCTCGTCCACCTCGTCGCCGTAGGTGTCACAGAGTGCTACCCGCGGCACGTCCGGCCCGACCGCTTCGTCGAACGCCCGCCAGCCGGCCTCCTGGTTCCCGCGGCCGAAACAGATCAGCAGGGCGTGGGGCATCGTCCCACCGGCGTCCCGGCCCAACACGTCGCCCGCGGCGACGTGGGAGAACCCGTCCAGGCCGGCGAGCAACGCGCTCCGCTCGACCACCGCCGCTATCGACGGGTGGACGTGTCGCGCGCCGAACGACAGCACCGTCGATTCCGGCGCCGCCCGTCGCGCCTCCAGGGCCGCCGTCGCGATACCGCTCGCGTGCGAGAGAAAGCCCAGAAGCGACGTCTCGAACCGCGCGAACTCCAGATACGGCCCCTCGATCCGGAGGACCGGCCCGCCGTCGAACAGGCGTCCCTCCCGAATCGCGTCCACGTCGACGTCCAGGCCCTCCAGCAACGCGGCCGCGTCCTTCACCCCCGCGAGCAGTTCGAACTCCCCGTCGGGGAACTGATCGGCCGTCACCTCCGCGACGACTGTCGGGTTCCGGTCGGCGTGTCGCAGCGTCGTCTCCGTCCGCAGGAAGTAGGCGTCGGTCGCCGTCCCGTCGCGAATGGCCTCCGGGCCGACGATGTCGAACGGTTCCATACCCAGCGCCTTCGCTCCCGCCGGTGAAAAATCCGTTCGTTCGGTCGCCGCGGTCGAAGAGGATTCGTCTTCAGCTTGCGTGGACCGCGTCGAGTGTCTCGACCGTCGGCGCGTTCACCACCGTGACCGCCCGGCCCTCCTGGGTCACGCGGAAGGCGTCGGCGTAGGGACCCGCCGGCACCACCAGTACGTCCCCCTCGCGCCGTTCCGCCCCTCGGCGCTCCCGCAGGAGACGGCGGTAGGCGATGGCGAATTCGGCGGCGTCGCCCTCGGTCGCCCACTCGATCCGAAAGACGTAGCCCGTCCGCCCGTCCGCGCTCCGGTAGGGTACGATCCGGTCGCCGACCCACCCCGTCGTCGTCGGATGGGTGTAGTTGTACGCCCGGTGGGGGCGACTCGGCCGTTGCAGGTGGAACGTCTCGACTGCCCCGTTCGCCCACATCGTCGCGAACAGCGACGCCTCCCCAACCGTCGTTCCCGTCGGCGTGCGGTTCAGTCGCGACCAGTTTTCGGCCGAGCGGTCCGCGATCCGCACCCGTTCGGCCGACCGGTTCGGATATCGCTCCGGATGGATCACCTGCATCGAACTCGTGGGCGGGTTCGCGTAGGCGGCGTTCACCGCCGTCCACCCGCCCCGCCGCCGGAGTCGGTGGACGAACGCCGGCCCGTCGCTGTAGGGCTGATAGGCAGCGACGTAGACCCCCATGTTGCCGTCGAGGCTCGCGCCCGGACTACTGGGTCGCGGCACGCACGACCAGTTCGACCGGCACCGGCGTTCGTACAGGTCCTCGACGTAGCCGGCGTCGCCCTCGATCAACCCCTGTCTCGCCAGCCGTTCGTCGCGGGTCAGGGTCACCCGCTCGACCCCGAAATGCTGGTCCTGGAGGGCGTGGACGAGTTCGTGGGCGAGGGTTCGCCGGTCGACGGTCGGCCGTTCGCCGTCGCTCACCACCACGATGCGATCCTCGTCCGGCGCGTACGACCCCTGCACGGACGCACCGTAGAACGACTCGAAGACCGACTCGACCGACCGATCCTCGCCGACCAACAGGAGCGCCTCCCACAGCACCTCGTCGAACACGGTGGCGTTCACCACCTCCCGGTTCAGGTACGTCTCCCGATCGACCACCGCGACGGGCACCGACGACTCGAACTCCAGCCCTCGGAGGCGCTCGACGCGGGCCATCGTCCGTGCGACGACGGCCGCCCGCTCGCTCCGGTTCAGACCGTCCGAGGCGTTCACCGACAGCGGCTCGTCGTACCAGCGCCCCGCCTCCCAGCCCAGGCGGTCAGTCGGCGGGTCGGCGAAGTCGTCGTGGGCCGCCGTCGTCGCCGCTGTGGGCGTCGCCGCGGGCGTCGGATCGGCCGCCGTGGGCGTCGGCGTCGCATTCGTCGGCGGCGTTCCTTCCGGGCCGGCGACGCCGCCGCATCCCGCGACGACGAGGAGGAGCGCGGCCGCGATGGCGGGGAGCGAACGCATCTCGTCCGCTCTCGGCGTCGCCGCGTCAAAAGGGTACCGTCGGTTCGAGTCGCCGTTTCAGTCGCGTCGCCGTGCCACCGCGAGAGCGACGCCGAGCACCGCGAGGACGGCAGTCAGTGCCCCGAATCCGGGGGCTTCGAGTCCGGTCGAGCCGCCGTCGTCCGTCGACGCCGTGGCGGTGTCATCGTCACCGGCGCTCGCCGTCGTGTCGCTCGCGTCGTCGTCGGTACCGTCGGTCGATCCGACGTCCGTCGGGCGGATGTCCTCGACGGCGTCGGGCGTCGGTCCGTTGACGATGGTCACGCGCGTCCCGTCGCGGTCGATCCGGAAGGCGTCCGCGAACTCACCGTCGGGGATGACGTACTGTCCCTCCCCGTTCACCTCGGGCACGCCCTGGGCTTCGAGGATGGCACCGTAGGCCCGGACGAACTCCGTGGCGTCCTCCTCGGTGTCCCACTCGGTCGCCCAGACGTAGCCGTACTGGGTCTCTCCGCCCTCGGTTCGCTGGTACGGGAACACCCGGTCGTTCCCCCACCCCGCCGACGGCTCCGCCTCGTAGTTGTACATGTCGAGAGGACTGGTGGTCCGGGTCACCGACCGGACCGGAATCGTGTCCGCGCGCGCCGTCCGCGCCTGGTACCAGAACATCACGTACATCGACGCCTCGCCGACGGTGTCGGAGCCGTTCTCGCCCTGGTCCGGGAACGTCTCCCAGCCGTTGCGAGCGCGGTCCTCGTACTCGATGGGCGTCGGTGGTTCGTCGGTCCGGTGGATGACCTGCTCGCTGGAGGCGGGCGGGTCGTCGAACGCGGCGTCGACGGCGTCCCAGCCACCCTGTTCGAGGAGCCAGTCGATGTACACCGGGCCGTCCGAGTAGGGCTGGAGCAGCGTCAGGAGGATGCCGAGATTCGGCGGCTCTCCCGGCCCCGAGTCGGAACTCGGCGTCTCGACGCACTGCCACTCGCCTTCGCACCGCTGGGTGTACTGCCGTTCGACGTAGTTGGCCTCGCCCTCGACGACGCCGTCGACGGCGAGGTCAGTGTCCTGGGTCTCGGCGCTGCTGATCCGCTCGCCCAGGTTGCCGTTCTGGTCCTGCATCGCGTGGACGAGTTCGTGAACCAGCGTCGCGTTGTCGATGGTCGGGCTGTCCGGCGAGTCGGTGATGATCCGGATGCGGTCGTCGCCCGGTGCGTAGAAGCCCGCAGTCGCCTCCCCCGAGGCGCTCTGGAGTGCGTCGTTCGCGCCCTGATCCTCGCCGATGACGAACAACGCTTCCCACACCTGGTCGTTCCAAGCGTCGTACGAGGCGTTGCTCGATCGATTCTCCGCGGATCGCTGCTGGAATTCGTCACGGGAGATGACCTCGACCGGGACCTCGGAGTCGAACTCGGTCCGGCGGATGTACTCCACACGCGCCATCGCGCGGCTGACGTAGGCGTCGAGTTCCTCGTCGGTCAGCCCGTCGGACTGATCGACGTCGATCGACTCGTTGTGCCAGTACCCTCCCTCCCAGCCGATGGGGTCGCCCTCGGGATCGGCACGCTGTGACACCACCTCGTCCTCGGTGTCCGTGTCGACGGCGGCCGGTCGCTCGGCCACCCCCACCATGGGACCGACCGACGCCAGCACGATCAGTACCGCGAGACCGACGGATACCCGCTTTCGCATATCCCCCGTTAGGAAGCGGTACGGAAGTACCTTGCCCGCGGGGGAACGCTCGGCGAGTCGCTCGTGTCCGGTCGAACCTTCCAGTCAGTCCCGAGTGACGGTCGGCGTCGAGGTATCCGAGTCCGAGAAGAATTCAGCCGAGTTCACGCCGCGTCGCCGGTCGGTTCGTCGCTGTCGACGCCGAACAGGTCGTCGACGGCGGCCCGTGCCGCCCGTGCGGCCTCGTCCGCTACCGCGTCGGGGTCCGTCTCCCCTTCCCCCTCCGCTTCCGGAGCGTTCAGATACACGTCGACTTCGAGGACACCCTCCTCGAACGTCACCGTCACGTCCAGGTCGCGAACCGAGGACTGTCGGTAGTTCGCGAACACCACGCCCTCGGCGGCTTCGGCGGCCGTCCGCACGACTTCCTCGTCGTCCGGTTCGTCGTCGGCCACAGCCTTACGCGCCGCCGGCGCCGCCCGGACCCATCGGGCCGCCGCCTGCGCCACCCTGTAGCATCTGCTGGAGCTCCTGCTGGAGCGACTCGAACTGCTCGCGGACGCGCTCTTCCTGCTTGCTCAACTGTTCGACGCGAACTTCCAGGTTCTCTACGTTCTCCTCCAGGTCGTCGTAGGCCTCGCCGTACTCCGTCTCGACGAGGAGTTCGCCGACCTCCCGGTACATGGCGGTGTCTTCGTCGATGTCGTCGAGGGCTTCGAGCGCCGTCTCGGACTCGTTGAGCTGGGTCTCGGCCTGCTGTTTCTGGGCCGCGACCTGCTGAGCCGTCTCCTGGAGATCCTGCAGTTCTTCGAGCTTCTCCTGGGCTTCCGGCGGCAGATTTCCTTGCATGGGCGAACCGTTGGGACCCGGAGTGAAAAAGCCCCGTATTCCCGACGCACGCTCGGATCGACCCTCCGACTCACGCGGCGTCGTGCCGTCGATCGGCGGTCTCGGCCACCCGTTCGGCCACGTCGAGCAGTCGCGCCCAAGTGTTCGTCCCGGCTCGGAGGGCGATCAGATCCGCCGCCTCGACGCGGACCTGGACCGTCCGGCCCGCCCGGTCGACCCGCGCCGTCGACCGCGCGTCGTCGATTTCGCCCACCTCGACGCGGACAGCTCGCTCGACGATCCGTGCGCGTCGCTCCGTGTCGTAGTCGAACGAGAGGGAGAGTCGGTGTGGCGCGTCGTCCGTCGACACGTCGGTTACTCGACGTCGACTTCTTTGATCGTCGGGGCGCGCTCCTTCAGGAGCACGCGGTGTCCGCAGTACGGACAGCGGACCCCGCCGTACTCGTCGAGTTCGACGTCGCGCTTACACCGGGAACACTTGTAGCTCATTACTCCTCGTCGTCGGTCGAGAGGGCCGCACGGATCGACCGTCGGACGGTGCGGCCACCGGGAGTCTCCGGCCGGTACGCCCCGCCGGTGAACGTCTCGCCCGTCTCCTCGTTCTTCCAGACGCCCGTTCCGATACGGGTCACGCTGTCGCCGTCGAGGGTCGCGTTCTGCATCTCGCCTTCGATTTCCTTGACCCGGCGGCGGGCGACGCGTCCGTAGCGCGCGCCGAACCGGCCCGCGCTCCCGGTACTGCGTGCCTTATTTTCGGCCATAGTACCGCTCTCTACCGTCAGCGAACGGATAAACCCTGCGAGTCTCGGTCACTGCAGGTCCGCGGCGGCGAGTTCCTCGTTCAGATCGTCCCGGACCCGTTCGCCCGTCTCGCGGTCCATCGCCGTCGTGACGATCCGATTTTCCTGCACGCTCGATCCGTCGCGCAGGAGGAGACGGACGTTGCCGTTGCCGTCCGCCCGCGTCACCTTCGCCCGCAGGCCGGACTGCGACCCCTTCCCGCCGGCGTCGATGGGTCCCGGTACGATTTTCTTGACGTGCGGGTGTTCGGCCACCGTCGAGATGGCCCGCCGCCCGGTCCGGCCACCGATCAGCGTCGTGTGCCGGCCGCCGAGTTTCTCCTTCGGCGGCGTCTCCACGACGTCGAGAGCACGCTCGTCCCGCCGATCCAGCACCGTCGCCACGGGGTCCTCGCCCGCGACCCGATAGAACTCGTAGTGGGTCTCGGCCCGAACCGCGCGGATAATTTCGCGGTCGCCCGCCGCGAACACCGTCTCGGGGCGTTTGCGGCGGATCTCGTCCGCGATCAGCCCGGCGAAGTTGCGACGCTCGATCACCCGGCTCCGCCCCTCCTGTTCCGGCCGGGTGGTGATCGCCGTCTCGCCCAACACCTCCTCGTCGTCCAGCATGGTCAGACGGGCCCGGTCCTCCGATACGTCGAGGACGACGGCGTCGCAGTTGCCGGTGTGACAGACCAGACAGTAATCGCCCGGTCGATCTAGCGGGGACCCACACCGCCGACACTCCATACAGTCGTGGCAGACGGTCGCGCCGGATAAGTCCGTCTTTCGGCGCTCGGACGACACGACAACCCCTCGGCACGCGCACACACGACTCGTCCATTGGTCCCCGTCTCCCCTTCCCCTCCACCTCCCGAACTCTCGTGGCCGGTCTCCTCGTCGGGTCGCTCCTCGGCGCCGCACTCGCGGCCGCCGCCGGAGCGTTCGCCTTCGTCCTCGCCACCACCGTCCCTGTCCTCTCGCAGGGCGGGCTATTCTACTGTCTCGCCGTCGTGTCGTCGGGATGCCTCTGTTCCTCCTCGGCCACGGTCGTCCCGACGGCGGATCGGATCGGCATCCCGACCGCGGTGACCCCGACGACACGACGCCCCCTAGAGGTCCCGCGGATCGACTTTCAGGAACTCCCGGAGGACGGCGGTTGCGTAAGATCCCCGCGGGAGCGAGAACGAGAGGGTGAGCGGGTCGCGGTCGACCGTCAGATCGGTCCCGACCAGTATCGCGCGTCGGGTGCCCGTCGAGTCGAAGTTGCCGGGCAAGTCGAAGTCCGACGGCGAGAGATTCAGGTCGGCGAGTACCTCGCGCTCGATGGCGCCCGGTTCGCCGTCACCGAGGGTCGTCTCGGTGCCGACGAGGGGTGCGGTGACGAACGCCCGCCCCCGGTCGCAGTGGCGAGCCACTACGTCCACCCGGTCCTCGGTCACCCGCTGGACCCGGTCGGTGTCGGGCGAGGGAAGGTCGGCCGGCGCGTCGGCGTCCGCGAACGCCACTACGTCGCCGACGGCGGGGCGGTCGAAAGGGAGGTCGCGACGCAGACGTTCCGAGACGATGCGGTTGAACGCGTACGACTGCGCCGCGTTGACGAACAGTCGCTGGAGGTTCCAGGGAACGGTCTCCAGTGCGGCACGGAAGTCCGCCGGTTCGGTCCCGCCGTTCTCGACCAGCGCGTGGAGCATCGAGCGCTCGTAGCCGAGGTGGCCCGGCATCGCGTCCAGCGCGGCCGCCCAGTTCGGGTCGGGGGTCGACGCCACGTCGTCCACCCGTTCCCGGGCCTCTCGCGTTCGCTCCGGCTCCGTCTCGGCGGGATTGCCGACGTAGGCGAGCACCGCCTCGCGCCACTCTTCGCGGACGACGTGCAGACCCACCTCGTGGGTGACCGGGCGCTGACTGCCGAATCGCTGGTGGCCGAACCAGTTCGGCACCGCGGGGCGCCCGCCGCCGAACGATTCCAGTGCGGCGATCACGCCGTTCACGGCGTCTGGGCGCGCCGGATCGGCCACTCCGATCTCGAAGGCGTTGCCCGCCAGGTCGCCGAACTCGAGGTTACGACCCACGCGACCCAGCGGTTCCAGGTCTGCGCCGTCGATGGCCGGCAGGTCGGCGGCTGCGACCCCTCGAATCGAGAACAGTTGCGTCGTGATCGCGCGCTTGTCCTTCGTTCCCGCCCACGACACCCGTTCGCGACTCACTCCGAGGGCATCCGAGAGCGCCCCCGCGAAGTCGTTGGTGTCCCAGTCGGTGAGCGTCGCTCTGACGAGTAGGTGGGGGTACGCTCCCTGATCGGCGTCGAGTGGTTCCGGATCGACGGCTTCGAGTTCCCGCACCCGGAAGGCCGCCGGCGTCGCCCGGAGGCGCCCACCGACTCCGGGGCCGTCGCTCACGTAGTAGTCGATGCCAACCTGCCGTTCCAGGGGGTGTGCCTCGCGCATTCGAGTCGTCGTCGACCGTTCGGGATGCCGATGGGTGAGGGTGTCGGTTCTCGTACTGTCGGCTGTCAGTCAATCGAGAGACTCACCGTCCCGGGATGGCGACTATCTCGAAACAGTTACGGCCGCCGGGATCAGCCGAGCAGTCCCGCCTGCTCGACCAGCAAGCGGAGACCGACGCCGACGCCGAGGAGGCCCGCGGACGCCCGAAGCGCCCGCTCGAAGCCGGCACCGAGCGCCCGTCCCCACAGGGCCGACACCGCCGCCATCGTCAGCACCGACCCGACGGCGAAGGCGCCGAGAAAGGAGGTGGCCGTCGGCAGGTCGGGCGCCGTCGACACTAGGGCGACGACGAGGGCGCCGCTCCCCGCGATGCCGTGCAAGGCGCCGACCATCGCCGAGTCGCCGTGCAGGTGGACGTGCCGCCCCATCGACAGCCGTCCGACGTCGAGGTGGCCGTGGAGCGGGTGGGTCCCGTGGGTGTGTTCGCGGTGGCCGAGGACCCCGACGAGCATTCGGGCGCCGAGGTAGACCAACACGACGCCGACGGCCGCCTCGAAGAGACCGACGGCCGCGTCGGGGAGACGAAGTCCGAACAGGAGCAGGCCGAGGCCGAGCGCGGCGATGGGAAGCGTGTGGCCGACCCCCCACGACGCGCCGACGAGCACCGGCCACGCGGGCGTTCCGTCCTCGCCGTCGACGAGCGTCGCTATCGCGGCGAGGTGATCCGTTTCGAGGGCGTGCCGCGCGCCGAGAGCACCCCCGGCGACGGCGGCGGCGACGAGTGACACACCCGCCGGTCGTCGCCCCGGCGCTTAATTCGCGTGGTTCGTGCTCCCCCGCTGCCCGCTCCCGACCGTCGATCCGGTGGCGACTTCGGACGAACTCTAGCGGGCGCTCCGCCGAATCCGGAGAGGACCCTGAAAGACTGCCGTTGTCACGACGACTCGCCGGTCGAGTGTAGTGTTCGATCACACGACGCGGCGGCGGTTCGTCGTCGCCGCGGGCGCGCTGACCACGGCGACGCTCGCTGGCTGTGCGGACTTCGGCTCCGACGGTGACGACGAGACGAACGTGACGTCGATGGACGAGTGACCGGTCGCCCGTGCTCGGCCGAGACGCTCAGTACAACGAGAGGTCGCCCGTCACCCGGTCGACGTCGTCGTCGTCGCCGGGTCCCACCGCGAGCGCCGTCACCGTGCCGGGTTCCAGTTGGGTGTGGCCGGCGTCCCGGATGATGGCGTTCGGCAGGCCCGCACGTTCGGCGGCGTCGGCCAACTCGAACAGTTCGGACTCGCCGCTCGCCTTCAGAACCACCTTCTTCTGTCCCTCACCCTTCCACGCCCGGCGGGTGCGCTCGTCGGCATCCTCGTAGGCCGACAGCGCGGCGTGTGCGACCTGTGCGGCGAGTTTCCCCTGTCCCATCCCGAGATCCGTTCGTGCGACGATGGCCTGTTTCATGGCCCACCGTCCACGCGGGCGGGCCAAAGCGTCGTCGGTACGGCCTCACCCCCCGACCGATTCGGGTGGCCGCCGGTGGCGATTTTCACACCGTGGATCTCAGTACGCGTCGGCGTCGACCAGTCGCTGCGCGATGCGCTGGGCGCCGACGGCCGCCGACAGCTCGGGCTGGTCCGGCGCCACCGCCTCGACGTCGCGCTGGAGTTCCTCGCTCAGGCGCTCCTCGAACTCCGCGACGATGCCCGGGATGCAGGCCATCCCGCCCGTCAACACGATGGGGCGATCCAGCGCCAACTGGTACACCTTGATGTGGTCGTTGGCGAGTTCCGGCAGGAAGGCGTTGGCCACCTCATCGACGGCTTCGTCGACGTACTCGTCGACGGCGTCCATGACGCTGCGCTCGATGGTGAACTCGTGGGAGCCGCCACCGGGCTGTTGGATCACGTCGGTGAACGGCTCGAAGTCCACGAAGTCGGCGTGTTCCTCCTTGTACTCGCGGGCGGTCGTGTTGTCGATGTTGACCCGACCCTGGGTCTCCTCCTCGACGTAGTTGGCGATCATGCGGTCTACCTCGTTGCCGGTGACCGCGCCGGTGGTGAAGGGGACCAGTTGTTCGCCACGGCGGTACGCCGACGCTTCGAGGTTCGTCGACCCCAGATTCACCGTGACGAAGATGTCCTCGACGGCTTCTAGGTCGTCGCCGAGGGCGGGCACCGACCCGCAGAGCGATTCCGGATAGCTACGGATTAGCGCCTCGCCGATGGCGCTCCCCTCGATGACCGACTGCAGGTTCTCCAGCCCCCGTTCGTTGTCGATGGTCGGGATGGCGTACACCACGGCGCTGTCCGTCGGCACGTCGTTCGCCCCGACGACTTCCTCGAAGAACGTCGCCGTCAGCTCCGCCCCGGACTCGTCCTCCGGAAGGCCCGAGCGGAGGGTGTACTGCACGCGGTCGGGGTACTCCGTCGCCGCCTCCTCGCCGTAGAGGACGCGCTCCTCGCCCGTGATGACGTCCTCGTAGGTCGCCAGGCAGGTGAGCGTCTTGACCGTTCGCAGTCCGCCGTCGCCGTCGGGAATCGCGATGACCGTCCGGGTGCTTCCGAGTTTCACGCCGATGGCCGTCGGCTCCCCACCGTCGCCGTCGCCGACTGCCTCGTCGCCTTCGTTCTCGTCGGAGTCGCTCATACGGCCGCCGCTACACGCGGGTGTGATAAATAAGCACTCCCGGAGTCGGTCACCGGCCGGCGATCGAGGCCAGCCGAGCGACGTAGTGCAGGCTCACCCGATGGTCGTCGGCGTCGAGATCGTTGTCGGCGTTGGCCCGCGCGTCGTCGATGCCGGTGAGGTAGGCCTCCAGCGCCGCCGCAGCGTCGTTCCCCAGCCAGCCGACCGATTCGTAGAACGCGAGGGCGTCGGCTACCGACTCGCGGCCCGCCTGCAACACGAGGAACTCCAGCCACTCGAAGATCAGCGCCTCGGCGCTCAGCGACGCCGGGAGCGCGGGGAGGTAAGGCCGATCTAGCGGCCCGCCCTGGTGGTCCATCGCGACCAGATCGCGCGTCACCGACGACTCGAACGCGGCGGCGGCCGCCGGGCGGTCGGCCGCCTCGGCGTCGCTCTGCGCCGACTCGTCGGCTCCTCGCTCCGCGTCGCCTTCGCTCGGCCACTCCGCGCCCCCGGCGGGCGACGCACCGCTGGCCGCCCGGAGTTCGTCGAGGTCGTAGTTCCGCGGGTCGATGGCCATCGAACGCCGGGGAGTAGAACCCCCCGAGAATTAAAACTTCCCGCCAGTCGGACGCCCGTCGGCCGCGACGGCGAGGGCGCCGCTCATACGGTTTCTTGTACGTCAGTACCGGTGGTTCGCCGGGTCGTCTCGGTGACCCACCGGGACACAGTTACAGTAATCCGTCTCAGGCGTCGATCCCGAGCACCCGGTTGCCGACGACGAGCGCCACGAGGGCGGCGAGTAGCGCGGCGACGACCCCGTACGCTGCGAACCAGCCGACCGCTTCGGCAACCGTCCCCGTCACGCCGCTCCCGAGCGAGCTGACGAGCAACACCACCGTTCGCACGAGGCCGAAGCCGGTCCCGCGCTCGTCGGCGGCGAGATGGTCCATGAACCGGGAGTTGACGACGCCCGGCCACGAGAGTCCGAGACCGACCAGTCCCGCTCCCGGCACCACCGCGACGAGCCCCCCGTCACCGAACAGGAACAGGGCGTAGCCGACGACGCCGGCGAGAAACGACACCACGAGGGCCGAGTCGCGGCCGGTCGAATCGGACAGCCAGCCCAGGCCGGGGGCGGTGACGATGGTGAGCGCGAACACCGCACCGAAGACGAGGCTCGCGCGCTCGGTGGTCAGTCCCACGTGGGCCACGAGGAAAGTCGGAAAGAAGGAAGCGAAGGACTGCCAGGTGAAGAAGGCGACCATGGCCAGTACCGTGGTGAAGCCGATGCTCGGCCGGGTGAGCAGGGCGATCAGGCGACGGGGATTCACCCCCGTGGCCGACGCGCCGCGCTGGGACGGGGGGGTCTCGGGGACGCGCCACGCGAACAGGAGGAGGACGACGGGCGCGACGGCCGCGGGCACGAGTACCCCCGCGCGCCAGTCGAACCGTGTGGCCGCGGCGGCGCTCGCGACGGGGGCGAGCAGCCCCGCCGCCGACGCGCCGATTTCGTGGATGCCGAGCGCTCGGCCCGTGTCGTCGAACTGGGTGGTGAGAAACGAGGTGCCCGCGGTGAAGTACAGTCCCGCGGACGCCCCGAGCGTGACGGCCGCGACGGCGAAGACGAGGAAGGTAGGGGCGCTCGCGAGTCCGAGACTCGTCGCAGCGATGCCCCCCATCGCGAGGAGGATGACGCGGCGCTCGCCGATTCGGTCGGCGACGATCCCACCGGGAAACTGGAACAGGGCGTAGGCGGCCCACATCCCCGACAGCGCAACCCCGACCGTCCCCGTCGTGACGCCGAAGGCGTCGATGATGTCGGGCACGAGGGGACTCGGCGCCAGTCGGGCGACCATCGTCACGAAGAAGGCCGCCGTCGTCACGCCGAGCAGGTCCCAGCCGCCACTTCGGTCCATCGTCGGGGGATCAGCCGCGATCAGCTTCGTTCTTGCGTTTGCCGGGTGGCTTTTTACCGACCGGGCGACATTGGTTCGGGTATGGATCCCGGGGACGTCGAGTACGAACCGGTCAGCGTGAAGGCCGTCCTCGTCGAGATGAAGGACACGGCCGAACTCCTCATCGACCTGGCATACTCGGCGGTCCTCCACGGAAGCGACGAGGTGGCCGCGGAGGTACTCGAACTCGAAGAGCGGATGGACGTGTTGCAGTTGCAGGCGCGGATGAGCCTCCTGATGGCCGCCCGCAACCCGGAGGACGCCGAGAAGTTGGCACCCGTCCTCGGTGTCGTCGGCGCCACCGAGAAGATCAGCGACGCCGCGGGCGACATCGCCAAAATCGTCCTGGAGGATATCGGCGTCCCCGAAGCGATGCGGACGGCCATCCCGGAGGCCGTCGAGACGGTGGTGCGTGCGCAGGTCGCCCCCGGCTCCGAGTACGTCGGCGCCTCCCTCGGTGGCCTCAACCTCGAAACCGAGACCGGCGTCCGGATGATCGCGCTCCGCCGGGCCGGCGAGTGGATCGTCAACCCGGACCGAGACACCACGTTCGCGGCCGACGACGTGGTGCTCCTCCGGGGCACCGAGATGGGGCTGTCGACGGTGTACGAGGCGGTCACGGGCGACGTCTACGAACCGCCCGATCCGGTCGACTCCACCATCGACGACCTGGAGCGTGCCGTCGACTCCATCGTCCTCATGAAGAACATGAGCGAACTCGCGGTGGATCTGGCCTACGGCTCCATCCTCTTCGACAGCGAGGGCGTCGCCGCGGAGGTGGTCGAACTCGAAGCGGAGGTCGACGCCCTGAAGTCACGGTTCGAGGCGTGGGTGTTGCGCGCCGCGGGTCGGGTCGAAGACCCCATCACGCTCCGGGGATTAGTCCACCTCGCTAGCGCGACGGAGGTCATCAGCGACGCCGCACTAGAGATCAGCGAGGGCGTCCTCCGCGGTCTCGACACCCACCCCGTCGTCGCCGCTGCGGTCGAGGAGTCCGACGAAGTGATCGTCCGGGTCGACGTGACCGTGGGGAGTCCGCTGGCCGACGCTTCGCTCGGCGACCTGAAGGTGAAGACCGAGACGGGGATGCGCGTCATCGCCGTCCGCCGCGACGACGGCGACTGGGTGATCTCACCCGGTCCCGAGACGACCGTCTTCGTCGACGACGTGTTGATCGCCAAGGGAACCAGAGACGGTGCGGCGCGGCTGGCCGAACTCGCCGGCGGCGACGAATCGGCCGCCTAGAGGCGGCGCGAGAGGCGGACTGCCGTCGCCGCGGTCAGCACAGCCGTCACGAGTAGCGCCGTCGCCGACGCGAGGACGAATCCGAGGAGGAGGAACCAGCCCTCGGGGCCGACGACGGGATAGCGCTGAGTGCCGGCGACCGGCCCGAACAACTCGAAGACGCGCACGAGGTAGACGAGGACCGCGAGGACGGCGCCGGCGGCGACGCCGACGGTCGCGTTCCGCCGCACCCGCAGGGCATCGAGGAGTCCCGCCGACGGCGGCCGGTCCGGTCGTTCGTCGCTCACGGGTGGAGTCGGGACTCCACGATCAAAGCCCCATCGCTGTGTCGCCGCGAGGTACGCACCCCGTCGCCGTCTCGTGGCCACGTCCGTCCGCGACCGAATCGCTCAAAGGGGATGAGTCCCTGTGTCGAACAATGACTTCGGTGGGAAGCGCGGATGCATCGCCCGGGACGGTCGATATCGGCCGTCTCGAGGTTGGCGAGACGCGCGACGGTAGCACGTTCGGTCTCCCCGTCGCCGTCGTCGAGGGCGCCCGCGACGGATCGACCCTCTACGTCCAGGCGGCCAGTGACGGCGACGAACTCAACGGCGTCGGCGTGGTACAACGCGTCGTCCCGCAACTCGACCCCGAGGAACTCGCGGGGACGGTCGTCGTCGTCGGCATCGTCAACTACCACGCCTTCCAGGTGGCCGAACACCGCAATCCCATCGACGACACGAAGATGAACCGGGCGTACCCCGGCGACGAGAGCGGCACGTCGAGTGAACGGATCGCGGCCGCCACCTACGACGTGGCCCGGGACGCGGACCTCATCCTCGATCTGCACCAGGGCTCGACGAGTCGAATGATCGACGAGGTGCGCGTCCGGTGTGGCCGTCGCCACCGCCTCCACTCGCAGTGTCTCGACCTCGCCAAGACGTTCGGTTGCGGGTACGTCCTCGATCAGAAGGGGCCGGACGGCCAGTTGGCCCGCGTCGCCCCGTCCGACGGCGTCCCCGCGGTCGACCCCGAACTCGGCGGTGCCGTCGGCTGGGACGAGGCGAGCATCGCCAAGGGCGTCGAGGGTGTGTTCAACGTACTCCGCGGCTACGACTTCCTCGACGGCGACGCCCCCGTCGAGACCCAGACCCGCGCCAAGGCGTTCGACCAGTACGGCTCGCCGGTCGGCGGTCTGGTCCGCTACCACCACGATCTCGGCGACCGAGTGAGTGCCGACGAGACGTTGTTCGAGGTCACCGACCCCTTCGGCGGACTGAAGGCCCGGATCACCGCCGACAACGACGGCATCTTCTGGCGGAGTCGCCGCCTCCCGCAGGTCGCCACCGGCGAGTACGTCTGTTCGGTCGGCAAGAACGTCGACACCTACTGACGATGCCGGTGGGCCTCGTCTGCCCGGCGTGTGGCCGCGCTTACGACGACCGCTGGCGCTGTACCTGCGGTGCCCCGCTCGATTTCGCCTCGCTCCCGCGTCCGGACGGGCCCGCACCCGACTTCTCCGCCTTCGACGGCCGCCACGGCCTGTGGGCGTTCGCCGACTTCCTCCCGGTCGAGACGCCCGTCTCGCTGGGCGAGGGGCTCACGCCGCTCGTCGACGCCCCCGCCTGGGACGCGACGTTCAAACTCGAGTACGTCTCCCCGACGGGGAGTTTCAAGGATCGCGGCGCCGCCACGGTGATCTCGCGGGCGGTCGACCGCGGCGTCGGCCGGGTCGTCGAGGACTCCTCGGGCAACGCCGGCGCGGCCATCGCGACCTACGCCGCCCGCGCGGGTCTCGACGCCGACGTGTACGTCCCCGCGTCGGTCACGCCGGCGAAACGGCGGGCCATCGAGTCGACCGGAGCGCGGGTGATCGAAATCGAGGGGGGCCGCGAGGCGGTCGCCGAGGCGTGTCGGCGGGCGGTCGAGAGGGACGCGGAACCACGTTCGTCGCCCGAACGGGCGGCATCCGGTGGCGGCTGGTACGCCAGCCACGCCTGGAATCCCGCCTTCTTCGTCGGGACCGCCACGTTCGGCATCGAACTCGCTGCACAACGGGACTGGTCGGTCCCCGACGCAGTGGTCGTCCCCCTCGGCCACGGGACGCTCCTGCTCGGCGCCTACCGTGGCTTCCGAGCGCTGGTCGAGGCGGGCTGGATCGACGAACTTCCCCGCCTGCTGGCCGTCCAGGCCACGGGCTACGCCCCGGTGGCCGACGACCGGGAGGGAACCGCCGGCGACGCGGCGACCAACGACCTCGCGGACGGCATCCAGGTCAGAGCGCCGGTGCGACGCGACGACATCGAATCGGCCCTCGACGCGACGGACGGAACCGCCGTCGCGGTGTCGGCCGACGCAGTCCGGGCGGCGCTGACGGACCTGCGAGAGGCGGGGTTCGGCGTCGAACCCACCGCCGCCGTCGCGCCGGCGGGGCTTCGGACCTACCGCGATCGAGGGGTCGTGGACGCGGACGCGGACGTGGTCGTCCCGCTCACCGGGCGCGCGAAGTGAGCCGCGGACTCCGACTCACTGAATCTCGTCGATGGCGATGAAGGAGTCGGCGCTGGCCGTTATCCACTCCGTGAGCCGTCGATCCTCGGGGACGTTCGACGGATACACCGTACACTGGGTGCCGTCGCTCCCGACGGCCTCGATGGTGTGATCGAGCGTGTACGTCGGCCACCGGTCGAGTGCCGGACTGTCTACCGTCGCCGGCGGCCCGTCTTCGTCGGCCGAGCTCACGGGGCGACCCCCCGAAAGAATGTGACTTGCGCACACATCACAGTGACTCGTCACGCCACGCCCTCTTCGCTATTCGCCGATTACCGTCGCTTAACGACCCGTTGTAGCGCGGAAATCCGAGGCTACCGCCGGTCTCACCGCTCGGGATGGGTCGGCGCGTCGAAGCCACCCCGGATCAGCGGCTTGGCGACGTGCCGACGGGCACACGGCGGCACCTCGTACCACCCGCGGTCGAGACGCCGGTTCAGGTCGCGTTCGACCCGGTCGGGGGCCGCCGTCCCGCAGTCCCGACACCGGTAGCCCTGATCCCGGCCGGCGCTCTCCATCGACCGCTCGCAGTCCGGACACGCCGGGACGACGCGTTCGGTCGTCACGGGGTCGCGGAGGGCGAACTTTTCGAGTTTGAGCGTCCCCCGACCGACCTCGCCACAGACCGTCACGCGGTCGTCCGGGCGGAGCGCCCGCACTCGGTCCCGGAAGCGCTTGGTTGGTTCGAACGCCACGCAGGGGAGCCGGTCGTCGCCCTCGCGGATCGTCAGGTGGACGTGCCCGCCCGCCCGGGTCTCGGGCGCGTCGTCGACGACGCCGTCGACCCGGTAGGCTCGGCCGTCACGCACCGACCCGACGCGTCCCGGGCGCAGGTGGGCGTCGGTGCCCTGGTTGGTCACGAACGTCGCCTCGCGGTCGACCGGTTCGCTCCCGATGGCTCGGGCCACGGCCCGGACGGTTTCGGCGTCGTCGCCGCGGATGCCGTAGAGGATTGGTCCCGGCGCCGAGGGGACGCAGACGAGTTCGTCCTCAACCCGGTCGACGGTGTCCCACGCGTCAGGGTAGGCCGCCCGCGCTGCGTCGAGGACCGACTCGCGGTCCACCTCCCGGGGCGTCCCACAGCGGTCCAGTTCCCGGTACGCGACGTGTTCGTAGGTCCAGTCCGCGAAGGCGCGGCCGGCGCCGACGGCCGCGAGAGCCCCGATCCGGCCCCGGCCGCCGTCCCACCCGCGGTGGCGATAGTCGAGTTCGTCGATCAGTTCGAGGGCCTCGGTGGGGTCGATTCGCTCGCGGAGCGCCCGCCGGGCGAACGTCGCGGCCGCGTCTGGAACTGCCGCGCCGTCGACGTCGGCGACGACCAGGCCCGGACTCGTACGGGGGTCCGCCATCGCCGCGAGGTCCTCGATTTCGGCGGCAGCGAGGGCGAACGCCCGATCGGGAGCGAGCTCCGTCTCGACGCAAAGCGCCGCGTTCCCCCGGGTCTTCCACTCGACCGCGGGGTTGAGGCGGATCAGTCGTCGCTCCGTGACCCGGCCGCCGGCGGCCGCGATGGCCTCGGCGATGCGGGTCGCCACGTACGTTGTACACATCCCCCGCTCCCGGGAGTCGGTGTCGTCGAGGCCGACGAGCGTCACTGGGAGCGCTACGCCGGGGGGCGTTGAAAGCCGTTTCGCGTCGCTGTGGGGACCCCCGGCCGACCGCTCGACGCCCAATCGCCGGACGTCGTCAGGATCGCCGACACAACTTATATATGTCGCGGAGCGCTTACCTGACGGTATGTCACGGTCAGCACTGGTCGGAAACATCACTGCGATGCTCCAAGACGCGGGATTCGTGGTGAGCGACCGGTGTTCGATTCGTCCCAAGAGCTTCGACTTGGCTGCCCGGCGCGGCGACGACCTGCTCCTGGTGAAGATTCTCGCCAACGTGGACGGTCTCGACGCCGAGACTGGCCTCGAGATGCGTCGTCTCGGGTCGTATCTCTCGGCGACGCCGCTCGTCATCGGTCTGCGCACCCGCGACGAGGAACTGAAACCGGAGGTGGTGTACTTCCGACACGGTATCCCGGCGATCAACCCCGACACGGCCTTCGACCTGTTCGTGGAGAACGTCCCGCCGCTCATCTACGCGGCGCCAGGCGGTCTCTACGTCAACATCGACGGCGACCTGTTGGCCGACGAACGCGAGGAACGCGGCTGGAGTCTCGGCCGTCTGGCGACCGAACTCGGCGTCTCGCGACGCACCGTCTCGAAGTACGAGGACGGCATGAACGCCAGCATCGAGGTGGCGATCCAGCTGGAGGAGCTGTTCGATCAGCCCTTCAGCGACCCCGTCGACGTGATGGACGGTGCCGAGGGTGTGCGCGAGGCCGACCCGACGCCACAGGACCCGGCTCTCGACCCGGACGAGGACCACGTCCTCGCCGTCCTCGCCCGCGTCGGCTTCACCGTCCACCCGACGAACCGCGCGCCCTTCACCGCCGTCAGCGAGGACGGCGACCGTGAAATCGAGAACCTGCTGACCGGCCACTCGGCGTTCACCCGGAGCGCCGAAAAGCGCGCCCGGATCATGTCCTCGCTCGGCGAGGTGACCCGAACCCGCGCGGTGTACGTCACCGAGGAACGCGAGAAGCGCGACGCCGTCGAGGGCACCGCGCTTGTGAGCCAGGAGGAACTCGCCGCCCTCCGGGACGCCGACGACCTTCGGGACCTGATCCTCGAGCGCGCGCGGGCGCCGGCCGAGAGCTAATCCTCCCGGCTGTCAGTCGAGACACACAGCCGCCACCCTCTGGGGACGACCACCGCCGGGACACAGTCACGACAATCTCCGGGGCGGTCGTTCAGTTCTCCGCGCGAGCGCCGTAGGTCGTCTCCAGGTAGGCGACGATGTCGTCGCTCTCGGGCATCCCCTCGACGTCGTGGTCGGGGTCGACGAGGACCGGAACGCCGGTCTGGCCGCTCACTTCTTCGACCTCGGTCCGCTCGGCGTGTGCGCGTGGTACCTCGTGGGAGACGTACTCGAGACCCAGTTCGTCGAGTTTGGTCTTCACCTTCGCACAGTAGGGACAGCCGGGCAGTTCGTAGAGTTCCAGGTTCGACATCACCCTCCCTTGTCGCTCCGTGCCCTTGAGCGCGACGGGTGTGTGCGCCGTCACCGCCGCTACGCGAGCGTGTTCGTCCGCACGACGTAGTAGAGGACGAACGCGGCCGCGAGTGTCCAGTGGCCGAGGCGCACGTCGCTCCACTCGCCGCGGGCGGCCTTCACCACGGGGTAGGTGACGATGCCGGCCGCGATGCCCGTGGCGATGGAGTACGTCAGGGGCATCACGAGGATGGTCATGCCGGCGGGAATCGCGTAGGAGAGGTCGTCCCACGCGATGTCGACGACGTTGCCGAGCATGATGACGCCGATGACGACGAGGGCGATGTGGGAGGCATAGAGGGGGATGGCGGCCGCCAGCGGCACGACTGCCAGCGACGCGAGAAAGAGCAGGGCGACGACGAGGGCGGTCATGCCCGTCCGGCCGCCCTCCTCGACGCCGGAGGCGGACTCGATGTACGTCGTCACCGTCGAGGTGCCGAGCATCCCGCCGACGGTGGTACCGACGGCGTCGGCCATCAGCGGCTCGTCGATGTCCGGCAGGTTGCCGTCCTCGTCGAGGAAGCCGGCGACCTGGGCGACGCCGGTGAGCGTCCCCGCGGTGTCGAAGAAGTCGACGAAGAAGAACGTGAACACGACCAGGGCGAAGGTGAACGCCTCGATGTCGGCGATCCCGGAGAGGAAGGCCCCGGCGAGGGGTGTGATGTCGTAGGTTGCGCTGGCGCCGCCGGCGACCAGACGGCCGGCCGCCTCGCCGCCGACCAGCCCCGCGTTGGCGACAACCCAGCCCAGGACGGAGGTGGCGACGATGCCGATGATGATCGAGCCACGGATCCCGCGGGCGTAGAGTGCGAACGTCAGGAGCAGGCCGACGACGGAGACGATGGCCACCGGGTCGGAGGCGACCGCACCGAGCTGGACCAGCGTCTCGGGGTCGTCGACGACGATGCCCATCGCCTGCAGGCCGATGATGGCCAAGAACAGACCGATCCCGGTGCCGACCGCGAACTTGACCGGTTCGGGGAAGGCCCGGATGACGTACTCCCGGGCGCCGACGGCGGTGAGAACGATGAAGACGATGCCCTCGACGACGACGGCCGCGAGCGCCGTCTGCCAGGAGATGCCGAGCGACCCGACGACGGTGAACGCGAAGAAGGCGTTCAGGCCGAGCCCCGGGGCCTGCGCGAAGGGTCGGTTCGCGTACAGCGCCATGATGAGCGTCGCCGTCGCCGCCGCGATGATGGTGACCACCGCGAGCATGGACACCACCTCGCCGTACGCGTAGCCAGGGACGCTAATGCCGTCCTGAATCGGTATTTCCGGGTTGTCCGCGAGGATGCTCGGGTTCACCACGACGATGTAAGACATCGTCAGGAAGGTCGTCAGCCCCGCGAGGACCTCCGTCCGGAGGTCCGTCCCGTGCTCTTCGAAACCGAAGTAGTTCGCCAGCGAGTCACTCAGCGCCATGCACGGGTGAGCGTATCCGCAATGTGGAACTTAACGGTTGGCATGCGACGCTGCGAAAACCCGGACGAACGTCGGTGAGCGGTTCTCACTCGTCGGCCAGCAGGTCCGTCGCGGTCAGCAGGGCGTCGAGTTCGACCCCGTGGTCGGCGAGCAGTTCCGCAGCACCCTCCTCACGGTCGACGACGACCAGTACGCGGTCGACGACCGCCCCTGCCTCCCGGAGTGCCTCGACGGCGTCGAGGGCGCTCTTTCCCGTCGTAGCGATGTCTTCGAGGACGACCACTCGGTCGCCGTCGTCGAGGCGCCCCTCGATGCGATTACCCGTACCGTACTCTTTGGCCTGCTTGCGGGCGATGACGTAGGGACGTCGGGTTTCGGCGCTCGTCACCGCCACCAGCGGCACCGCCCCGAGGGCGACGCCGGCGAGTTTCGGCTCGTCGATCCGCTCGGCGAACGCCTCGGCGATCAGACGGAGGCACTCGGGGTCGGTTTCGAAGAGGTACTTGTCGACGTAGTAGTCGCTCGTCCCGCCGTGGGAGAGTTCGAACTCGCCGAACTTGACGGCCTCCGCGGCCCGTAGCGCGTCGATGAGGTCCTGATTCGTCATTAGCACCTTCGGGGCTGCGAACCGACATAAACGGGGCGGTTCCCAGTGGGTGCCGCCGGAATCGGGGACGGTCCGCTACCACGGCTCCGCCTTCAGACCGAGCAGGTACGCCCCGGCGTTCGTGGTGACGTGGAGGAGGGGAGTGGCGACGAGGATCACTGCCAGTCGTGCCGGCGAGAACGTCGCGAACGTCCACGATGGCGCGAGGAGGACCGCGAGGACGAGCGCACCGACCACGAAGTCGAGTTGATCGAGGCCGGGGACGGCGGCGCCGCGCTTCCGGCCGAGTCGGCGCTTCAGGAACGAGGCGCCGATGTCGCCGAGCATCGCGCCGAGAGCTAGGCCGACGGCGGCCCGGAACGAGAAGACGGGGAGGCCGGCGTCGAGCGTCGCGACGACGGTCGGTCGGACGACGTTGAGCGCCATCGCCAGGGCGACGCCCACGAGCGTCCCGGCGGCCGTGCCGCGCCACGTCTTGCCGTCGCCGAGGAGGCGACGCCCGTCGAGGGTCCGACCGCCGTCGATGGGGCGACCACCGCCGGCGAGGACGGCGGCGTTGTTCGGAACGTACGCCGGCAACATCGCCCAGAGCGCGCCGGCGACGAGCGAGACGACCATACCACACCGTAGGTGGCCGGTGACTGAAAAGCCCCGGCGTTCGGCCCGGCGCCGCCGGGTGGACACGCTGAAGGCCCCGGCACCCGACCATCCGACAATGTCCTCGTGGAGACGCGATGTGGCCAGCGGACTGGTGGTCCTCGTCCCGATTCTGGTCATTCTGTTCGTCCTCAACTGGCTGTACACGCAGGTGGCGGACCTCCCCGTCGTTCGGACGCTTCCCCCGTACTACGGGGTTCCCGTGGCCATCGTGGTGTTCGTCATGCTGGTGCTGTCGGTCGGGTACCTGATGCGAACGACGGTCGGCCGCCTGTTCGAACGCGGCCTAGACAGTGCGATGAACCACGTTCCCCTCATCCGGGTGCTCTACAACGCCTCGAAACTCGCCGTCGAAACGGCCCTCACCGGCACCGACGACCTCCAGAAGCCGGTTCGGCTGGAGACGTGGCCCGGGATCAACATGACGGCGTTCAAGACGGGGCAGACCACCGCCGACGACAAGGTGGTGCTGTTCATGCCCACCGCGCCCAACATCACCACGGGCTTTGTCATCGAGGTGGCGCCGGAACGTATCGAGGAGACCGGCGAAACCGTCGAGGAGGCGTTGACGCGCATTCTCAGTGCCGGATTCGCGGAGGACGAACACGCACAGGGTGTCGAAATCGCCGTCGAAGAGGCGGTGAGCGGAGATGGGGACGGCGACGACGACTGACCCGGCCTACATCTCGACGTCGGTGAACCAGTCGGCGTGGTCGTCTGTGCGGCGTTCGACCAGGTCGAAAAACGCCTGTTGGATGTCACCCGTCACCGGGCCGCGGGTTCCCTCGCCGATGACGACGTTGTCCACCTTGCGGATCGGCGTGACTTCGGCCGCGGTGCCGGAGAAGAACAGTTCGTCGGCGGTGTGGAGTTCGCCGCGGCTGATCGTCGCGTCCTCGTGGACGGTGTACCCCTGCTCGCGAGCGAGCGTGATGACGGTGTTGCGGGTGATGCCGTCGAGGATGCCCTCGGCGAGTCCGGGGGTGTAGATTTCGCCGTTGCGGACGAGAAACAGGTTCTCGCCCGGACCCTCGGCGACGTTCCCCTCCTCGTTCAGCAGGAGTGCCTCGGTGTACCCTTCGCGTTTGGCTTCCAGGCTCGCCAACACGCTGTTGACGTAGGGACCGGTCGTCTTGGCGTTGGTCGGAATCTGCGAGGAGGCGTACTTGCGCCACGAGGAGACGGTGACCTCGACGCCCTCCTCCAGGGCGTCCTCGCCGAGATACGCTCCCCAAGGCCAGACGGCGATTGCGACCTGTTCGGGACAGGTCTCGGGACTCAGACCCAGCATGTCGTAGCCGTAGTACGCGACGGGGCGGATGTAACAGGAGGGCAGCTCCTGTCGGCGGATCAGCTCTTTCGTCGCCTCGGTCAGTTCGTCGCGGTCGAAGGGAATGTCGAGGTTGTACGGCTTCCCGGAGGCGTAGAAGCGATCAAGGTGCTCCTCCCAGCGGAAGATGGCCGGGCCGTCCTCGGTGTCGTAACACCGGACGCCCTCGAAGATGCCGGTTCCGTAGTGGAGTCCGTGGGTGAGGACGTGGATCTTGGCGTCGTCCCAGTCGACGAACTCGCCGTCCATCCAGACGGTGTCGACGTCGCCGGACTCGCGCATCTCTTCGAAGCCCATCTCACGCACCCTCCGAGCGAAGGCGTGCGCTTCGGAGCCGGATCCCGTCGCGAGAAGTCGTCGTATCGAGCGACATGAGTTGGTGTAATTTGGCCCAATCCGGTCTTAACAGTTTCCGTGCGGGCCGTCGCTCCGCTCCGTCCCACCGCCGGCCGCTCAGGACAGCGCCTCGATCAGTGCCGCCCCTTCGACGAACGGCAGGTCGTTCCGGCGGGCGTAGGCCCGCGCGTCCGCCGTCGAGAGCGCCCCGCCGGTGTCGTCGTCGAGCATCTCACAGCCGGCGACGGCGGGCGCGACGCCGGCCTCGCGGGCCAGCGCTAGCCCCAGTTCCGTGTGGCCGCGCCGCTCGGCCAGCAGTCCGGGTGCCCCCCGCAGGAGGTGGACGTGACCCGGCGTCCGAAACTCCTCGGCGAAGGCGTCGACGCCGTAGTCGTCGTCGCCGCTCACCTCGCCGAGGCGACGGATGGTGAGCGCCCGGTCGTCGTCGGTCACGCCGGTGAACCCGTCGCGGTGGTTGACCGTCAGCGAGAACGACGGGTGAGCGTCGTACCCCAGGTCCGAGTGGTCGTTCGCGGGGTGGTCGAGCGCCTCGTGGAGGAAGGGCAGATCGAACCGGTCGGCGATTGCGGCGGGCAGGGCGACGAAGACGAGGCCGCCCCCGTCGTTGCGCAGGCGTGCTACCGACGCCGATGTCACCGCGCTCGCGGGGTAGAGCAGATCCGTCTCACCCTCCCGGTCGTCGGCGTCGTGGACCAGCACCGGCCCGCCCGCACGGAAGGCGGCGACGGCCCGGTCGAGGGCCCCGGTGGACTCGCTACGACCCTGCATCGTCACGCGTCCCCCAGGTGGACCGTCAGGGTGTCCCCGTCCGTCAGATCGAGTGCGTCCCGGAGCTTCACGGGCGCGATCAGTTCGAGTTGCGTGGCGTCGTGGTGGGTGCGGTCCGGGACGATGACGTGAGCGCCGTCGTAGACGTCACCGTCGGCGTCGACTCGAGCCGCGTAGCACGTCGCCGGCCCGAAGGTCCGCTCGTCGTCCTCCCAACCGTCGATGGGCGTCGCACCGGTCTCCAGGGTGTCCATCTCTCCACGGGTGCGGACGCTCTCGGCGGTCAGCTCCACGTTGAGCGTGCCCGGGAACGGCTCGTAGCCCAGGCGTTCGCGGAACTGGCTCATGTAGCCGGACAGCGAAATGTAGTGGCGGCCCTCGCCCATACCGCTGGTCACGGTGCCGTCGAGCGACAGCGTCGCATCGTCCTCGAACAGTCGTCGGTAGTCGGCGTACTCCCGTCGGAGGGCCGCCACACCTTCGCCGGTGACGGTGACGAGTTGCCCGTCCGCGAGCACCTCTCGGTCCAGCAACCCGGCCTCGTCCAGTCGCTGAAGGCGTCGGGAGGCGGTCTGGGCCGACGCGTCGAGACGTGCGGCCAGGCCGGAACACGAGATTTTCGTCCGCCCGGAGAGTCCTCCGTCCAACCCGATCCGCTTCAGAGCGGCGAGTTCGTCGTGGCCCACCGACGACGCCGCTGCGCTCTCTGCCATACACGGGCTTGTCACTCGCCGCGCATAAGCATACCGAATGTGATATACGTATCAAAATTGTGATGGCGAGCGGATCGGGGGCGTCGCGACGGCCAGCCGACGGGCCCTGGCGCCCTAAGTACGGCGGTGGTCGTCCCCGCCGAATCGGGCGGTCGCCGGTGTCACGGCACGTTATGCAGGGACGGCGACGCCGGCGATCAGCGATCCACCGACGGCCGAGACGGCGAACGCACCGATACCGAGCGCGAGCAACAGAAACAGCAGTACCCACCAGAGCGGAACCGCGTTCGATTCTTCCATACTACCCCGTCTTCGTGGCGGCCTCAAAGAACTTCCCGTTCAACCCAGGAGCCAGCGGAGGAAGCCGGTTCGTTCGTTTCCTCCGTCCTCCGCTGTCGACTCCGCCGTCGACCCCTCGTCCGCGTCCTCGTCGTCGCTACCGGCCGCCGATCCGCCGGTGGCCGTCGCCTCCGAGTCGGCGGCGTGGTCCGTTCCCCTGGCTGTCGTCGCCGTGTCCGACCCGTCGCGTGTCACCTGCGTGTCGCCTTCGTCCGTTTCCCCAGCCCCGTCGTCGCCCCCGCGGGCCACTACCTCGGCGTCGGCGACGACGACGCCACCGTCGTCCGCGTCGTCGGCCGGCGCGAGCGAGTCGTCGCCGCTCAACTCGGCCGCCAGTCGCCGATAGGCGTCGGTAGCGGGCGCGTCGGGCGCGGCAGTAATCAGGGGCTCGCCGGCCTCGGCCGCGGCCGACACCGCCGGATCGTCCGGAATCACTCCCCGGACCGTCACCCCGAGGCGATTGGCGACGCTTCCGACGTCACCGCCCTGTGGCCCGTCGCCCGAGGGACGTCGTCCCTCGCGGCCCATCTCGGGTGTCGCCCGCGTCACCACTGCGCCCCACACGGGCGTGCCGAACCGGTCGGCCACCTCGCGGGTCTTCGCCGTGTCGCCCAGCGCGCCCGGTTCCGCCGTCGACACCAGCAGTACCTCGTCGGCGACCCGGAGCGGTTCGACGCTGTCGTGGCTCAGCCCCGCCGAGGTGTCGAGGAGAACGAACTCCGCGTCGAGTCCGTCGAGCAGCGCCGCCAACCGGGTCGGATCGGCCGTCCCGAAGTCGTCGAGGTCGGCCGACGCCGGGAGCACCGAGAGCCCCGCCGGACCCTCGCGGACCGCCTCCGCGACCATCGCCGACCCCGCCAGCACGTCGTGGACGGTCGCCCCGGCGTCGGCGTCGGCATCGGCGTCGGCGTCGATGCCGAGGGCGCCCGCCAGGTTCCCCATCCCGAGGTCGACGTCCACGAGGACCGTCTCGTGGCCCGCTTCGGCGAGGACTGCTCCGAGGTTCGCCACCGTGGTGGTCTTGCCGACGCCGCCTTTCCCACTGGCGACTGCGTACACCCGTCCCATAGGTCGTCAGGAACCTCCGACGGCGAGTATATAACTCTGCTCCCGCTTCGGGGGGCGCCGAAGGCGGACACCCCAGTCAAAGGTTACTTAGCCGCGCGCGGGGCTAGAGCTACCAATGAGTACCGACACGCAGGACGCCGACGACGACCGTCGGAAATACGAGTTCCGGAAGGTCATCGAGGACCTGAAGGAGTACGAGGGCTCCGGGACCCAACTCGTCACTATCTACATCCCGCCGGACAAACAGATCTCCTCCGTCGTCGCCCACGTCACGCAGGAGCACTCGGAGGCAAGCAACATCAAGTCGAAGCAGACACGAACGAACGTCCAGGACGCGCTCACGAGCATCAAGGACCGCCTCCGCTACTACGACACCTACCCGCCCGAGAACGGCATCGTCATCTTCAGTGGCGCCGTCGACGCCGGCGGCGGCCAGACCGACATGGTGACGAAGGTCCTGGAGAGTCCGCCCGACCCCATCCAGTCCTTCCGCTATCACTGCGACTCGGACTTCCTCACCGAACCGCTGGAGGGGATGCTCTCCGATAAGGGCCTGTTCGGCCTGATCGTCCTCGACCGCCGCGAGGCGAACGTCGGCTGGCTGAAGGGCAAGCGCGTCGAACCCGTCAAGTCCGCCTCCTCGCTCGTCCCCGGCAAGCAGCGGAAAGGTGGCCAGTCCGCCCAGCGGTTCGCCCGCCTGCGACTGGAGGCCATCGACAACTTCTATCAGGAGGTCGCGGAGATGGCCAACGACCTGTTCGTCCCTCAGCGCCACGAACTCGACGGCATCCTCGTCGGCGGTCCCTCGCCGACCAAAGACGAGTTCCTCGATGGTGACTACCTCCACCACGAACTCCAGGACCACGTCGTCGGCAAGTTCGACGTGTCCTACACCGACGAGTCCGGGCTGTACGACCTCGTCGACGCCGCCCAAGACGTCCTCGCCGACCAGGAGGTGATGAAGGACAAAAAGCAGATGGAGGAGTTCTTCGAGAACCTCCACACCGGTGACCTCGCCACCTACGGGTTCGAGCAGACCCGTCGCAACCTGGTGATGGGCTCCGTCGACCGTCTGCTCATCAGCGAGGACCTCCGCAAGGACGTGGTGGTGTACGACTGCGACGGGCAAGAGGAGTTCGAGGTGATCGACCGCCGGCACTCGACGCCCGACCACCAGTGCGAGGACGGAAGCGAGGCCGAGATACAGGACCGCGAAGACGTGATCGAACACCTGATGACTATCGCCGAACAGCGCGGCACCGAGACGAAGTTCATCAGTACGGACTTCGAGAAGGGCGAACAGCTCTACGACGCCTTCGGCGGCGTCGCCGGCATCCTGCGCTACTCTACCGGTATCTGATCGCGCACTTTTTTGCGGGACTGGAGCACATCCCCGACTGCATGTCCCTCCTCCGCCGCCTCCTCGCCCGTCGCGACGACCGTCCCTGGTTCGTCGCGGCCGCCCTCGTCGCCCTCGTTGCCCTCGCCACGTACCCCGCCGTCGACTGGTACCTCCGGTCGCTCGATATCGCTCCTCGATTCGGCTTCTGGGACTTCGGCGCCTACAACAACGCCGTCGACCGCTGGGTCGCCGGCGAGTCGGTGTACGTGCGAAACGAGGACGGCGGCTACCACGGGAGCTACCTCTACCCCCCGGTCGCAATCCTTGGATTTGCCCCCTTCCTCCTCACCCTCGACTTCCGCCCCGCCGCCCTCCTGTGGACCGCCTGCACCGTTGCGCTTCTCTGGGTTGCGATACAGCGGCTCGTCACCGCCCTCAGCGTCCCCCTCCGCCCCTGGGAGCGGGTCGCCGTCCTCCCGCTCGTCGCCGGCTTCCATCCCGTACTCCTCTCGACGAAACTCGGTCAGACCGCGACGGCGCTCGGTGCCCTCCTCACGTTCGCGGCGTCGGCGTCGCTCCGCGGACGCCCGCTCCTCGGCGGCGTACTCACCGCCGTCGTCGGCGTCGTGAAACTCCCGTACGCTCCCGCCGGCGCCCACCTCCTCGGCGACCGGACGCGGTTCGTCGGCGCCGTCACCGGCGGCGTCGCCCTCCTCCTCGTCTCCCTCCTCGTTTTCGGCGTCGACGCCCACCGAACCTTCCTCGACGTGCTCGCCTGGGGGATTCGCGAGGGGAGCGCGGCTCGGTCCCCGCGGCTGTGGATGCCGCCGTACTACCGCCCCCTGTACGACGTCCCCCACACGCTGGCGATTCGTGTCCTCGCTAGCCTCGCCATCGTCGTCGTCGTCCTCCGGGCGCCGGCCGACGCCGTCCGGGAATCGACTGCGCTCGGCTTCGCCGCCGTTCCGTTGCTCGCTCCCCTGACTTACGCCTACTACTTCGTCGCCGCCCTCCCGGCGGTCGTTCTGCTTCTGGCCGTCGAACTCGACCACCCCGACGGATACCCCACGCTCCCCGTCGTCGGGCTCTTGCTCCTCCACGTCCACTCCTACGGTCTCCGGATGGCCGGACAGATGTTGCCCGAGTGGGTGCCGGCGCTCCTGATTCAGCCGGGACTGTGGGGAAACCTCCTTCTCGTCGGCCTCGCGGGGACTCGCGTCGCCGTTGCCGGGGGTCCCGTCACCGCACGGTCGCTCGCGTCGGCCGCGGGTCGGCGCGGGGACTAGCGGAGCATCTCGGCTAACTGATGCCGCCGGCGCTCGACGTCGAAATAGGGGTCCAGTTTCTCGTCGCTCGCCAACCGGTCGAGTGTCAGCAACACGTCCGCACCCGCCCGTTCCGCGTACGAACAGCAGTCGTCGATGGCGTTCCGGCGGAGCGCGAGGGAGCCGAGTAGGCCGAGCGCCAGCGAGAGCGCGGCGCCCGCCTCGCCCGCCGGGAAAGCGTCGTGGACGAGTTGGAAGTCGGGGGCTGGAGCGGGGGTGGGGGTGGGGGTGGGGGTGGGGGTGGGGGTGGGATCGGGGCCACCGCCGACCGCGTGAGTCCGCAGACAGGTAGAACAGATGGCCACGTGCGCGCTCGATTCGGGGGCGTGGTCGCGGAGCGCCGACGGCACGGCGAACGCGACGGTGCGCGCGCCACAGACCGGACAGGGCACTATGCTACCCTCCGTGAGCGCACCCGGCTCCCGCCGTCCCGGGTCGGCGAGGGTCCGTCGTGGCTCACGCCGACCACTAGTCGTCGGCCGTGACGACTTCGCTCTCGGCCGCGGCTTCGGCCTCCGCCTCGGCTTTCTCCTCTTCTTCCTTTTTCGCCTTGATCTTCTTGAGGCGGAAGATCTCCTCGCGTTCCTGCTCTTCGAGCTTCTGCTCGATGTACTCCTTGTTCTCGTGGAGGTCGGGCAGGAGTTTGAACTCGAGGGCGTTGACGCGGCGTTTGGTCGTCTCGATTTCGGTCAGCATCTTCTTCATCGCCGTCTCCACCTCGGCCGCGAGGATGATCGATTCGAGGAGTTCCTCGTAGGCGTCGGCCGCCTCGTCGATGCGGGCCGAGGACCCGAGTAGGCCGTAGCCGCGCTGATCGAGGCTCTTCCTGACGCGCGAGGATTCGATCTGCGGCACGACCACGCCCATGATGTTCTTCGACTGGGTCGTGATCTCCGGATGCTCCTTGAGCGCCGCGGCGGCACCGCGGACGGCGACGTCGCCCTCCATCGCCCGCGCCATGTTGATCTTTCGCTGTGCGGTCTTGTAGTTCGCGTCGAGGTCCGCTCGGATGTCCTGGGCCTGGTCCAGGATGTCCATGAACTCCATGATGAGACCGTCCCGTTTCTGTTCGAGCGTGTCGTGCCCCCGCTCGGAGAGTTCGATCCGATCCTCTATCGCCATGAGGTTCTTGCGAGTGGGTTTGACGTCCTCGGCCATTGCCGGAGGGTTGTGGACCGAGCCGGTTAACCTTTTACTGTTTGCGGAGCTACCCCCGCAGGCGGCCACGACGACGGGCCGAGTAACCGACGCCGAGTGCGGAGTCCGTCGTGTCGATCACTCGATTAATCACAACCCGACGTAACGTCAAACAGCCAATATTTGATGTGCGTGGACGAACTACGTTGGGGATGGACAATCGCGAATCGAAACCGAAAAGCCAGCTGTTGGACGCGCTCGATGCCACCGACGCGGTCGAAAAGAACTACCACATCCGACAGGCGCTTCAACTCCTGATGGTCCCCGAAACGGAGGCCGACCGGTCGTCGACAGAAGCGGTGGATCACCCCACCACCACGGCCGAGGGCATCGCGGAACACACCGACTGAAACGGGTCGGCGGTTGTCCCTCGGAACGCCGGCTTCGGTCCTCGCTCTCACCCGTTCGGGGACGACCACCCGAGTCCCATCCCCTCCAGTCGGTCCATCCACGTGACGACGGCGACGTGTGGCAGGGTCAGGACGGCGATGAAGACGAGATACAGCGCCGCGAGCGCCGACGGCGAGGCGTTCACGCCACCGATGACGCCCACGCCGACGAGGATGGCCACCGACAGGGCGGTGAGCGGCACTGCGTCCCGTCCCGTCCGCAGGAGCGCTGCGACAGGGCCGCGAGTCGCGAGCACCGCCCGGGCGCCGTCGTCGACGCCGGCCAGCCGAACCACGTGCCGCAGCGAATGCCAGACACAGAAGTACACGCCGATGGCGAGCAACGGCGGCACGACGAGGAAGTACGCCCACAGCAGCAGCGTCTCGGCGGCGTCCCGTCTCCAGGCGTGGCCGCCGCCACGTCGGTAGCCGACGAGGAGCGTCCCGACGGTCAGTGCCGCGAACCCGACGCCGAGACCCACCCGTACGTCGGGGGATACGAGCCACCCCGCGTCGAGGTCACGCCCGAACAGCGCCACCCACGCGTCGACAACCTGTCGGTACCGCTCCGGGAAACGGAGAAGCGGCACCAGCATCGGCAACCCGCCACGAACCACCAGCGTGCCCGCGCGAACGCCCGTGGCGTCGAGATGTGAACTCCCCAGCGCATCGAGGGCGTAGAGGTCGCCCTGTCCCCAGTGGAGCCAGGTCAGACCGACGAACAGCGCCGCGGAGGCGGCCGGGGCGACGGTCCACAGCATGGCGTAGGCCCCGCCGAGTAGGAGATATCCCAGCCCGACGACGGCCATCCCTCGCCCCGTCGGCCGTCGCCCCGCGGCCCGCGCCGGCGCGAGGTGGTCCACCGCGCCGTGTGGCAACCCGAACAGGAGCAAACTGGCCGCGAGCGGGAGGTACCGGAGCCACCGTGGAAGCGTCGCCGTGAGACCGGCGGCTCCCGTGACGACTACGCCGAGTGTCAGGGCCGAGACGGCGACCCAGGCGGGGCGACACCCGACCGCGAGCATGAGTGCCGCGAGCGTCGAGTCGTCACCCCCTCGGTCCGTCCCCGTCATCGCCTCACGGCGACTCCGGGTCGATGGCTCCGGCGTCCGATTCCGGTCCCACGGTCGGATCGTCGGCCGCCCCGAATCGGGAGACTACCCACCGGTAGAGCACCAGTCCCTGGACGACGAAGAGGTTCGTCACGAGGAAGAACGTCGCCTCCTCGACGGGGAGGCCGGCCACCGTGAGACCGGTGGTGTACCGCTCCGAGAGAATCCAGATGCCGTATTCGATGGCGACCCGGTCGGCCACACAGAGATACGTCGTCGGTACGAGGGTACCGAGCGTGACGAGGCGGCGACGCGCCCACAGTTGCGGTGCGCCGACGACCCACTGCAGGGCGAGCACCGGCGCCGCCCACGCGAGAATGGCGCCGAGGTAGAACGTCTCCGATCGTGCCAGCAACTGCCACCCGCCGGCGCCGAGGATGGCGGCGAGCGCCAGCGCGGCGAGTCGGGTGCGGATCGGTCCCCTCACCGGCGGCCACTCGCTCGGCAGCGACAGGTGCGAGAGCCACAGCGCCGTCAGCCACGGCTGGACCAGAATGAACAGGTACTCTTCGACCGGCGCGTAGCCGAGCGTCGCGAGCGTGCTCCCCTCGCCGTACGACCACACGCCCGCCGCGATGAGGTAGTTGTCCCACGGCGTCGTGTACACCAGGGCGACGACGGTGATGATGGCGACGCCGGACCAGTAACCCCGGCCGGTGAACGGGTCGACGGCGGCGCTCATCCGCGTTCGGCTCACGAACGCCGTCGCGACCATGAGCATCATGGCCGGGAGCAGGAAGGCGAGGTGAAACTGCAGGTACGTTGGTCCAGTCATCGGTGTGTCTTGCCGCAGTCGGTCGAAACGGGTGAACCGACGGTTTGTCGGTTCTCCGTATAGCTTCTTGGGTCGCGCTATCACGAGCGGGAACGCCGGCCCGCGCCGACGTTCGTCAGTCGGCCGACTCCGCAGCCGCCGCACTCGACCCCGCGGCGTCGAGCACCTCGCGACTCGACAGGAGGATGATCCCGAAGCCGACCTTCGCGACCAGGTCGAGCACCATGAAGCCGGCCGTCTCGAGGTACAGCGAGATGACCTGCAGCCCCTCGGTGCCGACGATCCACCACACGGGGTAGATCAGCCAGACGACGACGATCAACGTTCGGAGCGTACTGAACGTCGACGCCGCCGATCCCGTGAGCCGGCTGGCCTTCTCGTCGAGCGAGCCGTACAGCATGTACAGAAGGACGAGCAGGAAGCCCGTGGAGACGCCCCACCAGATCAGCCGGCGAGCCCCCTCGGTGAGAAAGCCCGGTCCGGCCGACAGGGTCGCCACGGCACCCGTCCCGATCATCAGCATGTCGAGACCGACGAGCGCGGACAACTGGTTGCGGTCCGCCCCGGCCAGTAAGCCGAGGTCGAGCAACAGGAGCGGGGTGGTGAAGAACCAGTCAGTGTACCGGGCCCAGTAGATGGGCAGTTCCTCACCACCGAGTTGGACCATCGTCAACCCGAAGCCGAGCGCCATCGCGAGATAGTTCACGAACGCGATGGCGGTGATGAAGATGGTGACGATGTAGAACTCCTGTCGCCGCCGGTCCGTTTCGCCCCAGCCCCTGGCGATGAAGTACAGCATCCCCAGGAACATACCGAGCGTGCCGATCCAGAGCCAGATTCCTTCGCTACCGGGTTGTGGCATGATACACGTGGAGTCGGGATGCTATCGTGGTAAGCGCGACCCACAACTAGTTTGGTGTCTCATCGATCCAGGATGGTGCCGATCACCTTTCGCTGGGCCGCCCGCAGGTGCTCGTGGAACGTCGACCGACAGACGCCCATGGCCTCCGCGAGTTCGTCGCCGGTCACTTCGTGTGGCCACTCGAAGAAGCCCCCGCTGTACGCCCGCATCAGCGCTGCGTGCTGGCGGTCGGTCAGGTTCTCGTGCAGGCGCGCGACGAACTCCTGGCGCGGTTCGTCCCGGTCGCCGCGGTGGTTGTACCTGACCAGATCCGCTCCCTCGAAGCGCTCGGTCACCGCACCGGCCATGCTCCGCGCGAGCGACTCGCGCGCCACCTCGACGGTGAACCGTGCGACGCCGGGTTCGACGACCACGGCCTCGAGGTCAGCGCCGTGGTCGGCCAGGATCGCCCAGAGGTCCGTCCCCGTGACCGAGAGTTCGACCAGACACTCCGCCTCGCCCTCGGTGAGCACCCCGTGAACGTCCACCGCCGTCTCGGTGGCCGCCTCGCGCACCGCGGCCCCCGTCGCGTCCGACAGTTCGAACAGGCTGGTCGGCCGGTCGCGATCCGCGACGCTCCCCGCGTAGGCCATCCGGGTGTCCAGTCGCTCGGCCAGGTCGACCAGCGGGTGGGCTATCACGGTGAACTGGAGTTCGACCACCTCCGTCCCCCGGAGCGTTCGCTGGCTCTCGAGCGTGTTGATCCCCGTGGCGATGGTCCGGCCCAGCGCCGTCAGGACGGCGCACTCGTGGTCGTCGAACTCGGTGTTGGTCCGCGCGTAGACACAGACCGCTCCGTAGGTCGCGTCACCGTAGTGGAGCGGAACGCCGGCCACGGCCGTCGGTCCCTCGACCCCGTGCAGATCCCGGATCCGGACGCTGCCGTCGGCCACCGCCGCCGCCACCGCGTCGGCCGCGGCGGCCGCGAGGTCACTCGTTCGGGTCGGGTCGTCCGTCTCGGTTCCGCCCACCGGAACCCGCTCCGGCACCTCGCCGGCTACGTCTTCCGACTCGACTTCCGGAACGACCGCCTCGACGGCGGGATCGTAAGCCCCGATCCACGCCCCGTCGTACGTCTCGGCCAGGCCCTCGACGACGGCCCGTTCGAGGTCCGTCCGGGAGCGCGCCTCGGCGACCGCTCCGGTCACGTCCGCGACGACCCCGTCGAGGCGCTCCAACAGGAGTTCCTGGGCGGCCCGTTCCCGCTCGATCCGGGCGGCCCGCTGGGCTGCGGCACGCTCGGCGCGCTTGCGTCGGGTTACGTCCCGCTGGAACCCGACGTAGTAGGCGACGTCGCCGCTCTCGTCCCGGATCGGGGCGATGGTCACCTCGTTCCAGAACAGTTCGCCGTCGCGTCGGTAGTTGCGGAGTTCGACCGTCGTCGCCTCGTCGTTCTCGATGGCTGTGCGCATGCGTGCGACGGGGTCGTCGCGGGTCGCCGCCCCCTGCAGGAACCGGCAGTTCCGCCCGACGGCGTACTCCGGCGGGTACCCCGTGATGCGCTCGAAGGCGGCGTTCGCGTACACCAGCGGCATGTCCGGCATCGTCGCGTCGGCGATGGTGATTCCGACCGGTGCCTCGTCCATCGTCCGCGTCTTCAGCGACTCGCCGACGCCCTCGGTGCTCGCCGGAGTCACCGACCCTGGCTCCCCGCCGTCCGATCCGCTCCCCTTGCCCCCGACTGTCATGCTCCCAGAACGGAACGCGTACGGAAATGGGTTTGGTGGCGTGAACCGCGTGTTCGGCCGTCAGCCGTCTCGACGGGGCCGCCACGCTCGTCGTCGATCCGAGCTCCGTCGATCGGTCGGAAAAAGTGAACGCCGGCGATTAGTCCGCGGTCGCCTCTTCCTCGGTCGCTTCTTCGCGGTAGTAGTCCGCGATGAGCTCCTCGTCGATCCGGTTGAGTTCCTCTTTCGGGAAGTTCGAGAGGAGGTCCCAGCCGATGTCGAGGGTCTCGCCGATGTCGCGGTTCGTGTCGAAGCCCTGGTCGACGAACTCCGACTCGAACTCGTCGGCGAAGTCGAGGTACTTGTTGTCACGCTCGCTCAGTGCCTCGCGGCCGACGATGTTCACCAGATCACGCAGGTCCTCACCCTCCGCGTACGCGGCGTACATCTGGTCGGAGACGTCGGCGTGGTCCTCGCGGGTGAGGCCCTCACCGATCCCGTCGTCCATGAGGCGGGAGAGCGAGGGAAGCACGTTGACCGGGGGCTGGACGCCCTGACTGTTGAGGTCGCGGTCGACGTAGATCTGTCCCTCGGTGATGTACCCGGTGAGGTCGGGGATCGGGTGCGTGTCGTCGTCGCCGGGCATCGTCAGGATCGGGATCTGGGTCACCGAGCCGTCGCTCCCCTGAATTCGACCGGCGCGTTCGTACAGCTGCGCCAGGTCGGTGTACATGTAGCCGGGGTAGCCACGGCGACCCGGAACCTCCTCGCGAGCGGCACCGATCTCACGGAGCGCCTCGCAGTAGTTGGTCATGTCCGTCAGGATCACCAGCACGTGGTAATCCTTCTCGAAGGCGAGATACTCGGCGGTGGTGAGCGCCATCCGCGGCGTGACCGTCCGCTCGACGGCGGGGTCGTCCGCGAGGTTCATGAAGACGACCGACCGTTCCAGCGCGCCGGTGCGCTCGAAGTCGTCCATGAACTCGTTGGCCTCCTCGGCCGTGATGCCCATGGCGCCGAAGATGACGGCGAACTCGGAGCCTTCACCGCCCGCTTCCTCTTCGGGAACGCTCGCCTGTCGCGCGATCTGGAGCGCGAGTTCGTTGTGCGGCAGCCCCGAACCGGAGAAGATGGGGAGCTTCTGGCCACGAACGAGGGTGTTCATGCCGTCGATGGCGGAGACGCCGGTCTGGATGAACTCCTCGGGGTACTCGCGGGCGTAGGGGTTGATCGCCGCGCCGACGATGTCCTCGCGTTTCTCGGGTTCGATGGCCGGACCGCCGTCGATGGGTTCGCCCGACCCGGACAGCACGCGACCGAGGAGGTCCTCGGTCAGCTTCATCTTCAGCGTCTCGCCCTGGAATCGGACGAACGCGTTCTTGTCGATGCCCGAGGTCCCCTCGAACACCTGGATGGCGACCAGCCCGTCTTCGGACTCGAGCACCTGTCCACGGCGGATCTCGCCGTCGGCGGTCTCGATTTCGACCATCTCGTCGTAGCCGATGGGCTTGTCGACCTCGGCGAACACCAGCGGGCCGCTGATCTCGGTGATCGTTTTGTACTCTTTCATCTCAGTACAGCTCCCGAATCTGCTCGGTGATGTCGTCTTTCAGTTCGTCCATGTACGCCTCGTACTCCTCCTGGACGCCGATTCGGTTGATGCGCGGCAGTGCGTCGACCGCCGTGATCTCCTCGACCGGGACGCCCGCTTCGAGGGCGTCGAACGCCTCGTCGTTGAACGTCTTGATGGTCGTGAGGATGAGGTACGTCTTGTCGGGCTCGCAGTAGGTGTCCACGTCGTGGAACGCGTTCTGCTGGAGCCACGCCTCGCGGAGGTACCGCGCCACTTCGAGGGTGAGCTGCTGGTCCTCCGGCAGGGCGTCCTTGCCGACGAGCTGGACGATTTCCTGGAGTTCGCCCTCCTCGTCGAGGGTGTCGACCGCCCACTGACGGACCGTCGGCCAGTCCTCGGCGACGTTGTCCTCGAACCACGGGTCGAGCTGTTCCCGGTACAGGGAGTAGGACTCGTTCCAGTTGATCGACGGGAAGTGCCGGCGCTCGGCCAGGTCGGCGTCGAGCGCCCAGAACGTCTTGACGATGCGGAGCGTGTTCTGGGTCACCGGTTCGGAGAAGTCGCCGCCGGGCGGCGAGACGGCGCCGACGACCGAGATGGACCCCTCCGTGCCGTTGATGTTGTCGAAGTAGCCCGCGCGCTCGTAGAACTGGGAGAGCCGCGCGGCGAGGTAGGCTGGGTAGCCCTCCTCGCCGGGCATCTCCTCCAGGCGCGAACTGATCTCGCGCATGGCCTCCGCCCACCGCGAGGTGGAGTCGGCCATCAGCGCCACGTCGTACCCCATGTCGCGGTAGTACTCCGCGATGGTGATCCCCGTGTACACACAGGATTCCCGCGCCGCGACGGGCATGTTAGACGTGTTGGCGATGAGCGTCGTCCGGGCCATCAGCGGGTTCCCAGTCTGCGGGTCGGGCAGTTCCGGGAAGTCCTCGATGACCTCGGTCATCTCGTTGCCGCGCTCGCCACACCCGATGTAGACGACGATGTCTGCGTCGGACCACTTGGCGAGTTGCTGCTGAGTGACGGTCTTTCCGGAGCCGAACGGACCCGGAATCGCCGCCGTCCCACCCTTCGCGATGGGGAACAGGCCGTCCTGCACCCGCTGACCGGTCAGGAGCGGCTCCGTCGGCGTCTTCTTGTCGCCGGCCGGCCGCGCCTCGCGCACCGGCCACTCCTGGCGCATCCGGATCTCCTCGCCGTTGTCGAGTTCGACGACCGTCTCCTCGACGGTGAAGTCGCCGGCCTCGACGGCGACGACCTCGCCACCCTCGTAGTCCGGCGGGACAAGCACCTTGTGCTCGATGGTCACCGTCTCCGGCACCGTGCCGACCACGTCGCCGGGTTCGACGACGTCGCCCTCCTCGACCTCGGGGGTGAACTCCCACTGCTTCTCGAGGTCGATACCGGGCGCGTCGACCCCGCGGTCGAGGAACGCGCTGTTCATTTTCTCCTGTAGCACGTCGAGGGGGCGCTGGACGCCGTCGTAGATGGTGTCCAGCAGCCCCGGGCCCAGATCGACCGTCAGCGGGGCGCCCGTGTTCTCGACGGGTTCGCCGGGGCCGACGCCGGAGGTCTCTTCGTACACCTGAATGGTCGTGATGTCGCCCTCGATCTCGATAACTTCGCCCATCAGTCCTTCGTCGCCCACGTAGACGACGTCGTTCATTCGGGCGTCGAGTTCGACGGCGGTCACGACCGGACCACTCACGCTGTTGATGATGCCGTCCTCTCGGACGGTCGTGTCTGCCTGACTCATGTTAGTCTTCCTCCATCAGATCGATACCGATGGCTCGCTTGATCTGCTCGCGCAGGCCGCCGCTGCCGGCGCCGCCACCCAGGGTGACGAGCACCGGTTCGATGCTGCCCTCGACGGCCTCTCGGGCGTTCCGAGAGAGATGCGCCATGTCGTCGTCGTGCATCACGACGATGCCGACGTCGTCGTCGTCGAGCGTCCGCATGACGGCCTCGTCGAGCGCCTCGTCTTTCTCCTCGTCCGGTACGTTCTCGAACTTCCGCACGCCCGCGAGTCGGAAGCCCGTGGTGAAGTCGGGGCTGCCGATGACGGCGATTTCCTGGCTCATAGGATCACCAGTTCCTCCTCGATCTCCTCCTCGGACAGCCCCGCCTCGCGGCCGCGGGCGATGGCGCGGATGTTGTCCACCTCGCGCTCCTTGGCGAGGATGTAGGAGACGACTGGCGCCACCGACAGCGGGTGGATGAAGCCGAGCCGATCCGAGTATTCGAGCAACGCGACGTCGAGTGCCCGCTCGAACGAGATCAGGCTGTCGGCCTCCTCGAACTCGTCGAGCGCGCTGTCGAGATCGTCACCGTACGTACTCTCCCGGATCACCGCGACGAGTTCGTCGACGTTGCCGGCGATGGCGCTCAACTGATCCGCGCCGAACAGCTGTCCGCCCTCGATGTAGTACTCCGAGGGGTCGACGTCGGCCCCGCTCCGGGCCAGGCGGAGCGCGTTCCGCGCGTTGCGGAAGTCGATCTCCGCCTCGAGGAACTCGCGGTAGGTCTCGTTGGCCTCGCCGCCGGGTAGGTCCGACAGGAGCTGTTCGTAGAAGACGCGGTCGACCGCGTTCTCAAGCGGCACGAGGACGCCCGACTCCTCGTACTCCTCCAGCGCCTCGCGGAGCGGGGTCGCGAACATCGTCCGGTCGAGCAGGTCGGCGACCTCCTCGATCGATCCCGCGTCCAGCAGGCGGTCGAGCAGGTGCTCGTCCAGCTCGCCCGCCCGGATGAGGTCCGTTTCGACGTCCTCGCGGTCGGCGCCGGAGTAGATCCCGCGAAGCACTGTCTTGACGTTCCACGCGTCGAACTTCCGCAGGTATCGGGCGATCAGGTCGTACAGCCGACCGTCGGCCCAGTCCAGCAGATCGTTGAAGTGCTTCGCGAGGTTCCGGTTGAGCGCGTACTCGATGAGGTCGACCCCCGAGTGGCGTGCCCCGAGGGCGTTGATCTCGCTCTCGTACTCCGACTCCTCCATGAAGCGGGCGATCTCCGCCGGCCCCATGCGGATCAGCTTCCGGTAGTCCTCGTCGCTGAACAACACCGAACGTCGCGAGCGAACGCGGGTTGTGACGTACTCCGGGTTCGAAGCGCCAGGGCTCGCGCTCATCGCTCGAACAGTCGGTTGCTCAGTTCCTTCAAGTTGTTCTCCCAGACCGTCTCGAGGAGCGAGTCGAAGGTGTTGTTCACGCGGACCCGCGACTCCTCGCTCTCGACGACGACGCCGCCGAGACAGTCGGACGTCCCGGCGACGTCGAAGCCGTCGTAGTCCTCGAGCAGGTCTTCGAGCAACGTCTCGTCGTCGGCGCGCCCGTACACCGACACCGACTCGCCCTCGTCGAACTCCTCGGCGGCCGCCTCCAGCAGCGACGCGGTGAGCGACCGACGGCGCTCGCCTTCGATCCCTGCCAGGGCGTCCTCGACCTCCGACCGGACCTCCTCGAGCACGTCACGCCGGGCCTCCAGCCGGGCTTGCTTTGCTTCGAGTTTCGCGCTGGAGACGGTCTGTTCGCGCTGCTGGGCGATCTCCCGCTCGACCTCGGCCTCGCGTTCCTCACGGATCTCTTCGGCGTCGGCCTCGGCATCCTCGACGATCTCGTTCGCCCGCTGTTCGCCCTCGTCGCGGATCTCCTCCGCACGCGCGCGGGCCTCGTCCCGGATGTCCTCGGCAACTGTGTCCAAACTCATAGTGGAGAGAACTGGGAGGAGTTAGCTACCCGCGCTGAACATCGCCTCGAAGAAGTCGGCGGTGTCCCACGGAATCCCCGTCGTGAGGAACAGGGTAACCAGCGCCAGAATCACCAGTGTCTCGGGGAGGACCGTGAGGATCAGCCCACGGACGAACATATCGTCGTCCTCGGCGACGGCGCCGACGGCGGCCGCACCGATCCCCCGCTCCGCGTAGCCCGCGCCGAGCGCCGCCAGCCCGACCGCCAGCGCGGCGGCGGCCTGTGCGGGGATCAGCGGGAACGACGTGGCGTTGTTCTGCAGTACGACCGTCACGAGTTGTGAAGTAGCTTCGAGCATTGGGGTCACTTCGGGTTTCCGAACAGGCACACGTCCGTATAGACCGGGCATAAAACTTCCCAAAAGAGACGGTCATTATGGGCGTTGGAACCGCTGATTTCGGCCGAATCCATGGGATTCGTTCACAGCGCTCGCGCCCCGCGACCCGCGCCGGTGCGCCGCGGCCGTCGCTGGGGGCGCGGGTGTACGGAGAACGGAAACGGAACGGACCGCGACCGGCGGCCGTCAGTCGTCGGTCGTGTACTGCCGGTCGTACCCGAACGGCTCGTACTCGCGGCCGCCGCCCTCGTAGAACTTCCCGAAGAACTCGACGTACTCGAGACGCACGGCCTGCAGGCCGGCGCTCGTGACGCCGAGAGCGAGCACGAGCAGGTGGCCGACCAGAAGGACGACGATGCCGAGGACCAGCATGCCCGGTCCCATGTTCATCAGCCCCTCGAACATCACGGTACCGTGGGACTCTCCCGAGTACATGAAGTGATACGCCCCGTCGCTGCTGGCGTAGGCGCCGAAGAAGAGGAGGTTGACCGTGAAGGCCATCCCCGCCTTCGCGAGCAACACCGCGGCGATCCGGGTGTACGACAGTGCGTTGACGAACACGTTGAGGAACTCGATGGCCTCGACGGGTTCGCCGACGATCAACAACACGAGACCGAGGCCGAAGAGCGCGGCGGCGGCGATCCCGACCGTCGGACCGATACCGAGGCCGCTCTCCAGCCCGACGATCTGCCACACGTCGTACAGCAGATCGGGCTTGGCGGTCTCGGCGTGCTCGGAGAACACCCACAGCCACAGGCCGTTGAGCATCAGCAGCCACGACCCGCTCTCGAGCACCGCGTGCTTGACGTCGTGGAGCTGGTAGTTCTCGACGAAGTCGAACAGCCACCCGATGTTGAGGTGGAGGACGCCGACGAGGACGCTGATCACGAGCCACGCCTGTGCCCAGAGCAGGTAGGTCGGCTGGAGCCCCTTGTGGAGTGGTGCGTGCCCGCCCCAGAGGAACGTCGACACCAGGTGCGTCCCGAAGAGTTCGCCGTAGAGGACGCCGAACAGTATCGTGAAGATGCCGGCGAAGATGGTCACTCCGCCCATGCTCCGGAAGGCATCGCTGTCGAAGTTGGTGAGGAGGTAGTAGCCGATCAGCGTGTAGACGATTCCGTAGCCGACGTCGCCGATCATGAACCCGAAGAAGGCCGGGAAGGTCAGAAAGAGGACGACCGTCGGGTCGAACTCGGCGTACTTCGGGCGGCTCACAGCCTGTGTGAGCACCTCGAAGGGCCTGACTAGGCCGGGGTTGTCCTGGATGACCGGCGGGTCGTCGTCGGCCATCACGACGCCGCCACCGTCGGCCCGCACCTCGTCGCCGTTTCCGTCGGTTGCCGCCGCCGCTGTCCCCTCGACGCCGTCGGAGACGTTCTCGCGAACCGCCTCCTCGCCGTGGGCGTCGAACGTCGCCCGCTGGAGTTCCTCGACTTCCGCGTGGTCACCGACGCTCTCGGTAATCGCCGCGGCGAACCCGGTGTACTCCTCGGTCGGAATCCACCCCTCGGCGACGAACGCGTTGTCCGTCGTCGCGAAGGAGAGCGGCGCCTCCCGTTTCTGGACGTCGATGGAGAGTTTCTCCTCGGCGGCCAGCAGGAATCCCGCCGCGTCGAGTTTCACCTCCTTGAGTTCGTCCTCGACGGTCCGGAGCTTCGAGTCGAGTTGCTGTTTCCGGTGGTCGAGTTCCGAGACGTACTCCTCGGGGGACCCCTCGGCGTCCGGGACTTCGAGTGTGGTGAAGTCGACACCGACCAAGGCGTCCGTAATCACATCGTCGGCGCCTTCGGTCGGGCGGGCGAAGATGGCGACGACGCCGCCCTCGGCGAACAGTTCCACGTCGTCGATGCCGTCGGCGTCGACGACCGCCCGCTCGACTGCGTCGACGTCCCCCTCGCCGACGACCACGTCGAGCGTCTCGTATCCCGAGAGCAAGTCGAGGTCGATGCCGAGCGTCGCGAAGGGTTCGACGGACGAGAGTTGTTCTTCGACGCGACCGAGTTCGCTCCGGACGTCGTCGCGCCGGTCCTCGAGTTCGTTGACGCGTCCACGGATCTCCTCGAGTTCGTCTTCGAGGGCGTCGTCGGTGACGATCCGTGTCGGCCCGGCGTCCTCGTCGTCTACGTCGAGGATGCTCTCGATGGAGCGAACGGTCACCAGCTTCTCGGAGGCCTCCTCGGCACCGTCGATCGGGGTCCCCGGTTCGAAGCCCTCCCAGGTCCCGTCGTACTCGGTGACGTGAAGCAGGTTGCAGTCGTGGACCGCCTCGACGACGTCGTCCATGACTCCCTTCGATCCCGTCACCGACACTTTGCTCATCCGCTCAGGTCTGAGCATGCACCGCCTCCTCGAACTGTGTGATGGCGTACTCGACGGCCTCGTCCATCTGGGCCTCCGCCTGGGAGACGAGCTCCTCCCGGGCTGCCTCCCCTTCGTCGCGGATTTCCGCGGCCCGGGACTCGATCTCCGATTCGGCTTCTTCGAGGCGTCTCTCGGCCATCTCGTCGGCCTCGCGTTCGGCCTCGGCGCGGATCTCGTCGGCTTGCTCCCGCGCCTCGGCGATCCGTTCCTCCCGGTCGGCCTCGGCCTCCTCGACGATCTCTTCGGCCTCGCTCTCGGCCGCCTTGATCCGTTCGAGAACCTCTGGTCTCGGCATACTACTGATCGTTGGAAAGTTGCGCAATCGGCGTATAAGGTGTTTGCGGAACGCCCCCGAGAGGCTTCTCGGTGGAGTCCGGCCGGAATCGCCTACTCGGTCAGCGGGAGCAACAGGCCGAAGACGAGCGGCGAGAACAAAAGGAGCGCCACGCCGACCACTTCGGCGTCGAACAGCAGCGTCGCCTCCCACGCCGGCAGTTGCAGTCCCATCGCGTGCGCCGCGAGTTCGCCGAGCGCACCGGCCGCGAACAGGCACAGGCCGAGCAGTGTGCCCCGTTTCGCCCACGTCGGATAGTCCAGGTCACCGTACCGTCCGGTCATGGGCGACATTCGCCCCCTCCGGTGCAAGAAGCTTCGGTTTCGCACGACCGAAAGAGCCACAACGGGGACCGGCTTCTGCCCCGACATGAACTCGACACTGCTCGAACTGCTCCCCGAACTGCTCGAACTCCTCGCGTTCGGCCTCGGCAGCGTCGGCCTGTCGGTCGCCGGCCTCTACATCGAGCGATTCGCGCTGGCGACCGCCGAGAGCGGACAGCTCAAACTCGGCGCGTGGCTGGCGTTCATGGGCGCGATGGCGTTTTACTTCGCCTACCTCATGAGCACCGACAAGTTCCGCCCGAAACTGGCGGCGGTTCGGCGACGGATCGCGGAGTAGGCGCCATCCGGCCGTCGAGCGTGGCGCGAGGTGTCCGCAACAGTCCGGTTCCGTCGGACTCCCCCCGTTACGCCAGCGGCGTCCGCTCGACGACCGTACCAGTCCCACCTTTTACTCGCTCGCACGGCTCGCTCGCAAAAGCTGGATCAAAACTTACGCCAGCGGCGTCCGCTCGACGACCGTACCGTCCACCGTCGGATACTGCTCGACGATTTCGCCCTCGCCAACGTCGCCCTCGTCGACCATCTCCTCTAAGAGCCACCACGCCAGTTCGACGTGGTCGGATTTGACGGTGTAGAACTCCTCGGAGACCCCCAGGTCGCGGAGGCGCTCCTCGGTGACCCACGTCTTGCCGTAGACGAGGGTGCCGTCGTCGGTCACCTCGTCGAACTCCCGGCGGATGCTCCGTGCCATCCGCTTCAGCCGGCGCCGGTGCTGGGCGGCGTCCTTGAACACCGAGGTACAGAAGTAGACCCGGTCGTGGTCGCCCATCACGTCGAGAATCTCCTCTTTCGGCGATTCGACGGCGCTCATGTGTCCCTCGCGGAGGTCGTACCCCTCCTCCTGCATCCGGCGGTAGTTGCCGTCGGACATCTCGAACTCGTTGATGTTGCAGAATTCGGCGGCGCCCTCGTCGAGGAACTCCAGAAACTCGGGTTCGGCCCGGATGCCCGGAATCTCGAACGCGGGGGTGAGTCCCTCCTCGCGGGCGATGTGGAGGATGTCCTCCCACTCGGTGCCGTGGAGGTCGCCCCACTGCTCCAGGGGCGGATGGAAGCGAATTTCGTCGAGTCCCGCCTCCGAGAGGCGGCGCATGTTCTCCCGTCCGCCCGTGATGCCGGTGTAGAGGTGCGTGTGGTGGTCCGCGCCGAACTCGTCTTTCAACAGCGAGAGATAGTGGCACGTGCGATCCATCGACTCCTGGGGTTCTCCCCCGGTGATCGACGTGCCCAGCGCGTCCATCCGGCGTGCCTCCGTCAGGACGTCCTCGTCGGACTCGACGCGACGCTCGTTGGCGTAGACCGTGTCGACGTTCTTGCGGTTCTCGCCGAGCGGGCAGTAGAAACAGTCGCGCTGGTCGCAGTACCCGTAGACGAACAGTACCATCTTCCCGCCCTTGGCGCACTGTTCACAGCCCTTCGAGATCATTCGTTGTCCACAACTTGCTCCCGAGGCGGGAAAACCCGTCGGTACGGGCCGCCGGGAGCCGGCGAACCAACGGTTTACTTCCCCCGCCACCGTACCGGCGGTCATGCCGTACGATCCCGACAACACCGCGGTGGTCGTCGTCGATATGCAGAACGGGTTCTGTCACCCCGACGGCAGCCTCTACGCCCCGCCGAGCGAGGCGGTGATCGACGAGGTGTCGGCCCTCGTCGGCCGCGCCCACGACGCCGGCGCGCGCGTCGTCTACACCCGCGACGTCCACCCGCCCGAGCAGTTCGACGACACCCACTACTACGACGAGTTCGACCGCTGGGGAGAACACGTCCTCGAAGGGTCGTGGGAGTCGGAACTCGTCGACGAACTCGCCGTCCGCCCCGGCGACCACGTCGTCGAGAAACACACCTACGACGCCTTCCACGAGACCGACCTCGACGGCTGGCTCTCGGCACGGGGTATCGACGACTTGCTCATCTGCGGGACGCTCGCCAACGTCTGCGTCCTCCACACCGCGGGCAGTGCGGGCCTGCGCGACTACCGGCCCGTCCTCGTCACCGACGCCATCGGCTACGTCGAGGAGAGCCACCACGAGTACGCCGTCGACCACGCCGACTGGCTGTTCGGCGAGACGACGGCCGCAGACGCCGTCGAATTCTTACCGACCTGTTAGCCATCGGGATAGCAATTGTTATTATCTGAACGGTGCTGAGTTAATACATGACGGTCGTCAGCGTCTCGATGCCCGAGGAACTGGTAGAGCGAATCGACGCCTTCGCGGAGGAACACGGCTACACCGGCCGGAGCGAAGTCGTTCGCGACGCCTCTCGGACCCTCCTCGGGGAGTTCGAAGACAAACGTCTGGAGAACCGCGACCTCATGGCCGTGGTGACGGTCATCTTCGACTACGAGACGACGAGCGTGGAGGAGCGCATGATGGGCCTCCGTCACGACTACGAGGGACTCGTCGCCGCCAACTTCCACAGCCACGTCGGATCGCACTACTGTATGGAACTGTTCGTCCTCGAAGGCCGACTGGAGACCATCTCCACCTTCGTCGGGAAGATTCGAGCGACGCAGGACACCCTCAGCGTCGACTACTCCGTGATGCCGGTCGACGAGTTCGGACCGCTGGCGTCGCCGGAGTGATACGGGCGGGCGTGTGTCAGATACGGGCCGTCGTCGACTACGGGGGCGACGACGGCCGGCAAATAGCCGTATGAGTCACTCCGCTCCCGGCGCGACGACGATAGCGCCCTTCTCGCCGAGGGTGTGGTGTGGCGCACAGGCGTAACGGTAGACGCCCGGTTCCTCGAACGTGTGTTCGAACTGGACGCCGGGTTCCGTCTCCACCCCGCTCTCGATGTCGGCGTCCTCGAACGCGATCTGGTGGGGCCCGCCGGTCCACACCCAACGGACGGTCGTCCCCGTCGATACGCGGGCCGCCGGCGGCGAGAACGTGAAGTCGCTCTCGCCCTCGGCGGAGCCGACCGTGACGATGGGCGACGGGTGTCCCAGCCAGTCGACGACGGTGCCGTCGTAGATGTTCACGTCCGCGAGCCAGTCGTCGACCGCCGGATAGTCGCTCGACGGTGGATCGGCGACGACGACGGCACCGACCATGCCCGCGTCGCGACTCGACTCCGAGACGTATCGGTAGGTACCCACCTCCGCGAAGGTGTGTGAGAACGCGTGCCCGTGGGACGAAACCGGGCCGCCGCTGTCGAAGGCGCCGTCGACGGCGACGACGTTCGCGGGGTCGCCGTCCCCGCTCCACTCCCACGTGACCGTCGTGCCGGGTGTGACGCGGATGGCGGCGGGACCGAACGCGGCGCTGCCGTGCCCCGCGCCGAGGCTGTCGCCCACGGTCACCGACGGGGCGTCGTCGGGGCCGTACCGTTCGATTACCCCCTCGTAGCCGTTCGCGTCGGCCAGCCAGTCGTCGAGACAGCCACTGGACGCGTCGCTTTCGTCGTCGGTAGTTTGCCCTCGCGCCGTGCAACCGGCCATCGCGCCGGTGCCGAGGAGGGAGGCGGCCACGAACTCGCGCCGGGACCAATCGGACGGGTTTCGCATGGCTATCGAACCTCCCGCCGGAGTGTTCGGCGGCGAGCAAAGTACCCAGCCGCGCGTTCCCAGTCCCCGGGAACCGTGTCGTCCCTCGAAATCGGGCCGGCTGTACCCTTTTGTCCGTCGACCCCGTTCGATTCACCGTGACCGACCTGCGCTATCTCCCCGACGCCGACGGCGTCACCGAGTTCGAAGCCACCGTGACCGAGGTGACAGACGACTACCTCGTCCTCGACGGGACGTACTTCTACCCGGGCGGTGGCGGGCAACCCCCGGATCACGGAACGCTCGAGTGGGACGGCGGCCGCGCGGCCGTCGTCGACGCCGCGAAGAACCACGGCGACGTGCGCCACCACCTCGGGGACGTGGCGGGCGACCTCCCGTCGCCGGGGACGACGATCACTGGCCGGATCGACGCCGACCGTCGCGAGCGACTTCGACGGATGCACACCGCCCAGCACGTCGTCTCGCGGGTCGTCCTCGACGAGTACGGGGCGGCGACGGTCGGGAATCAGGTGACCGTCGACGGCGCCCGCATCGACTTCGACCCTGCCGACTTCGACGACGCCGACCTGACCGCCATCGAGCGACGAACGAACGGGGTGTTGGAACGGGACCTCCCGGTCGAGAAGTCCGAACGCCCCCGAGCGGCCGTCGAGGGCGCGGTGCCCGAGGGCCGGACCCAACTCGACCTCATCCCCGAGCACGTCGATCCGCTCCGGGTCGTCGCCATCGACGATTTCGACCTGTGTCCCTGCGGCGGGACGCACGTCGACCGCCTCGGCGACGTGGGGACCGTCCGGATCACGAACCGCGTCTCGAAGGGTGCGAGCGTCGAGCGCATCGAGTACGAACTGGCACCGTAGCGGCGGTTCGGAAACGACGAACCCAAACGGTGTGGCCGGCTATCGGGGACAACATGGATATCCGATTTCTCGGCGGAGCCGGCGAGGTTGGTCGCAGCGCCATCCTCGTCAACGACCGCCTGCTTCTCGACTTCGGCATGCTGACCGGAAACCCACCCCGATTCCCGGTCGAGACGCCCGACCCCGACGCAGTCGTCGTCTCCCACGGCCACCTCGACCACGTCGGGGCCATCCCCTCCCTGCTTTCCGGTGACCGTCGCCCGCCCATCCACTGGACGCCGCCGACGCGTGAACTCGCGCTGACGCTGGCTCGCGACACGCTCAAACTCCACGGCGGCACCTACGACTGCCCGTTCACCGAGGAGGAGGTCCGACGCGTCACGCAAGTTTCCGAGACGCACGGCTACCGCGAGACGTTCGAGGCGGCGGGCCACGAGGTGACCTTCTACAACGCCGGCCACATCCCCGGGAGCGCACACGTCCTCGTCGACGACGGCGACACCCGCCTGCTCTACACCGGCGACTTTCACACCGAAGACCAACGGCTGGTCCCGGCGTCGACCGCTCGGCCGGAGGCGGACGTCGTCCTCTGTGAGAGCACGTACTCCGACGTGGAACACGACTCCCGTCGGGACATCGAGGACCGATTCGCCGAGAGCGTCCGGACGACGGTCTGGGAGGGTGGCACGGTGGTCGTTCCGGCCTTCGCCATCGGGCGGACACAGGAGATGCTCCTGATCTGTGCTTCCCACGACATCGACTGCTACGTCGACGGGATGGGCAAGCGGGTGACTGGGATGCTCCGCCGACATCCCGAGTTCGTCCGGGACGAGGAGGCACTCCAGCGGGCGAAGTCCAACGCCCGCTTCGTCACCGGCCGCGACGGCCAGCGGAAACGTATCGCCGACCGGAACACGGTGATCATCACGACGAGCGGGATGCTCTCCGGCGGGCCGGCGATGACGTACGTCCCGGCGGTCCGGTCGCATCCGACGAACAAGATCACGCTGACGGGGTATCAGGTCGAGGGGACACCCGGGCGCGACCTGCTGGAGTCGGGGCGCGCCGAAATCGACGGCCGCGTGATGCCAGTCAGCGCCCAGGTCGAGTGGTACGATTTCTCCGCGCATGCCGACCGCGACGGGCTACTGAAACTGCTGTCGACCTACCGGGACGTGCCGATCCTCCTCAACCACGGCGACCGCTGTGAGGCGTTCGCGTCGGAACTCGACGCGGACGGGTTCGACGCGACGGCCCCCGCTCTCGGCGAGACGATAACGGTGTAACTCATACTGCCGGCTGTACGTCGAGGCAGATAGCCGCCATGTCGGGATGTCGACTATCGCGACACGGGTACGGTCAACGGCATCACTCCGCGGGGTCGACGACTTCGTAGCTGATGTTGCTGTCGCGGAGGCGGTCGAGGTGCGTCGAGAGTTCGTCGGCCACGGCCAGAAGCAGAACGTCGAGTCCCCGGGCGGCGGCCTCTCCCACCGCCTGTGGGGTGCCGAAGCGAACGTCGGGGTCGAGGTTGGTCGCGTGCGCGGCCGCGAGTGCCTCGGTGCCCGCCGTCGCCACCAGATCCGCCGCGGCGGCGTGGTCGGTGATCGTCGCGGTATCCACGGCGGCGCTCCCGCCGTCCTGGACACGGGGAATCGAGACGGCCGTCACCCGACCGAGGTCGTAGTCGAGGATGCCCCGGAAATCCGTGACGCCTACGTCCTGCCCTGGCTCGGCGTCCGTGACCGCAACTGCAGTTGTACTTCCGGCACCGCCGGGCGTCGCCCGGAGGACGCCATCCCGCATCGACAGCGAAACGGGCTCCCCCTCCGTGATGGAAGCGGTGGCGAGGGCCGTCTCGATTTCGACCTGCCCGACCACGTCCTCCGAGACGTGGGTGACGAACTCCCGGAGGGCGTCGGTCTGAGTGATCAGCCAGTCGACCCCCTCCTTGGTCACCTCGTACCGCCCGCGACCCGGACTGCGGACGTACCCCTCCTCGATGAGATCCTGCAGGTAGTCGCTCACGGCCTGGGCGGTGATGCCGATGTCGTCGGCAATCTCCCGTTGACTGACGGCCGGTTGACGCTCCGCGATCCCGACCAGGATCTGATATCGGGTCGCCGATCGCTTGCTCCGCAGGACGCCCGCCCCACCGTCGACGTTCTCTGCCATCGCCACCACTCCGGCCGCGCTACTCAAGTATTTTTACCTTAGTTCCGGTGTGGTTGCAACTCTTGGCCCTGAAATGAATTCTTACTTTCCTTAGCCCAAGATAATTTGCTTTGCAATCCACGTGAGTTGTCGTCATCGGCGTCGGCCACCGGGGTCCGTTCCGTCGGAACCCCTAACTGACCGACCTTCCTCCCCCCGTCGTATGTCCGTCGTCGACACGACGCTACAGGAACGGTTGAACCGTCGCATCGAGGGGCTCCGGAACGCCCGCGAACTCAAATCCGGTCACCCGAGCGTCGAGACGGAGACGCTCCGGAACTACCACGCCCGGGCGCGGGCCGACGGCTTCGTCTTCGACGCCGACGAGCCGGTTTCCAAGGTCGGTGGCACCGGGACGGCGCCACGCCCGCTTCGGTACTTCCTCGCCGGGTTTGCCTTCTGTCTCCAGGCACAGTACGTCCGCAACGCGATTCGGATGGGGATCGAACTCGACGAACTGGCCGTCGACGTGGACGGCGAAATCGACCGCCGAGGCGGGCTGGGTCTCCGCGAGGAGCCCGCGGACTTCGAGCGGATCGAGTACACGACCACCCTCCGGACCGACGCGTCCGAGGAGGCGGTGCGTGACCTCGTCGCCGCCGCCGAGTCCCGTTGTTACGTCCACGGGACGCTCTCGGCGGCCGTTCCGCTGACGGGCACGACCCTCCTGAACGGATCGCCGCTGTAGGGCGGCGCTCGCCTCCTCGTCGTCGACAGGGAGGAATTCGAGCGTGTGGTCCGCCCGTCCGACGGCGGAACGCCCTCCCGGACCGCCACTCGGCGGCCGAGGCCCCCCGCGGTTCGGACCGGCGGGTACGCGGGGTCGTGGAGTGCGAACTCCACCCCGGTGACCGACTCGGACGTGGGCGGATCGGCGGCGTCCGGACTCGTGGGTGCGGGGTTTCGGGGTACGTTCGACCGTCGTCCGGAACTGTTCGGTGGTCCCCGTCGCCGGTCGAGGTCACCCCTCGTATCGTCGCACCCGAAAGTCGGTGTAGCCGCCGCCGTAGGCCAGTTCGAGGGATCCGAGCCACCAGTTCCAGCGCCCGGCGAGCGACGATCCGTCGGGGGCGTCGGCGAGTTCCGCGACGACGACGGCTGTGGTCAGCGGCGTCCCGCGGTCGGTTTCGAGACGGCCGGCATCGGCCAGGTCGCGGGCACATCTGACCACCGCACGGCGCTCCCCGTCACCGGCGTCGAACGCGTCGGCGAGTGCCGCGTCGAGACGCTCCGGATCCACGCTATCGTGACACCCCCGTGTTCGGCCGCACACGACCGGACGACCCCGTTCGGTCGCCGCGAACCGTCCGCGTGCTCTTCACGCTACTCCCACCAGTTGCTCCGGCGCTCCCGATAGCTCGCGTCCCGGAACGGGGACGGCTTCTCCGCGTCGGCCTCCGCGCCGAAGACGTGCGCCAACCAGTAGCCGACGTGCCACCCCACCGCGTCGGTGTCGAGACCGACCAGCGTAATCTCCACCCGTGTGTACGTCTCGATGGCGCCGTCACCGTCCGGATCGGTGCCGTAGGTGCTGATACACGACCCGCTCGACGCCCGGCAGGTCGGCGTCTCGCCGAAGCGAATCCGGATCTCCGCATCGGCAGCCCCGGTTCGCTCGAAGGTGAGATTCCCCGGCATTCCGGAGGTGCCCTCCTCGTAGTACGTCAGCGCGTGGTCGACCTGCCGCCCGACGCCGTCGGGATCCGAGGCGTTCTCCCGGTCCACCCGGACGGTGAAGTCGCCGTCGGCCCAGGGGAAGTCCCGCTCCGTCGCGTTCGGCTGGGGTTCCGTGTAGATGACCGACCGCGCCCGCATCACCGCCTGCGGAGCGTCGTCGTGGTCCAGTCCGAGGGTGTGCCCGAGTTCGTGTTTCGTTACGAGCGTCGTCGACGCGTCAGACAGTCCGCTTTTGACCCACACCGTCTCCGGCCGGTCGACCATCCGGGAGTCGGTGAGTCGGGGGGCACAGCCCACCGCGTCCGCCACGCCGCCGCAGTCGGGAATCTCGTCGGTGAACGCGACGACGAGGTCGGGATTCTCGGCGTCGGGGCGCACCTCGTACCGGACCCCGAAGCCGAGATACGCGTCGTCGTTCTCCTCCCAGAAGGATGCCGCTTCGCGGACGAGAGGTTCGAAGTCCCGGACCCGTCCCCCTTCGTTGCGGATGGCGACCACGATTGGCTCGTCTCCCCAGGGGTTCGCACTCGGCGTCGCCGTCGTCGCCGGCTTCGTCGCCGTCGGCGTCCCCGTCCGAGTCGGCGTCGTCGGATCGGCCGCCGCCGGAACCGGGGTGTCCGTCGGCGTCGTCGCCGAGGGATCGAGCGGCGTCGTACACCCCGCGAGAACCAACAGGACGGCGATCACCAGCGTCCGGGCCGTCATACGCTCACTCGGTGCCGGGCGCTCAAAAACCGTTTCCCTCGACACGACGACGTGCGGGCGGCGTGCGTCCTCGCACGCCGCCACCGGGGACGACGGCGCGAACGGTCGCCACGGGGCGGGGATTTCGCGGGTGACGGGTGCTCCGCGGGGGACGTCCCCCGGTCAGTCCTGCTCCGGATCGACGTTCGCCAGCCGCATCGCGTTGCCCGTCACCGCGAGGCTCATCCCCATGTCACCGATCACGACGGCGTGGATGACGCTCACGAGACCCAGCGGCGCGCCCGCGGCGAGGACGAGTTTCACGCCCAGCGACGACCAGATGTTCGTCTTGATCACGCCGTTCGCCCGCCGGGCGAGGGCGACGAGGTAGGGCAGCCGCGTCAGGTCGTCGCCCATCAGCGCCACGTCGGCCGTCTCGATGGCAGTGTCGGTGCCGGCGGCACCCATCGCGACGCCGACCGTCGCGGCCGCGAGCGCCGGGGCGTCGTTGACGCCGTCGCCGACCATCGCCACGCCGCCAGTCGTGCGGTTCCAGGGGAGGCGCGCGCCGTCCTCGGCCGCGGCCGCCTCGGAATCCGCGGCGAACTCCCGGATGGCGGCTACCTTCTCGTCCGGCAGGAGGCCGGCGCGCACCTCGTCGATTCCCACCTGCGCCGCGATGGCGCGGGCTGTCCGCTCGTTGTCGCCGGTCAGCATGGCGACCCGGTCGATCCCGAGTTCGTGCAGGCGGCCGATGGCGTCCGCCGCCTCCGGACGCACGGCGTCCGCGACGGCGACGATGCCCTCCAGTTCGTTCTGGCTGTCGCCGGACTGCGTCCGGCTATCTGTCGGGTCGTCCCCGACTCTGCCGACGAGGACGACGGTCTTGCCCTCCGCTTGCAGGCGCGGCACCACGTCGTTCACGAGGTCGAGGTACGTGCCGTGATCGCACGTCTCGGGGTCGACGTCGTCGTCGACGACCACGCCGCCGTCGGTCTCGATGTGGGCGTGTTCGAGGTCGAAGCCGAGATCATCGAACAGCGCCGGTTTGCCCACGTAGTGGGTGACCCCGTCCAGGTCGGCGCGGACGCCCTCGCCGGCGATGGATTCGAAGTTCTCCACCCCTCGGTCCGTCACTCCCCGCTCGTCGGCGTACTCCACGATGGCCGTCGCGATGGGATGTTCGCTCCGCCGTTCCAGCGACGCCGCACACCGCACCACGTCGTCCTCGCTCGTCCCGTTCAGCCCCACCACGTCCGTGACGCCCAGTTCGCCCGTCGTGATCGTCCCCGTCTTGTCCAGAGCGACGGTGTCCACCTCGCCCATCGCCTCCAGGCGGTCGCCGCCCTTGATGAGGACGCCGTTGCGTGCGGCGCTCGTGATGCCCGAGACGACGCTGACGGGCGTGCTGATGACGAACGCACAGGGGCACGCGACGACCAGCAGGGTCAACCCGCGAGTGAACCACGTCTCGAACGGCGCGCCGACGAGGAGGGGCGGGCCGAGTGTCGTCGCCACCGCGAGCGCCACCACCGCGGGGGTGTAGTACGACGCGAACCGGTCGACGAAGCGCTCGCGTTCCGATTTGTCGCGTTCGGCGTCCTCCACGAGTTCGATCACCGTCGCCAGCGTGGACTCGTCGGCCGGCGCCGTCGCCTCCACCTCCAGATAGCCGTCCTCGACGATGCTGCCCGCGTACACTTCGTCGTCCTCGGCGACGTCGACGGGCACGCTCTCGCCCGTGATCGGCGACTCGTCCACCGCGCTCGACCCCTCGCGGACGACGCCGTCGACGGGCACGCGGTCGCCGGGCCGCACCACCACCACGTCCCCGACGGCCACCTCGTCGACGGCCACCGTCTCCTCTGTCGCCCCACGCCGGACCGTCGCCGTGTCGGGCGAGAGATCCATCAACTCGGACATCGACGACCGGGCGCGGTCCATGGAGTAGCGTTCGAGGAGTTCGGAGATGGAGAACAGCACCGCGAGCGTCGCCGCCTCGAAGGGCAGGTCGACCGCGACGGCGCCGACCACCCCGGCGCTCATCAGGAAGTCGATGTCGAGGCTCCGGTTGCGTGCCGAGTACCACCCGTTCCGCAGGATGGCCTGTCCGGCCACCGCGGCCGCGAGGACGTACAGTACCCAATCGACGGTGAGCGTCCGGCCCAGCGCCGTCGCGAGCGTCGCGTTCGCGCCCGTGAAGACGAACTCGAACCCGACGCCGGCGAGGAGCGCAACGGCGCCAACGGCGGTCTTCAGTGCCCGACGACTCCGCCAGACCGACTCCCCCGCCGCCTCGCCCTCGACCACCTCGTAGCCCGCGTTCTCGACGGCCGCCAGCACGTCACCCCGGGTGGCCCGGTCGGGGTCGTAGGTCACCTCGACCCGTCCCGACGTGGGTCGGGTGTCGTAGTCGACGACGCCGTCCACCACGGACAGCGCCGACTCGACTTTCCCGGCACACGACGAGCAGTCCATCGACGGCACCGAGAACGTCTCCGTCTCGACGTCCGAGACGGCGTAGCCCGCCGCGTCCACACGCTCCCGGATGGCGTCCGCCGTCGTCGTCGCCGAGTCGTACCCGACCACCAGCGTCCCCGACGTCGGCCGGGTCTCCACGGAGTCGACCCCCGAGAGCGTCCGGACGCTCCGCTCCACCTTGCTCGCACACGACGAGCAGTCCATCGTCGGGACGGAGCCCCGGAACGTCTCGTCGCCCGCCGGGGCCGCCGACCCGCGGGTGTGGTCGTGGCCCCCCTCGTCGGCACCGCAGTCGCACTCGTCGCTCATTGCTCGCCCCTAGCTCTCGGGTCCGTATTAATCCTCCTGCCAAGAAACCCGGTATATAACAAAATGATTAATAATATATTCTAGTTTTATTAATAAATCTGGCCCCGGATCGGGGGACTTCGGCGCCACGCGCCCGTCGTCGGCGCGACGCTCGGTTTCGACGTGCTTTTTATCGGCGACCGTCTGATTCCGGGCATGGCTGACTTCAAGGTCGTCGTTTCGGACCCGGATACGGGCCGAACGCAGCAGTTCGAGGTCGACGGACAGGACGCGAACCGGTTTCTCGGGCGCGAACTTGGCGACGAGGTCGACGGCGGCGCCGTCGGCCTCGACGGCACCACGCTCGACCTGACGGGCGGGTCCGACGACGCCGGCCGTCCCCTGCGCTCGGACGTCGCCGGCCCGGCTCTCAAGGAGGTCCTCCTCGAGGGCGGCGTCGGTTTCGCCCCGTCGCGCGACGGCGAGCGAAAGCGCGTGACCGTCCGCGGCCGCGAGATCAGCGACGCCGTCGTCCAGATCAACGCGAAAGTCGTCGACGGCGACGCCGGCTTCGGCGCCGACGAGGCGGACGAGGCGGACGAGGCGGACGACGCCGACGAGTAACGTGTCCGACCGCGTCGCCAGCGACGGGGATGCGGTGACGACGTACCGCGCCGAACTCGCCCGGAGCGGCGGTACTCGTCGGCCCTGTCTTCGTCTCCCCGACGACGCCGCCCTCGACGCCGGCGAGTTGATCCGCCTCGTTCTGGACGGCGACGAGTACCACGCCCAGGTCGAAGCCGACGCGTCGGGTCCCCTGCTCCGTGGGGCCTACGACAACCGCCGCCTGGCGCGGAGCGACCGCGAGGGGACGAACCGCCTCGTCGAGTGGGTGCGCGGGGTCGACCTCGAGGTCGGCCGGAGCATCGACGTCGACGAGGTGACGCCGGGCGACCTCTACGGCGTCCGCGTCCCCGGCCAGCGGGCGGTGTACACCGTCACCCACCGCCCGGACGACTCCCTCGCGTCCATCGCCGAGGACCTACGCGACCAGTAGCCGGAACGCCGCCCCGACCAGCAACAGCGTCCCCGCCAGCGCGAGCAGCACGATCACCCACGTCGGCCGCTCGCCGACGGCGAGCCGCCCGCCGAGGGGCGTCGCGTCCGATCCGGTGAGGGTGACGACGCCGGCGACCAAGATTCCGACCCCGAACAGTGCGGTCAGTGCGGGGAGCACGGCGAGCGATCCGCGCAGGTCGACCGCGCCGTCGACCACCAGTCCGGCGCCGAACAGCGCGTAGGCCGTGCCCGTGAGCTGTGAGCGGTTCACACGTGGTCGACGGCGACGATCCTCAAAAACCCCACCGTCCCGTCGACCGCCAACCGGCCGGAAGCGACCCTTCTTTACGCCTCGGCGACCTGCCGACGGTATGAGCGACCCCGACCTCGACGCGTTCCTCGCGGGCGACCGACTCGACCACATCGCCCTCTTTCTCACCGACGACTACCTCGACGACGATACCCTCGCGGACCACGGCACCCCCGTCGACGGCGGCGTCGTCCTCGTCGTCCCGGGCGAGCAGGGCCGCCGGCTGTTCTCGGCCGGCACCGGCATGGACGCCATGGCCTTCGCGAAGGAGGCGATGGGCACCGAGGGCGACATCGACCCCGGTCTGACCGGGGGCACCTGCCCCGACTGCGGCGAGGGCGCGGCGTTCGTCCTCGCCTTCGCCGAGGCGCAAAACGAGGAGGTCGGCGGCATCTACGCCGAGGGCGACGTGATCCACGCCTACGCCGCCTGCCCCGACGGCACCGCCTTCTCGGATCGCTGGATCGTCGGCGACGCGTAGGTCAGTTCTCGTCGGCGTCGTCCGCCTCGTCCGCCTCGTCCGCCCGTTCCGCGTCCTCGGCTACCCGCTCGAACGCCGCGAGGATCACCTGTCTTGTCGCGTAGCCCTCCGTCGTCCAGTGGTGAGCGTAGTCGAGCATGTCCTCGTAGATGTCGGGTTTACAGCCCGCGGCGCGGGGGTGACCGCCGCCGTTCACCAGGGCCGCCACCTCGTGTGCCCGTTCGAAGCCCTCGCTTCCGCGGATGCTGGCGCTGCCGGCCGGTTTGACGACGACCGCGGCGTCGGCTCCCCGTTCGCGCAGCGCCTCGGCCACCTCGTTCTGCGAACACCGGCCGTAGGTGACGCCGACGGTCCACGGGCCGACCGACCGCATCTCGGCGCGGTCGACGGCCGCCTCGATCAACTGCTCTTTCTCGACGCGCCGGTGGTCGAGGTAGTCGACCACCGGAGCCGGAAGGGCGGGGCCGTACCGACCGACGACGGTCACGTACTCCTCGGCGCCGGCCCAGTGGGCGTAGTCGGCCAGGTCGTCGCTCCGGGGGTCCTCCTTGATCCAGAGGTCGTGGTCCCGGGTGACCGCCGCCAAGTCGACGAGGTGGTCGGGGAAGTCGACGTCCAGCGACCGAAGCGTCACGTCCGCCGTACACTCTTCGTCGCTCTCGCCGACGACCAGGTCGACGCCCGCGTCGCGGACGGCGGCCGCCACGTCGTCGTCCCACTGGTGGTGGTCGAACCAGCGGACGCGCCCGGCGCAGTCGACCACGGCGTCGACCACCTCGGTGATCGACTCGTCGTCCGGACAGAGATCACAGACGTAGACGTCGACGCCGGGGTCGGCGTACTCCGCGACGCGTTCGAGGGCGTCCGACAGCGAGTGGGGACTCGCGGTCACCAGTCCGACGGACGAGTCCTCGCCGTCTTCCTCCGCCTCGTCGTCTAGCTGCGGATCGGTTCGCGCCGCGAGCGATTCCTCGAACGGCGCCACGTCGAGGGCGGCGTCGTACCGTTCCCGGAGGAGGGCAACGCTGGCGAGGCCGTCGGCGTCGCCGTCGGCGACCACCACCGTTGCGGCGCCCTCGATGGCCTCCCGGGCGCGTCGGTCGGCGTAGTCCTCGTCGAGCGAGTCGGGGTAGAAAAAGCCCGCACCGGGCAGGCGCGACTTCCGCGAGAGGGAGAGTCCGTCGCTGTCGATCAGGTCGTCGTCCATACCGGCCGGATGGGGGCCGGCCCGAAGTATCCCGCGGTTCGGCCGGTCGTTGTAAGCCGATGCCGTCCGGTCGTCACGACCGCCCGGCGAACCGTCGGCGCCCCGCCATCGTCGCGTTTGGCCCCGTTTGTACGCCGAAGCGACCGACTGTGCGGTCGGGCGCGGCACCGACTTCGACGGCTGACGACGCCAAGTATCAGGCGCTCGCGGCGTCGCGGACGCCGCCCTCGTCGCCGCGTTCCCGTTCGCCGAGTTGACGAACCGTCAACACGGGAACGGGGCAGGTGCGCACCACTCGCTCGGCGACGCTCCCGATGAGAAAGCGGTTCTCGCCGTGACGGCCGCGGGTCCCCATCGCCACCACGTCCGCGTCGTGGTCGGTCGCGTACTCCCGAATCACCGTCGCGGGTCGCCCCTCGCGGACGGCGGTCGTCACCGGGCGGTTGGCGGCCGCCCGTACCTCATCCAGGGCCGACTCGCCGGAGTCGTCGAGGGCGGCGCGCATCTCCTCGCGCACCTGTTCGGGCGAGCTCTCGACTTCGCTCTCGTCGATGACGTAGAGCGCGTGGACCGCCGCGTCGAACCGGTCGGCCAGATCGAGGGCGACGCTGACGGCCCGGCGGACGCTCTCCGACCCGTCCGTCGCGATGACGATGGTGTCGAACATGGTCCCGAGTTCGGCCGGTCGGGGTATAAACCCGGTGTCCCGTGCAGGGGGGAGCGTTTTTGACCGTGGCCCGCGCACGCCCGTCCATGACCGATCCCCTCTCGCCGTCGCTCGTCCTCGTTCCCGTGGACGGAAGCGAGGAGTCGCTCGAGGCCGTCGAGTACGCCACCGCTATCGCCGACGAGTACGACGCCGCCGTCCACGCGCTCTACGTCGTCAGGGAGGACGTGGCCCGCGCCATCGACACCGGCGCCATCGACGACGAGACGCTCGCGGCCGATACCGAGGCGTTCCTCCAGGCGGTGATCGAGATCGTCGACGACGCGGACGTCCCGCTCTCCACCTCGATGGCCTACGGTTTCTCCACCCGCCGCCTCTCCCGCCACCCCGGTAGCGTCGTCCTCGACACTGCCGAGGAACTCGGCGCCGACTTCGTGGTCGTTCCCCGCGAACCCGTCTCGGGCGACCCGGACGAGGTGCTGGCGAAAGCCGCCGAGTACGTCCTCCTCTACGCCAGCCAGCCCGTCCTCTCCGTCTAGTCGCGAAGGCGGATCGACATCTCGTGTTCGAAGCTCTCGGTGTCGCTGGCGCGGAACCCGACTTTCTCGTAGAGGTTGATCGCGGGGTCGTTCCAGCGCTCGACCGAGAGCCACACACGGTCGAAGCCGGCCGCCTCGCCGGCGCCGAGGAGCGTCTTCAGGAGGCGGGTGCCGATACCCGCGTGCTGGTACGCCTGCAGGACGAAGATGGCGAGTTCGGCGGTCCGCTCCGGTTCGTCGGGGACGAGCGTCGCGTGGCCGACGGCGTCGCCGTCGTGGGTCGCGACGACGTTTACCGTCTCGTCGTCCGTGATGGTGTCGAGCCAGTTCTCGATGCGCTCCTCGTTCGTCGGCGGGATGCCCTGTGCCCGGTCGGCGGGGTCGAACGCCTCGTACATCGCCATCAGCGCCTCGCGGTCCTCGTGGTCGTCGTAGTGCCGGACAGTGATCGACCGGCCTTCGCGGTCCTCGAACGTCGTCGGAGGCTTCGGGAACGGCCCGGCGACCTCGTCGGGGTAGGTGCTGTCGTCGGTCATCGGACGAGCGTCACCGACACGTGCGAGTTCAGCAGAACGAACTCGGCGATACCGCCGAGTTTGATCTTCCCCATCGGGCTGGTCTCCCCGCCGCCGAGAACGATCCGGTCGAACCCTTCCTGCTCCGCCAGTTCCACGAGTCGGCTCCCCGGATCGCCCTCGACGTGGCGGATCGGTGCCGCCACGCCCGTGTCGTCGAGGACCTCCCGTGCGCGCCGTTCGATCTCCTCCGGATCCGTCTCCGTTGCCGGGTTCCGGAGGATGGCGACCGTCAGGTCGTCGCCCGTCTCGGCGACGCGGGCGACGGCACGCTCCAGGGCGCGCAACGAGTCGTCGCTCCCGCCGATGCCCAGCAGTAGCTTCATGCGCCACCACTCGGCGCGGCGAGTGAAAAAGGTACGCGACCCGCCGTCAGACGGTCGGCAGACGGCGACGGAACCCTTTTGCGTCGGCGCACGGAACGCCGGCCCATGAGCGACGACGCGACGGCGGCCGAAGAGGGGGTGGAGCGGCGGTCTACGGACGAGGGGGTGGAGCACGGCTCCACGAGCGATCCGGCCGCCTCGGCTCAGTCGGGGCCGTCGACGGCCGACGAATCGGTCCCCGCCGACGTCCGGAAGTACGAGCGGTTCAAGAAGATGGACGGCGCCCAGTACGACCGCGTCAACTCCTTCCTCCGCGACCGAACCTACGTCACGGCCCGCGAGTGGGCCATCGCCCGCCTCTGTGTCGACTTCCGCACCGAAACCGGCGTCGAGATGACCAAAATCGGCGAGAACCTGCCCGAACTCGTCCCCTTCATGACCGACACCTACTCGCCGCAGGCGGTCAACCAGGCTCGCGCCTCCTTCGAGGAGAAGGTTCAGAAAGCCGGCGCCACCTTCCTCTACGGCGCCATGTCCGGCTTCTTCACCGCGGAGGAACTCGACGAGATGATGTACGAGGTGACCGAAGTCGCGAAGTTCCTCCTCGAGGTGGAGGGCGTCGACCTTTCGGTCGCCGAGGAACTCGACGCCGAGGACCGCATCTCCGAGGTCATGCGCGAGGTCCGCGAGTCCAGCGAGGAACTGCGGGACGACCTCGAGTAGTCGGAATCGTCGCCACCGGCGAGCATCTCCCCGAGGCTCACGACGGTCCCGACCGCACGTTCTCGCCCGCCGCCGCCCCGAAGGTGTCCATCGCTCCGTCGTAGACCCGGTCGCCACGCACCAGCGTCCACTCCGGGAAGACCCCCTCGAACCCCTCGAACGGCGTCCACCCGCATTTCGAGTGGAGCCAGTCACCCGTTACCGACCGCGGCCGGTCGAGGTCGTACAGCGCCAGATCGGCGTCCATCCCCGCCTCGATTCGACCCTTCCGCTCCAGGCCGAACGTCGCTGCCGGCGCCGCCGCCGTCAGGTCGCGGACGCGCTCGACCGTCAGCGGTCCGTCCCGCGTCTCCGCGAGCAGGAGGGGGACCATCGTCTCGACGCCGGGGACGCCGCTCGGCGCCGAAAGCAGCGTGGTCTCTTTCTCCGCGCGGGTGTGGGGGGCGTGGTCTGTGGCGATCAGGTCGACTCGTCCGTCGACAACCCGGTCGTAGAGGGCGGCCCGGCGCGGTTCGCTCCGGAGCGGCGGATTCATCCGCCCGAGAGTTCCCAGGTCGTCGAGATCCGTTCGCGAGAGCAGGCAGTGGTGTGGCGTCACCTCGCAGGTCACGGTCTCGGGTGCGTCGGCGACGACGTCGACGGCTTCGGGCGTGCTGGTGTGAGCGACGTGGAGGCGCGCCCCCGCCGAGACGCCGATCTCGACGGCGCGTTCGACGGCCGCGATTTCGGCCTCGGCGGTGCGGTAGGCGCTCCACGCGTCGGCGTCGGCGTCGGTGCCCACCCCGTCGCCGGCGGCGTCGCGAGCGGCCGTATCGAACAGCGTCGCGTCCTCGGCGTGGACGGTCACGGGCACGTCGGCGTCGACGGCGCGGTGGACCGCGTCCTCGAACAGGTCACCGTCGATGCCCATGTCACCGGTCGAGTCGGCGAGGAAAACTTCGCCGAGGGCGAACAGGGGACGATCGAACAGCGTCTCGGGGTCCCACTCCGCGGTGACGCCGCCGTTGATGCCATACTCGACGTGTGCGTCCCGGGCACACAGTTCCTTCTGGTCGTAGGCGGCACCGGTGGTCGTCGGCGGGTCGGTGTTCGGCTGATCGACGACGGTGGTGACGCCGCCCGCGGCGGCGCTTCGCGACCCGGTTCGCCACGTCTCCTTGTGGGGGTCCCCGGGTTCCCGGAAGTGGACGTGAACGTCCACGGCGCCGGGGAGGAGGAGTCGCTCCCGCGCTTCGATCACCTCTCCCGTCGCGTCGAGGTCCGTCCCGACGGCGGTGATCCGCTCTCCCTCGACGCGAACGTCGCGGACACGGCCGTCCGCCAGCCGTGCGTTCCTGACGAGCATACCCTCTCCTGTCCCCCGGCCGCCGTAAGTGTCCCGCTCACACCTCGATCCGACAGACGGCCGCGGCGTCGCCGACGAGTTCCCGTTCGACTGCCGTCCGGACCCGGTCCGGATCGGCCGGCCCGCCGGCCGCCGCAACGCTCCCGACGCTCTGCGGGTCGAACGGCTGGTCGAGAGCGTCGTACACCGCCGCGAGGACCGACGCCAGTTCCTCGCGGTCGGTCACGAGGACACAGCCGGCAACCAGTGCGGCGTCCGTCCGCACTCGCTGGGCGACGCCGACGAGTTTCCCCCCGGACTGCAGCGAGTGGGTGCCGGGACAGAACGACTCGGGCGGTTCGCCGACGGCCGTCTCGACGCCGAGGTTCGATAGCGCCCGCCGAAGCCGCTCGGTCGTCTCCTCGTACCGCTCCGCCAGACCTGTCCGGGCGTCCGTGACTGGCACCGCGTGGGCGAAGGCGAGCGTCGTGCCGGTGTAGGCGACGGCCCGCCCGCCGACCCGACGTTCGACCGGGAGGAAGTCACGCTCGCGGGCGGCGGCGCGGGCGCGGTCGTATCCCGATTCGGCGGCCTCCCGCCGGCCGAACGCGACCTGACGGCCCGGCGTCCACACCCGCACCGCAGGCTCCCCCGTCTCGCCCGTCCGCGCGAGCATCGCACCGGTCCGCTCACGGTCGGCGTCGGCCGTCGCCGCCCGACCCCTGAGGACGCGCATAGGAGAAAGGTCACGCCGGACGCACATAACCTCCTCGCGACCGAGGCTGCTGGACACACTTCAGTTCCGGGGATTCGTCCCACCACCCGGTAACTTAAGCTATATACTCGCCGCCGAACGCCGTTCGACGTATGACCGCCGACGCGATGACCCGAACCGAAGTCGACGAGACGCTCCGTGCGGCCGGCGCCGGCGTGCTGTCGTTGACCGACGGCGCGGAGACGTACGCCATCCCCGAATCGTTCGGCTACGACGGCGACTACGTCTACTTCCAACTGGTACACGGGTCGGACAGCGACAAGATGGACTTCGTCGCGACGACCGAGATCGCGACGCTCACCGCCTTCACCGAACAGCCAGCACGGAGCGTGATCGTCCGCGGCGAACTGGGGCCCGTACCCGACGGGGACGACCCCGTCGCGATGCGAGCCATCGCGGCCAACGCCACCATCCCGACGGTGGACATCAGCCTCGACACCGACCCCGACGCCCTCTCGTTCGAGTTCTACCGTCTGTGCCCGGAGGAGCGCTCCGGCCGCAAGTTCGGCGCCGTACCGACCACACCCGGCGATCCCTGACCGGCCGCGCGACCCGACGGTATAAGCCCGCGCGCCCGAACCACCGGTATGGTCACGGTTCCGGCGTCGACGCTGTCGCATTTCCGGCGGTTCTCCCTGTTCAACTCCCCTTACGCCGCCCACGACCGCGGGTGCGCCATCGACCTCTACCCCGAGACGAACCAGGGACTCTCGCCCGTCGCGGGCGTCGTCCGCGACACCCGAACCGTGCGCGCCCCCTCCCGATCCTACGCTGTCGCCGAGGATCATCTGATCCTGATCGACACCGGCGACCACGTCGCCCGAATCCTCCACGTCGACCCCGCCGTCGACGCCGGCGATCACGTCGCCGTCGGCGACGCCCTCGGCGAGATGGTCCGCTCCGGCTTCTTCGGTCCCTGGGTCGACAACCACGTCCACCTCGGTTTCCGCGACCCGGACGCGAACCCGTACCGTGCAGCCGGGTCGCTTCCGGTCGAGGTGGACGTCCCGGTGTGTCCGCTCGACTGGGACGGCACCGGAACCGTCCGCGAGGTGGGCGACACCTACGTCGTCCTCGACCGACCGGAACACCCGGAGCCGGGGTCGTGGGCGGGGCTGTCAGCCGCGCCGGGGGTCGTCCTCGACGGCGGGTGCCCCCACTACGACGGCGGCGGCGTCCTCCCCGCCCGCGACGGTCCCACACCCGTCTCGGTGGCGGGCGGCCGCGTCGGCGTCGCCGACGGCCGTGCGGTGGCGTGGGACGGCGTGACGCTCCGGGCGAACGGGCGGCCGATCACGGGACTGTCGCTCTTTATCGCGCAGGACGCGGCCTTCGGCGCGAAACTCGTCTGTCCGGCGCACGACTTCGCGTCCGGGGAGGTGATTCGGGTGACCGTCGACGGGGCCTGACCGACCGAGCGCACGCGCACGGGACACTTTTGAGTGTCCTCGCCGAACGGACTCTACGATGAGCGACGATTCCGATGTGCCCGACCGCCCGGTCGACCGGGAGTCGCCGGTCGGCGAACCCGTCGTGCGTGCCGATCCGTCGGTGACGGGTGAGCGGGCGGACGAAGCCGTCGGCTTCGACCCGGACGACCCCGAGAGCGTGCAACTCGCCGCGGACGTGGTCCGGTCCTTCGCCGAGAACACGGTGGGGTCCGAGGACCACGTCTACATGCTCCGCGGGGCGGCGGCGTGTGCCGCGCTGGTTCGGGGTGTCGGCTCGTACAAGGCCGCGGCCGAACGCGCCGGTGGCGACGTCTCCGTCGCCTTCATCCGGAAGTGGGCGCGGGTTCACGACCTGCCCCAGGCCATCCGACGCCACGTCGCCCGCGGCACCATCGCGCCGACGGCGGCGAAACACATCGCGCGCGTCGCCGGCGACGACCGCTACGCGCTGGCGTGGGCGACGCTCGAACACGACCTCACCGTCCGTGAGATTCGCCGACTCGCGAGCGAGGTGAGCGACGGCCGGAGCGTCGAGGCGGCCCTCGACGACCGCGGGCTGACCTTCGGCCGGATGGACGTGACGCTCCCGGCCGCCCAGTACATCGAGCTCCGGCGCCGGGCGTCCATCGAGAACTGCGACCCCGACGACCTAGTGGCCGAGGCGTTCGACGACTTTCTGGATCTCTGATCGTGTCGGCCGGGGAGACACTATAAGACCGAGGCGGCCGAAGCGCGCCCCGTGACGCTACTGGTTCCATTCGACGACTCGGCACTCGCAGAGACGGCGCTGAAACGAGCGTGCGAATTCGGGGCGTACCGGAACGAGGCCGTCGTCGCCCTGACGGTCATCCCGGACGACCGGTCGTTCGCGGTGGAGCGGGGGTGGATCGACCCCAACGAGGCCTACCGACCGGACGACCTCTGCGTGCGGTTCCAGCAGCGGGTTCGCGCCGTCGACGACGGCGTGGAGTTCCGGTGTGAACGGCCGACGGACAGCGAGGACGCGACGGCGACGGCGACGGACGACGTCACCCGAACGATCAGAGCGGTGGCGGGGGAACTCGACGTCTCGATTCTCTTCGTCGGGAGCGAGAACGCGGGTCGGGTGTCGTCGCCGATGACGAGCGTCGGCGACCCCCTCTCGTCGGACGCGCGGTACGACGTCCACATCGTCCGCCACGCGGAGTGACGGCGGCCGCCGACGAACGGGCGTCGACGTGCAGAGCGGTTGCTGGGCCGCCAGTTCCGACCAGTCCGTGCTCACGATGGAACGATCAGATTTTTGGTGAGGGATCGTGAGGGACGTGGTATGGCAATACATGGTTCCCGCCCCTCGGGCGACGCAGACACGGGATTGCCCGGGGTGGTGCCGCTCGACCTCACCCACCTGAGCCGATTGAGTTGGGAGCTCGGCTCTCGCGTGGTCGAGGACGACGAGTCGGCGCTCCGTAGCGAGTGGACCCACACCGGGTCGGCGTGGGAGGTGTCGATATTCGACGTGACGAGCGAAACCGTCGCTGTCCGCGTTCGGACTCCGATCGGACGGGAGCGGTTCTACGGCGCCGCGCGGATGGACCTCGAAACGGCCCTCCCGGCGCTCGAAGAGGCCGCCAACTGGCAGCGCTTGGACTGAGCGGGAGTCTCGTAGCGACCGAGACGTGCCGTCGTCGGGACGCCCCCGAACGCGCCCCGGCGACGACCCCGAGGAGTCGAGTTAGGGGATGTCCCGGTTCCACGAGGACACCGGCTAGGAGCGCGCCGTAGGTCACGAGTCCCACGCGGCCGCGCCGGGGACCGGGGGGCGACCCGGGCAGCGAGGAGGGCAGCGGCTCCGAGCGCGGCGCGGGCGACGAGTGCGGGGAGTTCGTCCCGACGGACGTCGGCCATGTGCGACCACGGACAAAGACCGCACGGCGGCCGAGAATCATCCGTGAAATTTCTCCCAACGCACATAAGTCGGTCCTGACCCAACCGGGGTCGAATGGACGCCAGCGCCTATCGCGAGGAGATCTACGACGTCTTTGCCGACTCGGACAGCGACACCGTAGCGCAGGTAGAGCGGGCACTCGCCATCGGAACGGAGTATCTGGGACTGCCGATCGGATTTCTCACGCATATCGAGGACGGGGTACAGGAGATCATCGCGACGACCGGGGACCACGACCTGCTCCAGGTGGGCGAGCGCTGTCCGCTGGACGAGGCGTACTGTCGCCGTACGCTCGAATCGGACGGCACGCTGGCGGTGCGGGACGCCCCGGCGTCGCCGTCCGTGACGGACCGGGCCGTCGAGACGTTCGGTCTCGGCACCTACATCGGCGTCACCGTCACCGTGGCGGACGAACCCTACGGGACGGTCTGTTTCGCCGCCGAACGGGAGCACGAGCGGCCGTTCACCGAGGCCGAGGAGGTGTTTCTGGAACTGCTGGGGAAGCTGATCGGGCAGGCGATCGAACGGCGCGCACACGAACGGGAGCTACAGCGACGGAACCGGCGGCTGAAACGCGAGAAAGCCCGGTTCGAGGGTATCGCGGAAACCAGCTTCGACGTCCTCTTTCGGATCGACCGCGACGCCACGTTCACTTACGTCTCCTCGGCGGTAGAGCGGGTGCTCGGCTACGCCCCCGCGGACCTGACCGGGACGTCGTTCTCGGCGTGGCTCGATTCGTCGTCGATCAGCGACGCGATTCTGGCGTTCGACCGGGCGATGAACGGCGAGACGGTCGAGGACCTCGAACTCACCTTCGAGGACACCGACGGCGAGCGCGTCGTCGTCGCGGTGAACGGCACGCCGATCCGGGCGGACGGGGAGGTGACGGGCGTCCAGGGTGTCGGTCGAGACGTGACCGCTCGGAAGGCACGGGAGCGGGAACTCCACCTGAAGACCCGGGCGATGGACGAGGCACGGGTGGGAATATCCATCGCCGACGCACGCGACGGCGACCTGCCGCTCGTCTACGCCAACGAGGGGTTCGAGCGCGTGACCGGCTACGACGCCGAGGCGATGCTGGGACGGAACTGTCGGTTCCTACAGGGCGAGGCGACCGATCCCGGGGCGACCGACCTGTTGGGCGAGCGCATCGAGCGCGAGGAGCCGGCGTCGGTCGAACTCATCAATTACCGGGTGGACGGAACGCCGTTCTGGAGCCAGGTGCGCCTCAGTCCGGTGGACGCCGAGGACGGCACGATCAGCCACTACCTCGGCTTCCAGACGGACGTGACCGAGCGCAAGCGCACCGAACAGCTGATACGACTGCTGAACCGGGTGCTCCGGCACAACCTCCGCAACGACATGAACGTCGTCAGCGGGACGGGGAGACTGCTCCGGGAGGGGGACGTGGAGCCGGCGGACCTCGCTACTCTGGGCGAACGCATCGAACGGACGGCGGATCGTCTGGTGAGTCTGAGCGAGCAGGCACGCGAACTGGAGCGAAACGCCCGGCGAGAGCGCGATCCGACCCGTCTCGATCCGTCGAGTCTGTTCGAGGCGGTCGTATCCGGCCTCCCCGAGGGAGCGACCGTCGAGACGCGGATCGACACCGAACGCGGGATCTGTGCGGGTCCGGAACTGGAACGGGCGCTCGTCGAACTCGCGGGGAACGCGGTCCGACACAACCCGGCCGCCGAGCCGTGGGTCGAGGTGGCGGCCGTTGACGACGACGAGTGGGTGACCGTCACCGTCACCGACGACGGGCCGGGAATCGACGACATGGAGACGGCCGTCATCGCCGGGGGCCAGGAGACGGAACTGGTCCACGGGTCGGGGTTGGGCCTGTGGCTGGTCAACTGGATCGTGACGCGGTACGGCGGCTCCTTCCAGATCGAGGCACGGACGGACGCCGAGGGATCGATCGCGACGGTGCGACTTCCCGGCATCGGTCCCGAGGAGTCGGTGACAGCGGTCGAGCGAGGACCGACGGTCCTGTTCCGGTGAGCAACCGTCGGCCCGCCGGCAGACGAGCGTGACGGGGACCGGCGCGTAGACGTCCATCCCCCGCCCCTTCGAGGTGGAGCGAGTGGCGACGGGTTCGACGAGGTCGGCGTTCCGCCGGACCGTCGACTCACGCTTCGGCGACGAGCCACCGTCGGAGGACGACGGCCACGGCGACGCCGTAGACGGCGGCGGGGGTGAAGCCGACGGCGGCCGCGACGACCGTCGGATCGGCGGACGGGACGAGTGGATACACCACCGGCAGGAGGAGCCTGATCGACCCGACGACCACCCCGAATCCGACAACGACGACGGCGAGGACGCCGACGACGGCGAGAGCCATTCTCGCCCCGTCCGTCCGGACGCTCGCGAGGGGATCGGTCATCGCCGCGACCACCACCGGTCCGCGTGCCCGGCGAGACGGCGACGGTGGTGTCGAACCGACGTGAGGGTGGTCACGACGAGGCGACCCGGGACGGTGGCGGTGTGGCTCGGTACCAACATCGTCCGACCGCAGGCCCCGAGTGACATAGGCCTGCCGGCGCACCGACGAGGGTTCGATTCTCACAGGTGATTCTGTCGGCGAGCGTATATACGGGGGGCGGCCGAATGGAACGTACAATGGGGGGATGGTCAGCACGGACGAGCGGAACGGTCGTCACGGTGGCCGGTCTCGCGCTCTCGGCGCTCCACCTTCGGACCGCCGTTCTGCTGTGGTCGACGCCGGCGCTGGTGGTAGTCGAGGCGTTCGTCCCGCTGTTGCTCTCGCTGTCGATAACCGGCGTGGGTACCTTGGTCCGTCGGGGTGAACTCGTTCCCGAGCAGTTCGCCGACCGGGTGATGGCGTGGGGAGGCGTGGGTTCGCTGTCGCTCGGTGCCGCCATCGGCTGGCTATTTCTCGACGCCGCCGTTCGCGGCCAGTCGATGCTGGCGACGGGTGGGACGCTCCTCAACGCTACCACGCTCGGTGTGCTCGGAGGGGTCGTGATCGGTGTCTACGACGCCCGCGGCCGACACCAGCGACACCGCGCGGCCCAGTTGACCCGGATCAACGACACGCTCCGGATCGCGACCCAGGAGATCATGAACGCGACCGACCGGGCGGAACTCGAAACGGCGGTCTGCGAGCGACTCACGGCGTCGAACATCTACGACAGCGCGTGGCTCGGTCGATACGCGCCGGGAACCACACGGATTCGCCCGGTGGCGTGGGCGGGTCACGACGACGAGTATATCGACTCGCTCGAGGTCACCGTCGATCCGACCGAGCCACTCGGCCGGGGACCGGGTGGGGAGGCGATCCGGACGCGAGAGATCCAGCCCGTGCAGGACGTGTTCGCGGAGCCGAGTCTGGAACCGTGGTGGGACCTCCTGGAGAGCCGGGGGGTGGCGTCGATGGCGGTCGTCCCGCTGGTCGGAGCTAGCCGGGTCTACGGCCTTCTCAGCGTCTACGCCAATCGATCGAACGTGTTCGACGCCTCGGAGCGGGAGGCACTCACGGAACTCGGCGAGAGCGTCGGCCACGCCCTCGACTCGATGGCGGCCCGGGACAAGCTCGCCCGGCGCGAGGAGGAACTCGCCCACCAGAACGAACACCTCGACGAGTTCGCGAGCGTCGTCTCACACGATCTTCGCAACCCCCTGAACGTCGCACAGGGCAACCTCGAACTCGCCCGGGAGACCGGAGCGGCGGAGTACCTGAAGCGGGTCGGGGAGGCACTCGACCGGATGAACGAGCTGATCGACGACGTGCTCACGCTGGCACGGAACGGGCGGACAGTGAGCGAGTTCACCCCGGTCGACCTCGAATCGGTCGTCGAGGGGGCGTGGAACACGACGACGACGGGGGCAGCGACGCTCGTCGTCGAGGACTCGCTAGGGGTCGTCCAGGGCGACGAGCAGCGACTCGTCCAGGTGTTCGAGAACCTGTTTCGGAACAGCGTGGAACATGGTTCCGCGGGCAGCCGGCCGCAGGCCGGCGACGGCGTCGAACACGGTTCCACGGGCAACCGGACGAAGTCCGGTGACAGCGTCGAACGTGGCCCCTCCGACCCGGGGTCGGGCGCCCCGGAGGGGACGGCGGCGGCCGGTCGCGATGCCGACGTCGAGTCGTTCACGCGGGGAGCGACGAGCGGCGAGGGCGGCGATGCCCAACTGACCGTCACCGTCGGGCGCACCGACGACGGGTTCTACGTCGCCGACGACGGCCCCGGCATCCCCGAGTCGGAGCGCGACCGGGTGTTCGAGACGGGGTACTCGACCGATCCGGACGGGACGGGCTTCGGTCTCAACATCGTCAGGAGCATCGCGGAGGCCCACGGCTGGGAGGTGGTGGTGACCGAGAGCGCGGACGGGGGCGCCCGCTTCGAGTTCGGAGGCATCGCGGCGGCGGAGGACGGACGGGTCGAGCGACCGCAGGACGAGGACGGCGAGTGACCGCGCGAGCGACGCCGCTTACGGTGGCACGACGACCGCTCGGCCCTCGATTTCGCCGTGTTCGAGCCGTTCGGCCACGGTGTTGATGTCGTCGAGATCGTACCGCGAGGTACGCAGTTCCACGTCGCCACGGTCGACGAGCGCGACCAGTTCCTGCAGTTCGGTGTACCGACCGACGAGCGTGCCGCGGTAGGCGAACTCCCCGTTGACGAGCGCCTGTGACGGTTCGTGGATGTGGCCGCCGTAGCCGACGACGTGGTGGTCGCCGCCCGCGGCGACGATGTCGGGCGCGTAGCCCGTCGTCTCGTCGGCACCGACGAAGTCGAGGACTTGCTGGGCGCCCACGCCGTCGGTGATTCCCTCGATTTCTGCCGCCACGTCCGCGCTCGCCGGGTCGACTGTGTGGTGGGCGCCGAGATCCGCCGCTAGGTCGCGTGCCGCCGGTTTGAGATCGAGTGCCGTGATTTCGGCGGCGCTCATCGCGTCGAGACACTGGAGACCGATGTGGCCGAGGCCGCCGACGCCGATGACCACGGCGTGATCACCGGGGTCGAGTTCGCGGACGGCCTTCTTCGCGGCGTGGTAGGCGGTGATGCCGGCGTCGGCGTGCGGGGCGATGTCCGTCGGGTCGACGCCATCGGGAAGCGGAATGACCGCCCGTTCGTTCGTGAGGAGGTACTCCGCGAAGCCGCCGTCGGTCGTCAGCCCGGGGAACTGAGCGTTCTCGCAGTACATGTCCTCGCCGAGACGGCAGGGCCGACAGGTGCCGCAGGTCACGTGAGGGTGGCAGATCACCCGATCACCGGGTTCGACGATGTCGACGTTCCCGCCGACTTCGGCGACCGTTCCCGCGTTCTCGTGACCGAGCGTCATGGGGAGGTCCTGTGGTGCGTAGTCGGTCCACATCCCCTCGATGATGTGGTTGTCAGTCTGACACCAGCCGGCGCCCTCCACCTCGACGAGTACGTCGTCGGGGCCGGTGACGGCGGGCCGCGCCACCTCGTCGATGGAGAGCGCCTCGCTCATGTCGTCCGTGTAGGCGTGCAGTCGTGCGGCGAGCATGTGTGGGAGGTTCACCCCCGACACAAAAAACGTTGCTCCACCGACAATCACGAACGACCATAATAGTTATTTGGTATCATTACTCACGGACGGTCGTACCATGTACGAGTACGAGGGAGAGGACGTGTTCGTCATCGACTCGCACCTGCACCTGTGGGACGCGAGCGAGGAGAACATCGTCCACGAGGGTGGCGAGCAGTTCATCCAGTGTTTCTACGACTACCACACGGCGTTCACCCCGGAGGAGCGTCAGTGGTCACTGGAGGAGTACCGCAAGTACGGCGCCGACCGGATGATGAACGACCTGTTCGGGTCGGCGGCGGTCGACATGGGCATCTTCCAGCCAACCTACCTCACGGACTTCTACGACGATGGCTTCAACACGGCCGAGCAGAACGCCGAACTCGCCGAGGAGTACCCCGAGCGGTTCGTCCTCAACGGCGCCTTCGACCCCCGGGACGGCGAGGAGGGACTGGCGTATCTGGAGGAACTGAACGAGACGTACGACCTCCAGGGCGTGAAACTCTACACGGCGGAGTGGCGCGGTGATTCGAAGGGGTGGCGCCTCGACAGCGAGGAGTCGTTCCGGTTTCTGGAGAAGTGTGCCGACCTGGGAATCCGGAACGTCCACCCCCACAAGGGACCGACCATCCGCCCACTCAACCGCGACGCCTTCGACGTTGCCGACGTCGACGACGCCGCCACCTCCTTCCCCGAACTCAACTTCGTCGTCGAACACGTCGGCCTGCCGCGACTGGACGACTTCTGCTGGATCGCCGCCCAGGAGCCGAACGTCTACGGCGGCCTCGCCGTCGCGGCGCCGATGGCGGTCCACCGACCGCGGAAGTTCGGCGAGATCATGGGCGAACTCCTCTTCTGGCTGGGCGAGGACCGCCTCCTCTTCGGCTCCGACTACGCGCTCTGGAATCCGGACTGGCTGGTCGACGTGGTGATGAACGCCGAGTTGACCGAGGAACAGCGCGACGAGTACGGCGTCGAACTCGATCTGGAGACGAAAAAGAAGATCATGGGCGAGAACGCCGCCCGCCTGTACGATATCGACATCGAGGCGAAGAGAGAACAGTTCCGGTCGGACGACGTGACCGAGGAGTTCGGCCTCGCGGACCACTACGCCGGCGACACGGCCGCGGGCCCGGCGGACGACTGACCCATGGGCGCGAACTCACTCGACGACGACGTGACGGCCACCCGGGTCCGGAAGCGCCTCGACCGGGTCACAGACCCCGAACTCGACACCTCCATCGTCGAACTCGACTACGTGGACGAGATTCGGATCGAAGGGGAGAGGGTGTCCGTCGCGTTCACGCTCCCGACGGCGTGGTGTTCGCCCGCCTTCGCGTGGATGATGGCGACCGACGCCCGCGACGAGGTGGCGTCGCTGCCGGGGGTGACCGACGTCCGGATCGACCTCCGGGAACACATGCACGAGACGGAGATCAACCGCGGCGTCAACGAGGGGCTGTCGTTCGGCGAGGCGTTCCCCGACGCCGACGGGAGCGTCGCGCCCGTCCGCGCCGAACTCGACGGGAAGGCGCGGGTTTCCCGCCAGCACGACGCCACGGAGGTACTCCTCGACGCCGGCCTCGACGGTGACCAGATCGTCGAACTGACGCGGGCGGACCTCGCCATCGACGAGGAGGCCGGCCGCGCCCGGGTGTGGGTCCGCGACGGCTCGCTCGCGGTGACCGTCGACGCCGAGCCGCTGGAGCGATACCTCGAGAAGGCGCGGGCGACCGGCCTGCTGGCCGACGATCATCCCGCACTGTTCCGGACGCCGGAGGGCGACCCCATCGCCCCGGCGGCGTTCGAGACGGTGCGCCACAGGACGCGACTCGCCGGCGTCAACATGAGCGGGCAGGGGTCGGTCTGTGACGCACTCCACGAGTCACGCCGCGCCGAGGACCGGCCGCCGCTGTCGATGCGGTCGGACTAGAAGCCGAGCAGGCCACCGGGGCCAGGCGGCGGCGCGCTCGCCCCGTCGCGATCACCGTCCCCGTCGTCCCCCGGTTCGCCGTGGCCCGGTTTCGCCAGCCCGTAGCGGCCGCGGGCGGCGAAGTCAGCCGGGTCCCAACCACACTCCGGGCAGGCGTCCGCGTCGTAGTCGATGTCGACGCCGCAGCCGAGACACTCGTTTTCGGCGCCCATCGTCAGTCACGCGCCCCCAGACCGGCACGGCCCAGTCCGTAGCGCCCGTCGGCGACCCACTCCTCGCGACTCCACCCACAGTGGGGGCAGGTCGACTCGCGGTAGTCGAACGACTCGCTGCAGCGTTGACACGCGGTTTCGGCTTCCATGCACCGTGGTATCGTGTGTCTCGACCCTAAGCCTGTCGCCGTCGGAAGTCACGCTCGCCCGATCGGGGGACTCCGCGCGATGGGACGTGCACGCGGTTCGAAACGCGACGATACTTGCGGACGGCGCCCGTCTGGGACGTATGGACCTCACGGTGTACGGCCCCCTGCGGTCGGCGACGGGTACGAAGCGGGTCGGTGTCGACCCGGACGAACCGACGGTACGCGGCGTCCTCGACGCCCTCGTGACCGCCTACCCGCGCGCCGAGTCCCACCTCGTCGACGAGGACGGTGCCCTCCGGCCGAGCGTGCGGGTCACCGTCGACGGCGAGCGCGCAGCCCTCGACGACGACTGTCCGGCGGACGCCGAGGTGGCGGTGTTTCCGGCGATGCGCGGGGGGTGAGCGTACGGCGGGAGCGAGGCGCACGGCCCCCGTTCACAGGTCGTACTGCTCGCGCACGGTGTCGGCGAGGCCGACGGATTCGAGGCGGTCCATCGGCGCGAGCATCGACAGCTGGACGACGCCGGGCAGGCGGGCGATTTCGACGCCGCCGGTGAAGGTACAGCGGGCGCGCACCTCGCCTTCCGTCATGTCGAGCAGGGCGCCCGCGCGGTCGAAGGCGTTGTCGGTGGCGTCGTTGATCGTCGCGCCCGAGCCGATCACCTGGATGGGCGCGGCGTCGGCCACCTCGTCCACGTCGTACTGCGCGGCCAGTTCGGTGCCGGTCTCGCGTTCGGCGCCCGTGTACGGCTTCGCGATGTCCGGCAGATCCTCGACGTTCGGGAGGAGCAGGGGGCCGTCGATGTCGAGGCCCTTGATGACCTCGACCCCCAGTTCCGTGCGGCCGCTCACGTCGGTCGTGTGCAAGGAGAGTTCGCCGTCGCCCTGGTTGGCGTGGAGGTCACCGACGTAGAGGCCGGCGCCCTCGACTTTCACCGGACAGATCAGCGTCGCCCCCGGCCGCACGTCGTTCGAGTCCATGTGGCCGTCGGTCCGGTCCGCCAGCGCGTCCTCGTCCGGTAGGCCCCAGTCGTGGCCGGCGCCGATGAGGAACTGCCCGAAGTCGCCGGCGTTGTGTGAGTCGGGGAACTCCCGTGGCGGCGTCGTGCCGATGTTGCCGATGAAGGGGCGGAGGTGGCCGAGCGTCCCCGGAATCTCGGCGGGCTTGTAGAGCAGGATGGGGTGCTGGCGGGAGTGCTCGGGCAGGGCCATCGCTTCGTGGGCGCGTTCGGCGAGGTCCGTCGCGCCCGCGTCGCCGACGGTCAGCCCGACGGTCCGGTCGTCGTCGAAGGCGACGGTGTAGCCGAACTCGAAGCCGAACGAGGAGGCGTTGGCGCCACACTCCGCACATCTGATGGCGTCCTCGCCGGTCCCCTCGACGACGGACTCGGGCCACGCCGTCCCGCACTCGGGACAGCGGTGGTCGACGAAGGGGTCGTCGCCGAAGGCGCCCTCGCGTTCGGCCATGCTCCCGGTGCTGGTGGCGACGCTCGTCACCTCCACGTCGCGGATGTGGACCGCGATGGCGTCGCCGGGTTCGGCGTTCTCGACACGGATCGGACGTGTGACCTCGTGACCGCCGCGGAACTCGGGCGTGATCATCGGTCCCCAGCACGCGGGTGGCGTGTGGGTGCGCACCGTGCCGCCGTCGGCGACCGTTCCCGCCCACTCTTGGTCCGGACCGACGAGGCCGAGCGTGAACCGGTCGACGTCGAGTTCCTGTTGGATCTGTTGGGACATACGATCGAAGATTGTCGGGTACGGCAATAACTGTCACGGGGCGCTCCGCACTGCTACCCGCCGACGCTGCTCCGGAACCCTCGCTGTATCGTCATGGCGTGGGCGTAGTCCGCCTCGGAGAGGACGCCGACGAGCGCCCCGTCGCGTTCGACGATGGCGTCGATTCCGTCCGCCCCCTGGAGGGAAACCAGCGTGTCGAAGGCGTCGGCGGTCGCGTCGATCCGTGGCACGTCGCGCATGATCTCTCGGACCGTAATCGTCGCGTGATCCGTCCGCTTGACCGCACGAAGGTCCTCGAGCGTGACGAGACCGGCCGGCATCCCGCCGTCGGTCACGAGGTGGACCGACTCGCGGTCCCGAAGTAGCAGCCGGCCGAACTCCTCGACTGTCGTCGTCGCGTCGACGGTGGCCGGCTCCCGGGTCATGATGTCGCCGACGGTGAGTCCCTCGAGGAGTTCGTCGAGGAGGACGGCCTTCGACTCCGTCGTCGCGGCGCCGTAGATGAAGAAGGCCAGAAGCAACAGGATGAGCTGGAAGTTGAGGACGGCGACGATGGCAAAGAGGAAGGCGAAGCCGACGCCGATCCGGGCGGCGATACGGGTCGCGGTGCCGTAGGGGCGCGAGCGGGCGAGCAGCGCACGCAGGATGCGCCCGCCGTCCATCGGGAACGCCGGCAGGAGGTTGAAGACCGCCAGCGTGACGTTCACGATGGCGAGCCAGCCGAAGACGAACCGGGGGACTGGAAGCGACTCCGGTACCACCAGAACCGCGGCGTAACAGACCGCGGCGACGAGGACGCTCGTCACGGGACCGGCGATGGCGATCCAGAACTCCCGGTTCCACTCCTTCGGGAAGGTCTTCAGCGCCGCGAGACCGCCGAGGATCCAGAGCGTGATCGACTCGATTTCCAGTCCGTAGCGCATGGCGACCCACGAGTGCCCCAGTTCGTGGACGGTCACGCTCACGAACAGTCCCACCGCCGCGACGACGCCGATCAGCCACGGCGTCGATCCGGCCCGGAGGCGAGCGATGTCGAACCCGATGCCGGTGAATCTCTCGATGACCCCGGCGTAGAGTTCGATCTGTTGCCCGCTCCCGATCAGCCACGCGAGGATGGGGAGGAAGATCAACAGCGACGTGTTGATCCGAATCGGGATTCCCCAAATGTTGGCTACCGTATAGCTTCTCATAACAGCGATGGTCGCTCCGGACACTTAATCGTGCGTCACGCCAGTGGTCCGGGACGGCGAGTACGGGACGGTCTACAACAACCTGCCGCCGACCGAGTTCGGGTAGCCGGCGACCCACCGGGAATGACTTACAGCGATCGCTATCAGTCGCCGGGACCGCTCCGCGCTCGTTCGACCGTCGCCGCCTCGTCCGTCCGCAGGTCGGAGACGAAGCCGAACAGCGCCTCGAAATCCGTGACGCCCTCCTGGACGAGATACTGGACGTACCGATGCTTCCGGTGGAACTCGGCTTCGACGGCCTCCACCTCGCGGTCGCTGGCGTCGGCGAGTCGGTGGAAGAGGCGGAAGCCGAGCGACCGGTGGCCGTCGTCGAGATGCGGGTGGGCGTAGTCGACGCGGAAGCGGCCGTCGGTGTCCCGGCGCGCGACGACGTTCCAGTAGAGGGTGCGCCCGCCCTTCTCGACGGCGCCCGAGGGGAGCGTCCCGCCGTCGAGGGTCTCGTACTCGCGCTCGCTCAGAAGTTCGACCGCCTCGGCCACGTAGCGGTCGCCGTCGACGTGGTGGGGGAAGACGACGAGGTCGATTTCCCGGAGGAGGTACGGCGCGAGCCCCTGCTCGATCACGCGGTTGATGAGCGTCTCGACGTCCTCGGCGTGGGTGGTGCCGATGACGCCGTGTCCCGTGTTGAGCGTCTCGCCGAACGTCTCGAAGGAGGCGGGCGTGTTGATCTCCGCGATGACCTCCACGTCCGGATTCAGGTAGTTCGTCTCGGTCATCAACCGGGCCATCGTCACCCGCTTGTACTCGTTCTCGTGGTCGCGAGTCGTCAGCGAGATTCCCGTCTCGTGGGGGAGGCGCACCTCGCGGCTCCCCTCGTCGATGGAGACGGGGCGGTCGTCGTAGGGGACGAAGGGCATGTGGGCGTTCATGAGCGTCGTCTTCCCCACGCCCGTCGGCCCCGAAAAGAGGACGACGCCGTGGCTCTCGTACAGCATCCAGAGGAGGCTGACGAGCTCCGTCGAGAGCGCATCGCGGTCGATCAGGTCGACGGGCGTCATCGCGTCGCCGGCCTGCTTTCGGATGGAGACGTGCGGGCCGTCTTCGGAGATGACGGGCAGGGCGACGGCACATCGAATCGTCTCGTCGACGCCGGGCGGTTCGAGGTTCACTTTCGCGCTGGGCCGACTCGCGCTGAGTTCCGTCCCGTCGCTCGCGGCGAGCTGGGTGACGACGTTGACGAAGGCCGTCTCGTCGTCGAAAGCGAGGTTCGTGGGCACCCGACCGACGGGGAGTTCGTCGGCCCGTGGGATCACCTTCACGCGTTCGCCGACGCGGTTGGCCTCTACGTCCTCCAAGGACGGATCGCGGATGGGGATCGTCAGGACGCCGTGGCCCACGTAGTCGCGGAGGACGTAGTAGACCAGGTCGTCGAGGCGGTCGGTGGCGTACCGGCTGTCGACGGGCGGGACCGCGAGGCCGTATTCCGCCAGCGCCGTCGTCAGGCGATACTTCGTCGCCGCGACCCACGCTCGCGTGTTGCGGGCGGTGAGCCGGCGGGAGAGAAACTGGCGGGCGCGCTCCCGTACGAAGGCGTGCCGATCCTCGACGACGTCCTCGACGTTGGCCTCCCAGATACGCTCCTTGCACTCCTCGATGAGTTGCTCGTCGCCGGGGAGGAGATCCGGCTCGAGGACGGCATATTTCGTCGAGAACTGGTCGCTCCCCAGGAGATGTTCGCGGTAGATCACTACGGGCACGTCGAAGCCCGCGAAGTCGACGGCGTACCGACGGAGGCGCTCGCCGGCGACCCGGTCGACGAACCGGGCGTCGGCGTCGAAGTCGGTCTGGGCGGGGGCGTAGTTCTCCGTGTGGACGACTACCCGGTCGTCGCCGCGTCCCACGTCGACCACCTCGATCCGGTCGTCGAGGGCGAGCGGTGTCGACGCCTCCAGCAGTCGGAGTTCACAGAGAGCGTGGTAGGTGAGTCGGCGCCACGCGGCGGGGGAGGCGTCGATCAGGCGGTCGAGCGCTCGGCGGTACTTCGGTTCGAACCCCGCCGCGGCGCGTTCGGCGGTCCCCTCCCGCGTCAACGGGCGGCGGCGATTGACGACGGTGAAGTGCTCGCGAATACGTTCCATCGCGGCGCGGTCCACGGGACCGAGACCGGGTTCGCGGACGCCGTAGGCGAACTCGTCGTCGGTTTCGCGAATCGTCGCCACCACGCCGGGCGACACCTCGTACTGTGCGACCACGTCCGGTGCGTACCACGCCCCGGCGTCGTCCGGCGGCCGTGGCGCCGGTACGGGACCGTCGCCGGCCCCCGACGCTCCGCCGCCGACCGACAGCGTCGGTCCATCACTCATCCGTCGGGCCACACCTCCCGCGGGAGCGACATAGCCGTTGGTGCCTCGCTATCACTGATAATACTCGGGGTGCCCGATGCATCTAACCGCTCGCGTGCCGAAGGATGGCCGTGCCAGTCAGCCGCCGACACCTCGCCGTGGCGCTCGCTCTCGCCGTCCTCCTCGCGGGGTGTAGCGGCGCGCCGGTACCCGCGCCGGGCGGGACCGCCACGTCGACGCCGACGCCCACGGTGGCGGGCCCACCGCCGTCGCCGGATGAACCGGGCGGCAACGGGACGTTCTCGGTCCACTTCGTCAACGTCGGCCAGGGGTCGGCGACGCTCCTCGTCGGGCCGACGGGCGAGACGCTACTGGTCGACACCGGCGACTTCACCGACGAGGGGCGTCACGTCCTCGACTACCTCCGGCGGCAGGGCATCGACCGACTCGACGCCCTCGTCTCGACCCACGCCGACGCGGACCACATCGGCGGTAACGCGGCGGTGATCGAATACTACGAGACTGAGGCGGGGGGCGTCGGCACCGTCTACGACTCGGGCCTCGTCGCCAGCACCCGGACCTACGAGCGCTACCTCGACGCGGTGGAGACCCACGACGTGCCGCTGTACGTGACCCACCGGGGCGACGAGATTCCGCTGGCGGGCGTCGACGTGGACGTGTTGGGTCCGCCCGAGACGCCGCTGGCCGGCGGCGACCGGAACGAAAACAGCGTCGTCCTGCGGGCGTCGTTCGGCGAGACGAGCGTCCTGCTGACGGGCGACGCGGAGGACGCCGGGGAGTCGACGCTCGTCCGGACCGAGGGCGCGGCCCTCCGGTCGACGGTCCTCGCCGTGGGCCACCACGGGAGTCGAGGCAGCACGGATCCGGTGTTTCTCGGCGCCGTAGACCCGCGAGTGGCGGTGATCTCGAGCGCCGCCGATTCGCGGTACGGGCACCCCCACGCGGAGACGCTGTCCCGACTCGCCGACCGCTCGGTCCGGACGTACTGGACGGCGACGCACGGCCACGTCGTCCTCGTGAGCGACGGGGCGAGAACGACCGTGGCGACACAGCGAGCGGCGCCCACGGACCCGGTACGACTCCGCGAGGGCGATCCGGTTCCGCCGGGCACGACGGACCCGGTGACGGCGCGGGTAACGGTCGACGCGACGGACGGGGCGACGACGCCGCCGGTGACCGACGGCGGCCGTGACCAAGGCGGTCTGCGCCTCGTCACGGTCCACGCCGACGCCGAAGGCGACGACCGAAACAACCTCGACGACGAGTACCTCGTCCTCGCGAACGGCGGGACGGAACCGCTCGACCTCTCGGGGTGGACGGTGGCGGACGCGGCGGGGGCGACCTACACCGTCCCGGCGGGCACGACGCTCGCCCCGGGGGCGACGCTGACGCTGCACACCGGGGCGGGCACCGACACCGCCACCGATCTCTACTGGGGATCGACGCGGCCGGTCTGGAACAACGACGGCGACACGGTGATCGTGACGACGGCGAACGGCGAGCGCGTCCTGACGGAGGGGTACGCGTGATCCCCGACGGCACGTACCGGGCGGTAGTCGATCGGATCGAGGACGGCCTGGCGACGCTCGAGGTCGAACGCGAGGATGGGTGCCTGGTCGCCCTGACCGTCGAGGCGACGGCGTTGCCGCCGGCGGCACGGACGGCCGACGCGGTCCTGACCGTGACCCTCGAAGACGGCGCGCTCGCGTCGGCGAGACACGATCCGTCGGGGACGGCGGCGCGCCGGCGAGCGCTACGGGAGCGGTTCGAACGCCTGTCGTCGCGGCCGCCGGAGGCGGACGACGAGTCGGAGAGCTAGGCCGGGACGGGGTCGGCCCGGGTCGTCGACTCCGTGGTCGAGAGTTCGAACGCCTCCAGCAACGCGAGGAGGGTATCCGCTTGGTCGGCCAGGTCGTCGACGCGGCCGGAGACGTCGTCGAGCGAGTCCGTCTGTGCCCGCGCGGCCGAGGCGACGCTCGTGGCCTCGGTGGCCGTCTCCTCGCTCGTCGTCTCGATCTGTTCGACCATGGCGACGGTCTCCTCGGTCGAGGCGGCCTGCTGGTCGGTCGCGTCCGAAATCTCCCGCATCCCCTCGTCGGTCTCGCGAGCGAGTGCCGCGATGTTGTCGAGCGACTCGATGGCGTCCTCGACGGTTTCGACCGCGTCGGCGACCTCCTCGGTCGTCTCGTGCATCCCCTCGACGGTGGCCGTGGTCTGGGTCTGCACGCCGTCGATGATCTCCTGAACGTCCGTCGCCTCGGCCTGTGCCTCCTCGGCCAGCGACTTCACTTCGTCGGCGACGACGGCGAAGCCCTCGGCGCCCTCGCCCGAGTGGGCGGCCTCGATGGAGGCGTTGAGCGCGAGGAGGTTCGTGCGCTCGGCGATGTCGGAGATTGTGGCGACGATGTCGCCCATCCGAGCCATCCGGTCGTCGAGTTCGCGGAGCTGATCCATCGTCTCGGTCGCCTGCGTCTCGATGGCGTCCATCCGGTCGAGCGCCGCGACGGCCGCTTCCTGCCCCTCGTCGCCCATGTCGGCGGTGCGGGTGGCCACTTCGGCGACGCTGTCGGCCGAGGCGGCGATCTCCTCGACCGTCGCCGAGAGGTCACTCATCTCGCTCACGATCCGCTGGAGCTGGTCGCGCTGTTCCTCCGCGTCGGTGGAAATGTCCCCGGTGGCATCGCTGATCTCCTCGCTCGCTCGCGCCACCTCACCGAGGTCGGCGGAGGTGTCGACGGTCCGCTCCGAGACGGTGTCCGCGAAGGCGTACACCTCGCCGACCGTCTCCTCCAGATCGTCGAGCATCCGGTTGAACGACCGCGCGATGGAGGCCATGGCCGCGCTCTCCTCGTCGGGGTCCATCCGCACCGAGAGGTCCTTGTCGGCGGCGGCGGCCATGACGTCGCCGTACCGGTCGGCGGTCCGTTCGAGGTGGTCGGTCAACGCCTCCAGTTCGCGGGTGTTCGTCCGGAGATTGTCCGCCATCCGGTCGAGCGAGTCGCCGAACGAGCCGGGCACCGACTCCTCGAGAACGGGCGCGTCGAACTCCTGCCCGGCGAGGGCGTCCGCCTGTGCGGAGACGGTCGCGAGCGACGCCTGCATATCGTCGAACGCGGCGACGAGGCTCCCGATCTCGTCGTCCTGATCGTGGGCCTCTATGTGGGCGTCGTCGACCTCGCCGGCGGCGATGGTCGTCGCCGCGTCTTCGAGCATCCGTACCGGGCCGACGAAATCACGGCGAGCGATGAGTAGCGTGTTCGCGAACGCGACGGCGGCGCCGGCGAGGAGGCCGAACGTCACCAGCGTCCGAACGGCACCGTTCAGGAGGAACGGGAGGACGGCGAGGACGATGGCGACGCCGAACTGGATGGTCACCGCGGCGACGATCTTGCGCTCGATGGATTCGGTGATCCCGAGGAGATCCATCGTCCCCCACAGCGCCCGTCGATACTGATCCAGCAACATGGTTGGCCACTCGATGGGCGGGTTACATGAAGACACGGGTCCGATTATCAGTGCGTAGGAATGGACGCCCGACTCCGTGACTGAGCGGTGCGTCCGATTCCCACGGGTGGGACTCGGAGTGTGGCGGGTGACGAACGGGGGCACCGATGGACGTCGACGACGCGCTCGGCCGCCGAGTACGCGGATCGGGTCGGGAAGCCGACGCGCCTGTGGACGGCTCCCGGGACCGACCTGAACGAGTGGCGGGACCTGCCGGTCGATCCGGTCGAGCGGCGCGAGCGGTTCCCGACGGCGGTCCTCCACACCGACTAGCGACCCGGGGGCTTATTCCGCTCGACCCCCGTTTGGCGCGTATGGACGCCGAAATCACGCCCGACGAAGTCGAAGCGTTGCTGGAGAGCGACGACCGGCCGCGAGTGATCGACATCCGATCACCCGGGGCGTTCGGCCGGGGGCATATCCCGGGCAGCGAGAACGTGCCATTCGGAGACCTACCGGATCGGATCGACGAGTTCGCCGACGCCGACCGTATCGTCACCGTCTGTCCGCACGGCAAGGCGAGCGTACAGGCCGCACGGCTCATCAGTTCCTACGAGGGCACGGGGGAGGCTCGCGTCGAGAGCATGGCTGGCGGGCTGGACGCGTGGGAGGGACCGCTCGAAACGGACGGAGCGGCAGTCGACGGCGAGACGCCGGACTCGCCGTTCTGAACGGGCGGTTCGCGGAGGGTGTGGCTCGACGGGCGGGCTAGGTGACGATCACGCGACGTTGAACCCTTTGTCGCGGAGGAAGTCCTCCACGCGGCCGAGATGGTTCCCCTGGAGTTCGATGGAGCCGTCCTCGACGGTGCCGCCGCAGGCGAACTTGGACTTCAGGTCCGACGACAGGCTGTCCATGTCGACGTCTTTCGGATCGAACCCCTCGATGATCGTTACCTCCTTTCCGTAGCGGCGCTCGTCGATGCGGATGTTGATCTCCTGAGACTCCTTGGCCACGTCCTCACAGACGCAGAGTTCCTCAGGGAGCCCGCACGTCGAGCAGACTTCCGACATTACAGGGTAAAGCTACTGGATGGGACTATTAAACAGTGTCGGGACGCCCAGCCACGGCGGTTCGGACGGCCGATCACCGGACGAACGGACGGGTCGGCAGCGTCCGCTCCCGAACCAGTTCGCCGACGGCGTCGGTCGCTTCGTCCGCCGCCGACCGGTCGACACCGGGACCGTACCGGGCGCGTTCGTACGTCGTCAGGACCGCTCGGGCCCGGTCGTCGGCCGTCACGCGTTCGACGTAGGCTCGCGGGGTTTCGCCCGGCCGCCGCGGCCGCTCCTGGCGTTCGAGCAGGTAGACCAGTCGCTCGAACGCCCGCACGGCGTCGGCGTCGGGATCACGGCGCGCCCCGCGTCGCCGCAGCCACACCGCCCGGACCGCACGAGCGCCCGCGCCGGTCCGCCTGAGCGCCGCACCGACGCCAACGAGTACGACCCCCCACAGCGCCAGCGTCTCCCGCGACGGGAGGCTGGGACCGCTCTCGGTCGATACCGGCGCGGTCGCGCCGGTGTCGCCGACCGGACCGGGCTGGGTGCCCGCGGCGTCGGCCCCGCCGTCCGGCGTGGGCGTCGGCGTGGTCCCCCCGTCGGTGCTCCCGTCGCCGCCGTCCGGCGTCGGCGTGGGCGTCGATTCGAGCGTCTCCTCGGTGTCGACGCCCGCTTCGCCGCTCTGGCGGGCATCGGTGATCCGGGTGCGTTCCGCGGACTCCCGGGGTGCCGCCGGCGTCGGGTCGAAGCGCACCCACCCCTCGTCGGGGACGTACACCTGTACCCAGGCGTGGGAGTCCAGGCCGCGAACCACGTACTCGCCGTCGTCGACGCGTTCGCCCGACGTGTAACCGGTGACGAAGCGCGCGGGGACGCCCTCCGCCCGCAGCATCGTCACCATCGTCGTCGCGTAGTAGGTGCAGTAGCCCGCGTCCATCTCGAAGAGGAAGGCGTCGGCGACGTCGCCCTCGGGCCGTTCGACCGTCAGCGAGTACCGCTTGTTCGACTCCAGATACGCCTCGATGGCGGCCGCCTTGTCGTAGGGCGTCTCGGCGTCGGCGGTCACCGCCGCCGCGCGGTCCGCGACCCGGTCCGGCGTCGAGGCCGGAAGCTGCGTGTACGTCTCGACCACCTCGTCGGGGTAGTCGGTGCCCGCGGCCCGGAGGTCGGCCGTGTCCGGCCGGTTCACCCGACTCGTCACGGTGTAGGTTTCGCCGGGATCGATGGTCGTCGTCGGCTGGAGGCTCCCCCGTGGCGTCACCCGAATCCGGGACTCGGCGAGCCCCGTCACCGCCGTCGGTCGCCACGCCGCCGGCATCGCCCCCAGTTCCGTCTCTGCGGTGACCGTCTGGCGCACCTCGCGCCCGCCCCCGGGGGGACCACGCAACCGCCCCACGAAGGGGTCGGTCTCGCCGGAGCGTACCCACCCAGACCCGGTGTAGCGGTCGTAGGTGGCCGTCGACCAGTAGCTCTCGGCCGAACTCTCGACGGAGAACTGCACCTGCGGGGAGAGGCGGATGGTACCCACCACCGACACCTGATCCTGGGCGTCGACGAGGCTCGTGACACCCGACGGCGAACTCCGGTCGGGGAGGACGGGGGTCGCCCGCGTCGACGGCACCACCGAGAGCGTCGCCGCCGCAACCACCATCACCACGAGCAGGATCACCAGCGTATCGACCTGTGCGGCCGTGCCGCCGTACCGATCGAGCGTCCCGAATCCGACGACGCCAGCGGCGCCGACGGTCCCCGCGAGGGTCGTGACGGACCCCGCGTCGCCGGTCAGCACGACGACTGCGAGGGCCGTGCCGCCGACGGCGACGCTCGCGACGTACCGCCGGCGAACCGCGAGATACCAAGAGAGGAACACGGGGGTCGGCGCGACGGAGAGCGCCCAGACGTTCGCCTGTGTCAGGCGGAGGACCGACAGCCCGGTGAGGAGGGCAACGGTGTCGGAGAGCAGTCGGTCGACCGAGATGAGCGCTCGCTGACTCGCAGGGACGGAGAGGATGTACACCGCGAGGCCGCCGACGAGAAACAGCGCGGTGAGGAGCAACGCGGTCCGCACCCGGAGGATCCGTCCCGTCGCGACGGCCAGCGTCGCGGTCCCCAGAAGCGTCGCGAGCATGAGCCGCGACCCCCCGACCACGTCCGTCACGTGATAGAGGACGCTCCCGTAGGAGGCGGTCAGCGCGACGAGGGCGACGAGGGCGGCGACGCGGAAGTTCGGTTCGAGCGACCCGGGAAGGACGCCGGCGGCACGGGTGTCGGTGCTCACGCCCGCACCTCCGGGGACCGAGACGGCGACGGCACCGCGGCCCGCGTCCCGTCGTCCGTGCGGGCCGTCGCGTCGCCACCAACCGGCCGCCGCCGACCGGGATCGAACGGGCGCACCGTGCCGTCGACGCGGACGGTCACCGTGTCCTCGTCCGCCCGGACGGCGACGTCCGCCTCGACACCGACGTCGCCGTCGCCGACGCGGGCGAGGTGGGCGAGCAGTCGGTCGGTGTCGCCCGGTGTCAGGAGGAGTTGGCCGGCCGGTGTCGTGAGCGAGACGGCCACACCCTCGTCGAGGAGGGCGTAGCCGACAGTCGCGGCCGCCTCGGCCATCGCGTCGGCCCGGCCGGGGGCGGCGTCCGCCACCATCGTCACCGTCCGCTGGTCGTCGTCGTCGGCGAACTCCTGGACGACCAGGTCCTCGCGCTTGGCGCTCGACTTCCAGTGGACGTCCCGAAGGGAGTCGCCGCGGGCGTACTCGCGGAGGTGGTCGAACGCGCCGCGTTCGGCGCCCTCGTCCGGCGCGGCGAGGCCCCGTAACCGCTCGCTGACGGCCGTCGACGGGTAGAACACCCGCGGATACACCAGTACGGCGTCCCGGTCCTCGGTGACGAACGTGCGCCGCGCGAGGCCGAGGACGTCCCGGGCGCTCACGGCCGCGGGACCGAGGGCGTGTTCGCCGCGCTCGCGGTAGGTCACCGCGTACTCGACGGGGTCGCCGCCGACGAGGACCGTCGCCTCGGCGTCGCCGTCGACGCCAGAGGGGAGGTGGTCGCGCACGACGGCGGTGACGGGCGTGTCGGTGCGGAAGGAGAGCCCGACCGTGCCCGTCGACCCGGGGGTGGCGGGCGGCGGCGGCGTCCGCTCGGCGCGGGGCGGATCGAGCAGGAAGAGCTGGACACCCGCGGCGACGAGCGCGACGAACGCGGGCAGGACGACGGCGTCCAGTGAGCGCGCCCCGAACGTGACGCTCATGGCGACGCCGGTAACGGCGACGGCAAGGAGGGCGAGTCCGCGGCGGGTCGGGAGGACGCGGAGCATCACTCGACGGCGACGGCCGTCAGTGCGGCCTCGACCACGTCACGACCCGGGCGGTCGGCGTCGATACGATGACTCCAGACGCTCGGCGCCTCGGCTTGCACGTCGTCCGGGACGACGTAGTCGCGCCCGTCGAGCACCGCCCGCGCCTGGGCGGCGCGGACGAGGGCGATGGCGCCCCGTGGACTCACGCCGAGCGTCGCACCTTCGCGGGTGTGAGTCGCCAGTCGCGAGACGTACCGCCGGACTGGTTCGCTCAGCGTCACGTCCGCGACGGTCCGGCGAGCACCTCGCAGGTCGTCCAAGGTGGCGACGGGACCGAGCGACTCGATGGGGTGGTCGCCGGCGACCCGTTCTAACAGCGCCGTCTCCTCGTCCTCGTCGGGGTAGCCGAGACGGAGTTTCTTCATGAAGCGGTCGATTTCGGCCATCGGCAGATCGTAGGTCCGCCCGGGTTCGACGTCGTTCTGCGTCGCGATGACGGTGAAGGGCTCGGGGAGCCGGCGAGTTTCCCCGTCGACGGTCACCTGCTCTTCGGCCATCGCCTCCAGCAGGGCGGCCTGTGTCTTCGGCGGCGCGCGATTGATCTCGTCTCCCAGGACGACGTTCGCGAAGACGGGGCCGGGGCGAAACTCGAACTCCCGGGTCTTCTGGTTGAACACGTTGACGCCGGTGACGTCGGAGGGCAGGAGGTCGGGCGTGAACTGGACGCGCTTGAACGAGCAGTCGACGGAGGTGGCGACGGCCCGTCCGAGGACGGTTTTCCCGACGCCGGGAACGTCCTCCAACAGGAGGTGGCCGCGCGCGAGCATCGCGACCAGGATGTGCTCGATGGCGTCGTGTTGACCGACGATGACCTCCTCGACGTTGTCGATGATTCGGTCGGTGAGCGACGTGGCCGCGGACACCGACAGCGGCGGTACGTGATCCGCGTGGTCCGATTCCGGGATGCCTGCGTCCGTCATGGATGGTGTATCGAGCCGACGACCACGCCCGGGCGCCCGGGCCACCGACCGACGGCGGGTGAGAGTGTGTAACACCCCGACGCACCTATACCTTCGGCCGGAGCGTCGACCTCCGTCAGTTATACTTCGGTCCCACGTGTTTCACCACTGTGTCACGGTACGCTCCCGAAAGAGGTAACCGATGAGCGACGACGGCGAGGGTTCGTCCGACGCGCCCGACGCAGCGGACCCAACGGTTCGATCGCCGGGTCAGATCTCCGCGATGACCGACCGGTTCGTCCACGGGGTCGAACTCGTCGCCGCAGCGGTCTTTGCCCTCCTCTTTGCCATCGGTGTCGTCGACCTCATGATCCAGATCTGGCAAGCGACGCTCGCCGGCCGCATCACCGATCCGCTCGTCGTCATCGGTTTCATCGACACCGGCCTGCTCCTCCTCATCATCGTCGAAGTGTACGAGACGGTCATCGCCTACACCGAGGAGAGCGAGACGCGCCGGATCGTCCGGCTCGTCATCTACACCGGCGTCATCGCGATGGTCCGGAAGACGATCATCTTCCGCACCGGCGAGTACGCGACGGCACAGGACGCCCTGTTCGCCGCCGTCGGGTACACCGTACTCATCTTCGGACTGGTCGGACTGCTCCTCGTCGAACGGGGCCACGGCCAGAAACTCATGAGCTGACGCCGGGGTGCGCACTTTTGTGACCGCGGCCGCACGTCCGGACGTGTCCACCGATCCCGCTCGCCCCCGACCGTCCGAGGGCACGTCGACCACCGTCGAGACCAACGGCGTCCGTCTGCACGTCGTCCGCCTCGGCCCCGAGGGCGGGCCGCCGGTCCTCCTGTTGCACGGCTTCCCCGAGTTCTGGTACGGCTGGCAACCGGTCGCCGAGCGCCTCGCCGACGCGGGCTATCGCGTCATCGTCCCCGACCAGCGCGGCTACAACGAGAGCGAGAAGCCGTCGGGCGTCGGTGCCTACCGCCTCCCGACGCTCGCCGCGGATGCGGCGGGCCTGCTCGACGCCGTCGACGCCGAGTCCGCCCACGTCGTCGGCCACGACTGGGGGGCAGCCGTGGCCTGGTGGCTGGCGCTCGATCACCCCGACCGGGTCCGGACGCTCGCGGCGCTGAACGTCCCGCATCCGACGGTGATGGAGCGCACCCTGCGCCGGTCGTGGGACCAGCGCCGTCGAAGCTGGTACGTCGCCGCCTTCCAGGTGCCGCGCGTACCCGAACTGGCCGCGAAGGCGGGGAACTACCGCCTCTTCGAGCGCTCGCTGCGCGAGTCGAGTCGACCCGGAACCTTCGACGACGCCGACATCGAGCGGTATCGGGCAGCGTGGGACAAACCCGGCGCCCTCACCGCGATGGTGAACTGGTATCGGGCGGTAGCCCGCTACCCGCCACCGGAACGAACCGATCCCGTCGACCCGCCGACGCTCGTCCTCTGGGGGGCGCGGGACCGCTTCCTCCGGGCGTCGATGGCCAAAGAGAGCGTCGCCTACTGCCGGGACGGGCGGGCCGTCCTCCTCGACGACGCGACCCACTGGCTCCACCGCGAGTTCCCGGGTCGGGTGGCCGACGCCCTGCAGGAGGGCTTCGCGGCGGCCGACTGACGAGGGGAAACGGGAAGGCTCAACATCGCCGCGCGACTGCGGCCACCGTGGGACTCGCGACGCGAGTCGTCGGCGAGGACGCCGACGTGGTGACCGACCCGCGGTTCAGAGTGATCCTCCTCGGTAGCGTCGTCTCACCGATGGGCGCCTCGCTCGTCTCGCCGCTGCTCGACTCCCTGCTCCCCGTCTACGGCGTCTCCGAGGCACGCATCGGTCTCGTGATGGCGGCCTTCACCGCCCCCGGCATCGTCGCCATCCCCCTCGTCGGCATGGTGTCGGACCGCGTGGGACGAAAGCCGGTACTCACCGCCGGTCTCGCCCTGTTCGGCGCCGCCGGTCTCGCCCTCGCGTTCACCGACGACTTCCGGGTCGCCGTCGCCCTGCGACTCGTCCAAGGCGTCGGCTTCACCGGCATCGCGCCCGTCCTCATCGCGGCCACGGGGGACCTCTTTTCGGGGGCGCGCGAGGCGACGGCACAGGGCCTGCGTTTCACCACCGTCGGCCTCTCGCTCGCCGTCTTCCCCCTGCTTTCGGGGGTGCTGGTCGCCGTCGCGTGGCAGTACCCCTTCTACCTGTTCGCGCTCGGCCTGCCGGCGGCGCTGGTCGTCCACCTGCGGTTCGAGGAGTCCGCGACCGGCCCGGTAGCGAGCGAGGGCGGCCTCGACGTGCGCCGTCTGGCCGCTCTCGTCCGTCGGCGCCGAATCGCCCTCGTCCTTCTCGGCCGGACAGTCCCCTCCTTCCTCTGGTTCGGTTTCCTGACGTACAACTCGATCGTGGTGGTGCGCCTGCTGGACGGGACCCCCGGCGTCGCGGGGGCGCTGGTCGCCCTCGCCAGCGTCGCGAGTTCCGTCGGTGGGACACAGGTGGGTCGGCTGACCGCCGCCTTCGACACCCGGCGGTCGCCGTTGCTCGTCGGGACGGCAGCGGCGGCGGTGGGCCTCGCGGGCGTCGCACTCGCCCCCTCGCTTCCCGTCGTCGGGGTCGGCGCCACCGTCGTCGGCGCGGGCTTCGGTGTCGTGTTGACGCTCTACCGGAGCACGATCTCGACCGTCGCTCCGGCGGCCCTCCGGGGGTCGCTCGTCAGCCTCGGCGAGTCCGCCGGCCGAGTCGGCAGCACCGTCGCTCCGGTCCTCATGGGTGCGGCCGTCGCGGTGGCCACGCCCCGGTACGGTTTCGGCGCCGCCGTCCGTGGGACGCTCCTCGGCGTCGTCGTCTGGAGCCTCGTCCTCGGAACGGCCTGTGTGGTGCTCGCGGACCGGACGACGCGGTGACGACCCCGACCGGAGCGGCACGCCTTTACTCCCGGCGCGGCGAGCGACGGTATGCCGGATCCCGGAAAGATCGACCGCGAGTTCTTCGAGGAACACGTCCGGCCGCGGTTGGGTGCCGACCGCGACGACGTACGCCTCGGCCCGACGCCGGGCGTCGACTTCGGCTTGCTGGACGTGGGTGACCGGGTCGTCGCCGTCGCCACCGATCCCGTCTCCATCCTTCCGCCCCTCGGATACGGACGCGCCGGGCGCTTCGCCCTCGACATCGTCCTCGCCGACGTGGCGGTCAGCGGCCTCCCGCCCTCGCATCTCGCCGTCTCCTTCTCGCTTCCGCCCGACATGAGCGACGAGGCGTTCGCGGCGGTGTGGGGGGGTCTCCACGCGGAGGCGCGTGACCTCGGCGTGAGTGTCGTCACCGGCCACACCGCCCGCTACGAGGGCTGTTCGTTCCCGTGGGTCGGCGGGGCGACGGCGCTCGCAGTCGGCGACCCCGCGGACGTGGTGCGCCCGGACGGCGCCCGCCCCGGCGACGACCTGGTGGTGACGCGGGGACCCGCCGTCGAGACGACCGGACTCCTGACGACGCTCTTTCCCGAGGGGGTCGACCTCCCGCCGGAGACGCTGTCGACGGCCCAGGCGCGACTGGACGAGGCGAGTTGTGTCCGCGACGCTCTG